>JAHFQW010000009.1 GCA_023259115.1 archaeon
TACCAAAAAAAAAATCGAGAGAATAAATTAAAATTCACCAGAATAATTTCAAAAGAGAACGTTAACGATAGATTTCTCCCCTGTTTAGATTCATATAAATGTGCTCTAAATCAGAATCCAGATTTATATCTCATAAGTTCCTATGGATATGTAGACTTAGAACAGAAACTATTCCTAATGTCTCCAAATAAATTTCCAGGAGAAGAAACATGTAAAAATATCGAATGGAATAAAACTTGGTATATCAATTGCTTTCTAAAAAATTTAAATTGTTTAAATTTATAATTATTCTAAAATAATTAAATTGAAGTTTGACAAGAAAAAATTAATTATTCAAACACTTCTATAAATTAACAAGAAGGAAAACTTTTATCAAAAGCATAAAAATTAAACAACAAAGTAATATCATCATTATCAATCTTCCCATCACAATTCACATCACCCACACTCTCTGGAGTAGAGCCACATGATTTGCCAGAACTATCTTTAAATTCTGTAATCTTCTTATTCACATAATCATTAAGAATTGTTATATCATCATTATCAATCTTCCCATCACAATTAACATCTCCTTTAATCACTTTCTGCGCAAGGTCATACCCTTTATCGGTAGAACCAATAGAGATATCCTGCCCAGAATAAGAATCAGTCACTGCCATATCCATAGAGTAACTTGCATCATATTGTCGCTGTCCACCTGCGTCATAATTCCTACTTTGATTAATATCATAAGAACTCGTTTGTACAGGATCCTCACACACTCCTCTCACCACATTACAAATTCTCTCTCCTTTGCAATCCTGATCCGACTTGCATGTAACTGCTTGATAACTCAAAGTAGGTTCGCTTACACAACCATACAACGAACCAAGTACTGCTCCCACGAGAATATTCTGTAGAGATTTCATTCACCACTAGAAAGAAACAAACGATATATAAATCTTTCGCTAAAATGGGCTAATATTCTCATTTTTAACAGAAACATTTTTAACAACAAACATCACAAGCACCACATGACAATAGGCATCATTGGCGCCATGGATGAAGAAATTTCAATTTATCTAAAATCTCTGCACAACTCCAAGAAAACATCCTATAAAACATTCACCTTCTACCAAGGCACCCTCCACCACAAAAACGTCATCATCGTCAAATCCGGCGTTGGAAAAGTCTTTGCCGCCATGATAAGCCAATATCTTATCGACAAATTCCAAGTTTCAACCATCCTCCTCTCTGGAGTTGGCGGCTCATTAAACAAAAATTTAAACATAGGAGATGTTATTATCGGAAAAGATTCTGTGCATCACGATTTTGATGCTATTGCACTTGGATTTCAACGTGGACAGATTTCTTACACAAATTATCGTTTTTTTAACGCTGATAAAACACTTCTCACCATTGCCCTAACCACGAAATTACACAAACACAAAATAATTGCCGGCAGAATTCTCACCGGCGATCAATTCTTCACCCAACGTGAAAAAAAGAAGCATAAATATCTTACAGAAGAATTACAAGGTGACTGCATTGAAATGGAAGGAGCAACCGTCGCCCAAGTATGTACCATCAACAACATCCCTCATCTTATCATCCGTACTATTTCAGACCAAGCCAACGGCACAGCCGTAAAAGATTATAATGCATTTAAACACATTGCCGCAGAGAATTCGTTTAAGATAGTGGAGAATATAATCCAAAAATATTAAACCATGATTTCTCTAACAATTGTATCTACAGTTAAATCAGAAGTATCGTAAATCTGTTTGTTACGGATCTTACTTTTCTCAAAAAAATCCATGTATAAATCTCTCTTTCGTCGATTGTTATCGTAATCAAAAAGATGTGTTGGAATCTCAAATGAGGGGCCATTTTTTCTCGCTCGTTGCTCAAGAGTTTTTTCCATCCTCTCCCTTAACACTTGGTCATTAAGAGATAGAATAACTAACTTACCTTCAAAAAGATTAATCTGATTCTCCAAAAAATCATATGTCCAATTTGCATCCACATCTAAAACTATTCTTTGGTATACATAATCAGTAGGATGCAATCTTTCACAAATAAAATCATCTAAATAATTATTCTTCATAAATACCACGGCAGCTTCAACACGTTTTAAATTGTAATCAACCGCATCTTTTCTGATGGATTCTGGTATTTCTGTAAGATAAGGATCACATTTCCCCTGTAATCTCTGCACTTGTTTCTGATAATAGTCGCTAAATTTTAATATAGTTGAACCAGGCATTTGTTTACGCAATGCTTGGATAAGCGTAGTTTTACCCGCATTAGTAACTCCATCTACAATAATCACTTTTCGGGAAAGAGAGGGGACGGGCATAGATACTACTCTAAAGTTTCTATTTTATAAACTTTTCGAACAGTTTTAAGAATGGATCAACAAAAGCAGTAGAATTCTGCTTAATTTCAGATTTTAATCGTGGAATCAATATAAATTTGTGTTGTACAATTTCAGTTTTATCAAAAACAAAATGCTCCTCACACAAACCCCCCCATAACTCTATAAACACAACATTACCCCGAGGGTGGATATACTTTAACTTAAATAATTTTTTAAGAGGCACATTGATCCCTAATTCTTCCTGCAATTCCCTCGCCGCAGCATCTTTGTAAGACTCTCCTGCTTTCACATGCCCACCCGCTGCCGAAGTCCATTGATTCGGATAACTTTCTTTTGACCCAGGGCGCTTACAAATCAATAATTCATGATTTTTATTAAAAATGTAAATATGAACTGACCTATAATTTAATTTCTTTTGTTTCACTTCATGTTTCAAAGCACAACCTAGCACGTTGTCCTTTTCATCTACATAATCGATTATTTCTTCCATTTTAAAAATAAGTCATATGATGAACTAATTCCTGTACCGTATAGAGACGATTGAAAACATAAATATTAGATGAACCCAATTTGTAAAACTTCTCAACATTCTTTTCCGCCATCTTTCTTTCCATTCTAAACTGAATAAACAATTCTTGGTCAAAATGTTTAAACAAAGAATAAAAAGATCGATTCATTTTGTTGATATACTGAAAAAAGGTAAAAATCTCTTTTCGTATTTTTGGTTTATGCGTCAAAACAAACTCTGCCAGAAACCGAAATTCGTCCATTGTCGCTTCAATCATGGTAATCAACGTATATAAAATGTAAGGATTTTTCTCACCCTGATAATCCTGAATATTAAACATTCTTCGGCAAAACAAAGAAAGTTTATTACATTCGATCTCTTTTGTAAGTGTAAGTTTAACTTTGTCATAATTAGATCTTTTCAGCCCTTCCTCCAATTCTTCCCCCATTGAAATAAGAATAAATAAAAGTCTATTAAGCATATTTTCAAATTGTTCTTCGATACCCTGAGCAACATTTTTAATTACACAAGTGTTTTCTGTTACAGTAACTATTTCAAATCCAAGTAAATAGGAAATCTCTCGTTCAATCAGAGAAATAACATTTTTATCTTGAAATGTTACTTTGATTTCGTCATACCCCAGCACATAAAGTCGAGTTATATCTCGAGGAGAAAATTTTTCAGAGGTTGGGATGTGTATTTCAACAAATTTTGAACTTTTTTTCCGTTCTGGATTAATTATCAGCGACTTTCTTTGTAAAGCTATTTCAACCTCATCTCCTTGTTTTATTCCATGTTTTTTAACCCAAATACTAGGCAAAGAAACAGTTAACGTGGCATATCCATGCTTTACAACTTTTCGTTTCATAAACTGCTTTAATTACCCTACTTTAAAAATCTTTTGGAATACACACTAGTACACATTCCATGTGCAAAAAGTATATATCTTTTAGAAATACCTCTTGCGTATGGTTGAATTACCGTGTTTATCGCTTCAAGTCCAGAATGAAAAGAAATGCCCCTCTTTATGTCGTGACGGCACTCCCTGTCTAAATAAAGCACACAACAGTGAATATTGCACAAAGCACAATCAAACATTAAAAACATAACACCGGAGGCAAAAACATGAACCCACAACCATTAGAACAACGAATCTATCAACAAAGACAGAAATACCAAATAAAAGCACGAACAGATATAATACTCCCTGAAACCAGCAGAGATTTATTACACCGATTAGATACATTCAATGCCCCATACCTAGAAGAAAAATTACTACAAAAAGATGTATTTAATACATCAGAAGAATACCTTCAACACTTAGTGGAATTTAAGAAATATGTTTTTCTGGCAACCATTACACCAGAAAATATGGCCATGACAAGTCCTAAAGTAGATGAAGTTTGGCATCAATTTATCCTCTTTACAAGAGAATACCATGCATTTTGTTCACAATTTGTCGGAAGATATCTTCACCATACACCAAAAACAAGTCATACCCCCATGAACGAAGAAATCCCCATTGACCAATTTGTCAAAGCATATAAAACATATTTTGGAGAAATTCCTGAACTCTGGAATATTTCATCAGCAAAAACATCCTGTAGCAGTTGTTGCAGTTCCGGCTGTGCCTCTTGTGGCAGTGGACCCAGTGTACATTAGAGAATTATCAGAAAACAATACATAACCTCATTAAAACTCAGTACCATGACTAACAATACCACCCTCACCTTCCAATACTCTCCCGCATACGATCGCTTTCTATTACAGTTAATAAACCGGAATGAATCAGATAGTTTCTTTGAGAAAAGACGAACAATATGTAATGAATTTTCCAAGACATTTGTGCCAGAAAATATCTCTTTTTTAGAACAAATGAAAGAGAATATGTCGAAAACGCTGGGGATTGAAAATAACCAAAAAATAACTATCTACGTTATTCCCAGCATGCCTCGTTCAGGACTTCCATCAGGATTTTCCGATCCATTGACTATTTCCTTGGCACGAACTACTCTAAAAGGAGAGCAAAAATATACCCCAGAACAATTAATCTGTTTAATTACCCATGAAATCGCACATCATATCCAACATCCCCTGCGAAAAACATCCTATTCTAAAACCATGAAAAAAATCTATCCTGAAATGCTCATTCGAAATCATCTCTTGACATATGCTCTCTTGATTTCTGTTCTTCCGCCTGATTTGTTCAAAATAGAAGAGAAAAAAGCACAAAAACAGGAACAGTACAAAAAAGCACTAGAAATCGTGCAAAAAACCGGCGCAGAGTCAATTATAACAAATGCCAGACAACATCTCCATCATGAACCATGATTACATAATTGTTCGCGGACCAATTGGTGTAGGAAAAACAACCATCGCAAAGAACCTTGTGAGAATGATGCGAGAAAATGGACAGTCTTGTTCATATTTCAGTATTGATGATTGCTGTTTAAATCTTGTAGGTGGTCCTTATTCATTTGAAAAAAAATCACTTGTATTTCATATTCTAACGCCATTACTCCAAGAGCTTATTTCGCAAAAGTATACGCCCGTTATTGAAGGATTATTAAATAAACAACAGTGTAACGAACTTAAAAATCTTATTCAGGGAAACCCATTGTACATTACTCTCGTTGCATCTTTAGAGCAATGTATTGCCAGAGATAGCATACGAGAAGGATATAAAAAAAGAGGTGTTGAACGTGTAACCACAACGTGGAATTGGCTAAACACAGAATGTATAGAAAATGAACATATTATTGATAATTCATTTACCACGGAGGAAGTTGTGCGAGAGATATATTCATTAAAAAACAAAAAATAATTTATAAAAAAAACCATGGAGTATTAAATATGTATTTAAATATGGACCATCCTGCTGTTTATATGACAACTATTCAGAATTGTCCTATTAAGCATAGTTTCATAATGCAGGTTATGTCCAGCAGCAAGCAATAAGGGGAAAAATGCAGTTTAATGGAACTCAATTTACGCAACTATGCTTAGATAATTTGGTACAAGATGTAATATAACCCACAGAATTATCTATAAATCAATTAACAAGAAGGAAAACCTTTATCAAAAGCATAAAAATTAAACAACAAAGTAATATCATCATTATCAATATCTGTATCACAATCAAGATGTGCCGCAACCATAGCACTTAAGCAACTTTCTGGAAATTTATTATCAAACGCATAATACTTAAAAAGAATTGTTATATCATCATTATCAACACTCCCATCACAATTCACATCACCTTTCATAACCTTCTCTCCTGCCCCACTCTGACCCGTCACACTCTTTTCCTTAACCCCAAACCCCATTTCCCCAGATGTACATGACTTCTTCACCCCTTTATCAGTAACATAAATATGTTTTTCCACTGTTTGCACAGGACACCATTTTTTTTCACTTTTATCCGGATTAGCACAACCAGTAAAAGGTCCAGAAATACTTTCTTTTTTCACCTCTTTTCCATTAGTATCTGTCGTAGATTCAGTCTTAGAATAATACCACTCACCATCTTCACACCCTTTTGCCAACGTAGAACTATCACAATACAAATATTTCCCCATCCCCTCTTTATACACATTCTTAACATTCTTCTTATTTTCAATTGCACACCATGTTTCATCACCAAGACATCCAATCTTTGATCCATCACTAAACTTACTAAAATCATACCACGAACTACTACACTCATCAGAACCAGTATCAACCAATTGAAATGTTCCAGAAACCTTCTCCAAACTAATATCCTTCACAATCACTTTTAAATACCATTTTGATAATGCATACGTATGGGAAACTGAACCATCACCATCCACAACCCAATTCTCAACAGAATCTAATCCTAATTTTCCAATTGAAATGGTATTAAACAATAATATATTAAAATAAGCCATCTGATATGTTTCACCCGTCTCTAATTGAAAAATAGTAACATCTCCCATATTTTTCAACTCAAACGACTGCGGCTGTATTGTAACGACATTCGCATCAGTACACTTGTTATCAGTGCTACAATATTTCCCCTTCCCGCACGACTTAAATGCACATCCCACCCCACAATACCCCTCACAATCATATTTCAGATTAACCCATTTCGCATTCACACATTTATAAAGTATTTCTTCAGAATTTATTACTGCATATGTACTTTTCCCACCATTTTTTTCCTCACAAAGTTGATCCTCTTGCGAACCTACACTTCCAAGATTACACAACAAATTTTCATGATCATTCAAACGTCCTCGATCTGTATTCTTGCAAATAGGAGACCACACAGAACCATCACAAACATAAGCTTTACCTCCATTTACAATAGCAATAGAACCCATCTCTTTTCCCTCACATAATGCACTCCCACCTAAACCACTTTGTACATTACACAATACTTTTCCGTCAGAAGCAAAAACAGAAGAAGCAGTTTTACATACAGTATCCCATTTATAACTTGACCCATATTTATTGCATTGATACACTTTACCATCATTCCCTTTATCTAAAAACCCTTCACTATAACTAAAACACCCCCTACTCTTTACTTTAGAATTCCCACACAAAATTGCACCATCATTTTGTAAAGTAATTGAATCAGAACAGCCCGTATCAATCCATTTCTTATCTTTACAAAAAAAATTACCATCAATATCTCCAGAAACACATGGATAATTCAACCACTGACCCCCTTTACAGATATATTTTTGTGTTCCATCACTCACATGATCCTCAGGCTCGAAATATACATCACCATTCGGAGTACTATCCTCACAAACATACCAATTTTTCTTAGAACATAAATAATGTTTATTTTCTACAAGCATATCACTTACAAATTTCAAACCAGCATAATTTTCCGATGTTGGAGCATCACACATCGCCCATTTAAAACTATTACCAAAAGGAGTAGTACACATTATCTGAAAACCACTATCTTGTGAAATAACATACCCGATATTACCTCCATTACATTCAATTTGCCCAGTATACAGCTCCCCCGCCTTCCCCGTCACCGTCTCTTCTCGTCCTGTAAACCAAAACACACCCACAAGTAAACCAATCAACATAAGAACAATGAACACAATAAAACCCATCTTCCTACGTACAACCGCATCATGCTCAGAACTACCCTGTCCATACACTCTCTTTTTCATCAACTTCCAGAGAACCCTTTTTCATTTATATACTTTGCTATATTTCCCAGAGGAAAATTTAAAAAGAATTACTCTATCCCTCCACCACGAAACTCATTCACACACACCTATCACCGCAACGGCAAACCTCTTAACTTTTCAAATCTAGAAAAAAAAATAACCCCTCTCTGTCAAAAATATAAAATCGACCCATTTTAAAATATACCAAACACATAAAAAAATAAAATATAAAAAGCGCCACGGCCCGGACTTTCACACCAGCATTCGAATCAGTATCAATACACTAATATTTGAACCGGGAATCCCAAAGGGACAAGATATCTGCGAAGATTTGATGCTCATCGAAAGGAAAACCTTATTCTTGCATCAACGCATGTAGCAATCTTGCGCATTACCAGATTGTGCCACCGTGGCTTAAAACATAGAGCAACACCACTGTTTTTTAAATGTTTCGCCAATTAAGAACAATCCCAAAAAAACCTAAAACATAACCACAAATCCCCACCAAAAACAGAAAAACACCAAACAAAAAAGAAAAAAAATTCTTTTAAACAATCAATCTATTCCACACTAGACGTCTGTGGCATACCCGCCCGATGAATTCGCGCAAAATAAGGCACCGCAACAACATAATCCTCGCCAAATCCCGCAATATCCCCATCAATTGCTTCACAGGTTTTTCGCAATTTCGTAATTGCTCTCTTCAACTCAACTAAATCTTTGTCTTTAAGAGGACGAATATTCACAAGAGCAATCGTTGAACCTTCTCGCAACACATCAAGCACTTCTTTAATATCTTCAAACTCTTCCATCACAAACGGTCGAACAGAAATTTTTGCTTTCTCCCCCGCTGCAGGCGTCTGCCCAACTTCCACATACCCTTCCGGACTATTATCTTGGGAAGGCCGACTAAACTTTTCTTTTAACTGCAATAAAAAGTCTTTCATAGTAATCACATCCTCTTTAATATATCATTTTTTTATAACACTCACAACACTTCCTCATATATAAACATTTTTATTGTGCAGTGCTTCTATCCTATCTACTACTTTCCTCCACCTAAACGCACTCCATTGGAATAGCTTTTACTCGCAAGGCCTTTCTTCTTATATTCTACACCTGCTCGAGGTAAATCCAACTCCCCTAAAATATCTAATTTCGCTCGTACTTTGTACGTAATAAGCCTCTCTTCCTCCCCATCCAACTCTGAGATGTGCCACGAAATCCTCGTACCTCCACCCAGGTGTTTGATTTCATCCGGCTTTAACGTCCCCATATCCGCACCCCTCTCCACATGTGCAATCGCCGGAACTTCATCATGCACAACTAAATTTTTAAGAGGTTTATTCTTACGATTAACAATATCAAGCGTCACTTTAATCTCAGATAAAGCTCCCTCTTCCCCTACCTGTGTCACAAGCGCCCTCTTCTTAATAACCACCGGTGACTGAACCGAAACATAAAATACTACAAACAACACAACAAACAACACAAAATACAAATAAATGCGAT
Organism: archaeon; assembly: GCA_023259115.1. Classification (GTDB taxonomy): domain Archaea; phylum Nanobdellota; class Nanobdellia; order Woesearchaeales; family GW2011-AR9; genus JACPNA01. The sequence continues at coordinate 9,539 of JAHFQW010000009.1, forward strand.
AATTAATCACAAACGGCAACGCCAAAGACTCATGTGGTGCCAAAGATCTCGTCCACTCTAAATAAAACCCACCTGTATCTCGCACACGACTCTCCACTCCTCCCGCCACTAAATACTCCCAAAACGACACAGGAACCCTAACCTTCTGCTCATTGAGCACATTCCCTTTATTTGTAATCGTTGCTAAACCAAACTTCTTGAGCAAAAACGTATCATAAGCAACATCAACCACAAACGGCGAAGCAATCGTCTCCACTGCCACTTTCTTCTCAACCACTTTCACCACTTGCCCCTCTTTTTCAAACACAAAAAACAGCGTATACTCTTTTGGTTGTTGAATCTCTGAAGGAATTATCGTAAATTCCAACGTCTTCTTCTCAAGTGGAGGCAAATCAACTTTAAATTCCTTTTGAAACTCCGACATATCACTGGTAACCTTAACCGTTAAACCAGTCAAATTAAGTGGATTTTTATTTTCCAAAAATAACTTTACCGACAAAGGTTTTTGCGGATTTATCTTCTCATCCATATCAATAACCGTGTGAATCGAAGGCAGATAATCAACCGCATACTCTGGACTCAAATACACTTTAAGTGGTACAGTTTGTTTTTCTCCCAAATCGCTATCCACACTTAATAAAATCGCATAAACACCCGGTGGCAACTCCTCAACCGCCCTAATTTTCATAAGAACCGTATAACTCTTTCCTGGTTCTAGCTCCACAATCTTATCATGAATTGGTGAAGCCTCAATATCCCATCCTTGCCCCACCTGTAACGAGTAGAGAGTATACCTCTGCACAACTGTTACCGGATTTGTAATAGTAACCTTAAACGATGCCACTTCACTTGGTTTAATTTGATTAACCACCGACAACACGCTAACAGGAGACAAAGGAGACGACTCAGCCAACACCCTCAAAGAAGAGAGTGAAAAAGAGAGCAAAATAAACAATAACATCAACACAAAAATAGATCCAAACCTTTTCTTGCCCGCACTCTGTTGTAACACGTAAATCCACCTCATTTTTATAAAAAAACAAAACAAAACTAGTATTTAAACCCATCGTTTTTAATGATATAATGATAGTAATAAGTAGAAAAACTCCTCGTCATACAGCAAACAGAAAAAACAAGCAAAAAGAAGAAACATTTATATAGTCTACTTTTTTTATAAACCCAGTCAAAAACTAAGTCAAAAGAGGAATAATAGATGGCCCAAGAAAGTATGTTTAGAGGTGTAATATCATTCCTAGATCAAATAGGAATGTATGATATTGTACTGCCTTTTCTGCTCATATTTACAATAGTATTTGCCATTTTCGAAAAAACCCGTATTCTAGGCATTGAAAAAATCGATGGCAAAGAATACACCAAAAAAAATCTCAATGCCATGATTGCATTCGTCATTGCATTTCTAGTCATCGCCTCAACCCAGCTCGTTGCCGTCATAAATCAAGTCATGGCCCAAATAGTTCTGCTGCTCCTCCTCGCTGTTTCATTCCTCTTACTCGTCGGCGTATTCTTTGGCACCGGCGAATTCACATTAAAAGACTATCCCAACTGGATAAAATTTTTCATGTTTTTCATGTTCATAGGCATCGTCGCCATATTCCTCAACTCATTAGGCTGGCTCAGCTATTTCACAAGTCTTGGCTCCAACTGGAACCCTGAATGGACCAGCGGCATCATCTTCCTCATCATAATCTTGGGATTCATGTACTACATCACCAAAGATTCATCACCCCCAAAAGAAACAAAAAAATAAATCAAAAAAAGGAGGCACATCATGGCATTATCATTTTACAACCTTGCAACATACTTTCAAGCATACGGTATAATGGACGTTCTACTCCCATTTATTCTCGTCTTCACCATCGTATTTGCCGTCATGCAAAAAACAAAAATTCTAGGTGATAAAAAACAATTCAATGTCATCATCGCCCTCACTCTCGGGCTCTTATTTATCGCCCCCCATATTGGTGGAACGTATCCCCTCGGCTACGACCCCGTCCAAGTCATGAATGAAACACTTCCAAGTATCTCCCTTGTCTCTATTGCTGCCATCATGTTGCTTCTCCTCATGGGTATCTTTGGCACCGGTTTTGCCGCCGCCGCCACACCTGTTATAGCTCTCGCCGCTCTTGGTTTCGTCATCTACATATTTGGAGCATCTCTGCGTATATGGACTGGCCCTAGCGACACATTTTACTGGTGGACTCCCGACATCACCGAACTCATGGTCATCTTGTTAATCTTTGGACTAATTATTTGGTTTATCACCCGTGAACCTACCTCAACCACTGGTATGGACACATTCAAAAAAGTCTGGGGAGGTATCTCCAGCATGTTTGAACAAAAAAAATAATCCCAAAATAATAAACACAATAATACCCTAAACATCATAGAAAATATACATAAAACTAGAGTAAAAAATAAAAATAGAACTAAATAACTAAAAATGGCAACCATCCTCGACCTCGGCCTACTTCAATCATTTAGCAGTATTTTTCCCGTCATTCTCATCTTCGCCATGGTCTTTGCCATCCTGCAAAAAACCAAAGCCGTGGGAGATTCTATTGGCATTAATTCCATTATCGCTGTAGCCATCTCATTCATGGCCCTGCTCTCAGATACTATCATCAAAGTCATCAACTTCATGATCCCTTGGTTTGTTGTCGCCATTATTTTCTTCCTGCTCCTCATCCTCCTCTTTCAAGTATTTGGCGCCAAAGAATCAAACATTTGGGATTATGTAAAAAATGATCGTGCTGTCGGATGGGTCATTGTTGGTGTTGCCATAATCATCGTCTTCGCCGCATTTGCCAATGTATTAGGACAACAACTCACCGAAGCATCCATCCAGCCTAGTTCTACATCATCAAGTATGTATAGCAGCAACACAACCAACGTATATAGTAGCTCCACAAATAGTGGCGGTGTAGCAACCGGCAACTTCCAGCAAAATATTTACTCAACCTTATTTCATCCAAAAGTACTCGGCGTTCTTGTCCTCTTCACAATCGCCATCTTTGCCGTAGCTCTTCTAACTGGATCTGCAGCATAAATCTAATCGTGTTAAAAAAATAAATTAATAAATTCTCAAAAAAAAAGAAACACATCAAAAAAAAATCTACTTCTTCAACCTCTCTGTCACTGAACTCAACTCTTTTACATTCTCAACAAACATCGGAATTGTATCTTTAAACACTTTTCCCACCGCTTTGAGCTCCGTATCAACATCACCCATACGTGTATCATAATCCTCTAACTTTCCTAGCACCCCTTGATGTAATGCCCCAAAATCCTCTTTAAGCTTTTTCACATCACTCTCAAGTATTTTCTGCTTATCCTCAAACTTCTCTTTCCACTCAATTATTTTTTTAACTTCAGTTATCAGCTCATCCCATTTCTCATCCACAATCCTCTCCACTAACTCCTCCATACGGCCATACAACGCATCCGTCCCTTCTCCTTGTTGCGGTGATTGCTGCCCCGCCAAACCATAATTCCCACCACTCGGTGGATTAAGCATCATGCCACTTCCTAACCCCGTCATACTTCCCCCTCCATTTCCCCCTTGACCATAAGAATCAATTTGTGAAATCGCCGCATGCACCTGATCTGGAGAAAACCCCCCACGCATCAACTGCTCCACAATATCATTATCTGTCACTCCCTGCGCACGTAACTGCTCTACATCAGAAACAGGTAATCCACTTTGAGTAAACGCTGGCATATATCATCACCTTTTTGATAGTTATTATAATAAACGTGTGAAATAATCAAATAATAAGAGTATTTATGTCTTTTGTTGCAAACCCAAACTTGCCCCCTCAACTACTTCTTTTTTGCCTCGCTCACTCTCAACTCTTCCTCTCTCCCCCAGTTTGGCTGTAACCACTCTCTCTACATCCCGCTGTGTCACAAACGTCAACGGATTCCAATAATCCACATACTTGCGCAACACCATAATCTCTTCTTTACCCGCCGTCTGTTTCAACTCTTTCACAATCAAATCCATCTGCCGCCTCATCAGTTCCTGCTGTCGTTTAACCTCTAAAACCTCATCACCCATCAATTTAATCTGTTTCTTCAGCTCACTACTCTTTTTGATAGAATCATTCTTCACTAAATCCACTTCTCGCAATAAACTATTTGCCTTACTCTCTAAACTCTTCACCCATACATAAAGCTTAGAACTATCAAAACTGCCACTCTCCTGCACTATTTTTGTTGGTGTTGCCATAATACAAATAAATTTATTAATCGGAAACGTATTAGTTTAAGTTATAGTAAATATCCTTGCATTCAAACTTAAAGAGCAAGAAACCATAATAAACTTATGTGAGCATTAAAAAGTAGCACACAGACTTAAATCACACAAACTTAATAAGTGCAATTCCCTCAAAATAAGAAGCAAAATAGAAAGGTGTTAGAGAAAAGATGATAGATGACCAAAATCCCAAAAAATGTTTCGAATACGAAACCTACCACGAAGGAGAAAACAAAATTCTCAAAATTTATCTGGAAAAATGCCCATTTCCTCCTTCTCTGGAATACAGCGAAATATGTATGGCAAAAACCGTCGATCTCCTACTCCAAAACTCTGGTATCACCATTATTCTTCTCAGCCAATTTCGTGAATATGAATATGATTATCCCCAAGTAAAATATCTCATCGACCTCGCTTTATTATACAAACGCCTCAATAAAGAGGAACGTACAACCTACACCAAAATAATTACTAATCCCGAGCACGAACGCTACATCCGCACAAGTTTCGCCCAATTTCAATCACTGCTCACAAAATCCCTCAAAGAAGATCCTTTTGCTGCCTACGTCCAACTCAAACGTCTCGAACGCCGCGAAAAAACTCTTCTGGACAACATCATCGATAATCGTCACAAACTCTCTCAACAACTCTTCATTCAAATAATTGAACAAACCCTCAAATCCATTGAACAACTCCCTCTCATCACTCTCCTCCTCCCGCATACCAAAGAGTACACTCTCGCAGATCGCACCATCTACAACAACATCTTTCACCCAACCACCCGTCCCGACTTTATGTACACAAAGCTCGTAACCGATTATCCCGAAGGCAACTTACAAGAAAGCTATCAATTCACCTCCAGCCCCTCCGACAACGAATCCTCTCAAGTAAACATCTTCTCATTTGATGACAACATCAAAATCATGTACCATCTCACACCTCCTGAATTTACATTTGAAGAAGAACTCTACGAACTCCTCGATGACGCAAAACGTATCATGGCCGAACATAAACCAGCTAAAGAAGAATTCGTCGATCCAGAACGTATGCGAGACGTCTTCTTAAGCATAGGTAAAGATCTCTTAAACGACTTAATCTCACATCGCAACCTCGATATTCCTGAAGAAAAAGTCAACCAACTCGCTCAAGCCCTTCTTCGCTACACCGTCGGCTTTGGCTTAATTGAACTCCTTCTCGCCGATCCCCGAGTACAAGACGTCAACATAAATTCACCCAATGGTCAACTTCCTATTTTTATCGTCCACCAAGATTACGGTGACTGCTACACCAACATTTACCCCACCCATCTCGAAGTGGAAAGCTGGGCCACAAAACTACGTTTAATCAGCGGCCGCCCCTTTGATGAAGCAAATCCCATTCTTGACACAGAACTCAAAGTAACTGGTTTCAGTTCACGTGTCGCCGCCATCACCGCACCCCTCAATCCTTCCGGCCTCGCCTTCTCATTTAGAAGACATCGTGACTACCCTTGGACTTTCCCATTATACCTTCAGCCAAAAGTAAAAATGTTCAACCCCCTCGCCGCAGGCCTCCTCAGCTTTCTCATTGACAACAACGCCGCCATCCTCATCGCCGGAACAAGATCTAGTGGAAAAAGCAGTCTGCTTGGAAGTTTCCTTGTTGAAATCATGCGCAAAACCAGAATTATTACCATTGAAGACACCTTTGAACTGCCCCAAGAATCACTGCGTACATTAGGATACAATCTCGAAGCACTCAAAGTAGCCTCCGCCCTCTCCTCCCCCGGTTCTGAAGTAGACGCCTCTATTGGTATTCGTTCTACCCTGCGTTTAGGCGACTCCGCCATCTTTGTTGGCGAAGTAAGAAGCAAAGAAGCAGTAGCGCTTTTTGAAGCCATGCGTGTCGGCGCTGCCGCCAACGTCGTCGCAGGCACCATCCACGCTGACAGCCCATACGGAGTATACGATAGAGTCGTCAACGATATCGGCGTTCCCAAAACCTCATTCAAAGCCATTGACATCATTGTCATTGCCAACCCCGTCATCTCCGGCCTCAAAAAATACAAACGTATCCTCAGAATAACCGAAATTCGCAAAGAATGGGATGACGATCCGCTAAAAGAAAACGCCTTTGTCGACTTAATGGTGTACAACCCTAAAACCGACCAATTAGAACTCACCGATGACTTCATCAACGGCAACTCCGACATCTTAAAACGCATGGCTGGACGTATCAAAGAATTTGCCGGTGACTGGGACGCCGTCTGGGACAACATCCAATTACGAGCAAACATAAAACAAGCCATCGTTGACAAATTCACCCAAACCAACGACCCCTCATTACTTGAAGCAGATTTCATCATCAAATCCAACGACATCTTTCATCTCATCTCCGACAAAATAAAAGAACAAACCGGCAAACTCGATTCACAAGCCATCCTCTTCGAATACAACGACTGGTTAAACAAAGAAGTAAAAAAGAAAGAAATGAAATAATGAAACAGAGTGGAAAAGTAAAAAAATAAAGGAATAAACCCGAACAGAGAAAGAAAACACAGAAATCAAAACATATAAATAACTCCCTGCAAACCTTAAATCATGAACCAAAAATACCAGCGTGAACTCACAATCTCACTAAAAATTGCCAAACAAGCAACCAAAGCCATTCTCAAAATCTATTACAGCAAGATGGAAACAAAAACAAAAGATGACCATACCCTTGTCACAAATGCCGATATTCTAGCCAATCACATCATTATCAACGGCTTGCAAAAAGCATTTCCCAAAGATGGCATTATCAGCGAAGAACTACAAGACATCAACACCAAAAGCCATCGTATTTGGTACATCGATCCCATTGATGGCACACGCAGTTTTACCGAACATTCCGATCAGTTCGCCATCCATATTGGCCTTACCCAAAAAAATATTCCTATATTTGGCATAGTCTACAAACCCGTTTCGGGAGAATACTATTATGCCATAAAATCACAAGGTGCCTATTGCATCAGTCCACTAGGCACAAAAACAAAACTTGCAACCAAAAAAAATCAAGATTATCAAGACCTAAGCCTCACCATATCCAAAGACGCCCTGATCATCGAAAAATGGAAACATATCTTTGAAGCACTTCACAGCAAAAAAATTATGATTTGCGGTAGTGAAGGACTACGCATCATGAAAGTTGCAGCCGGAATCACCGATCTGCATACAACAGAAACACCCGATAAATGCAGCACATGGGACATCTGTGCCCCCCATATTATTGCTCAAGAAGCCGGTGCCTATATCACCTATATTGATGGAACACCTATTACCTACCATCAGCAGCATAAATTAGGCAAACAATTCCTCGTTGCCGCAAATAAAGAAGTCGCAGAATATGCTCGTAGAATAATACAGGAAAAGCAAAAAGGCTAATACAAAAACCATTCGGAAATTCGCCAGCCAAACAAAAGTAAAAGTTAAAGCACCTCTCCCGCAAAATCGTATCGCATCATCTCTTTCGTTTTTCTAATATCCCCTGCCGTTTGAGCAAGCACCCACCGCATTTTAACCATCGCTTTTCGCGCACTCAAATAGCCCAGTGCAATTGCCCCCCTCTTCTCCAACTCTTCATCACGCAACGTCGCCGCAAGAGTAAGATTCGATTCAATCGATGTTCGAATCGCCACAGGAACTCCTCGATCCAAATACTTCTTCACAAATTCATAACGCACAGGATTGATCCCCACTCCCACCTGAGCATCTAAAACCATCCCCTCCAACACAGAAGAATTATAATTAGAAAGCACATACTCATCACAAGGCATCAATGTAATCAAACCAACATGAGAATTAAATCCAGAGACCAGTTCCGGCAATTCTCCCGCATATCGAATTGCATAATTCTCAGACACATTAATTTTTCCATCACGTACCATCGCCAAATGTTCAATGGTAGAACGAAATGAATCACTCCCGCGAGAACTATACTTAAAAATCGTCGACCCACGATATATATTTGTAAAACGAGATTCCCTATCCCCAGAAAAACACAACACCACTTCAGGAATAACACCACTCGCAGCAACCAAAACACTATCTTCCAAATGCCGTTGCACATGCGCTCTATCCTGATCTATTGGCAGCATTGCTCCCGTAAGAACTACCGGTTTATTCAGATTACGTAACATGAGGGATAACGCCATTGCCGTATCCTCCATCGTATCCGTGCCATGTGTCACAACAATTCCCGAAATATCCTCTCGATGCAAATAGGGAAAAATCGTTTCTGCTAATTCACACCACTTCAACGGTGTCATATTAACACTATCAATAATCCCTAAATCACACAATTCAATATCAGCAATATCTTCTAAACTGGAAAAAGAATTCAGAACTTGTGCCCCTGATAGCTCCACTCTATATGCCCGTACCATCTGCCCCGTATATATCTCAAAAGAAGAACCATAACTCACTCCCGCAATTGTACCTCCCGTTGTAATGAGAGCAACTTTTGGTTTCGGCAGGTTCATAAGTTTCGTCATAATAAAAATAAAATAAGCCCGTAGTTTTTAAACATTTCCACCATAATCACTCTAGGATAGTAACCCAACGCGACGCAAATCACTAACCCCTTGCTCAACCACCCTAACCACCCTCTTCAAATCCTTCCAAGTAGTTCCCCGTCCAAAACTTAAACGTACAACTCCTCGTGCCACTTTCTCAGATAATTTCATCGCCCTCAACACATAACTCACCTGAATCTCCTGTGCACTACACGCACTCCCCGCAGAGATATAAATCCCTTGCGCACTCAACGCCCTAACCAACGTATCAGCCTCTACTCCTCGAAAGCCCACACTCAATAGTGTTGGCACACTCATCTCTAAATCACTCACAACAAATACATCCGAAATTTTCTTCTGCAACTCAGACACAAATTTCTGCCGTAAATCATGTAATCGCCGCAACTCTTTATTCTTCTCTTTCTGCAACAATTCCAGCGTACAAACAAATCCCCTAATCCCCACAACATTCTCCGTACCACTGCGCAACCCCCACTCCTGCCCTCCACCAAATATCACAGGCCTAATCAAAACCCCAAAACGCACATACAACAACCCCATTCCATGTGGCCCATACACTTTACTGCTATTAAGCGTCAGCAAATCCACTCCTAATCGCCCAACATCCAAATCTAACAATCCCGCTTGACACGCATCAGTATGAAATAAAATAGTATGTGATTTGGTCTGTGATTTAATTTGTAATTTGACCTGTGATCGTAACTTTAACATCCTCGAAATCTCATCAATTGGCTGTATCATTCCCGTTTCATTATTCACATATTGTATTGACACAAGTATTGTATCTTTTCGAATCAACTTTTGAACATCAGAAACACAAACTCTTCCTTGCGCATCAACCTCTACATAATCCACCTCAAACCCTTCTTTCTCCAATTGCGCACAACATGCAAGTACTGCTTTATGTTCAACTCTACTTGTAATAATATGTCTTCCTCTGTTTCTATTCGCTCTCGCCACCCCTAACAACGCCAAATTAATACTCTCCGTCCCACCCGATGTAAACACCACCAAATCATTCGTATCCGCATGCAGTACTTCTCTCATTCCCCTGCGCGCATCCTCTATCAACTCCCGTGCCACCATACCCATAGAATGCACACTACTCGGATTTCCAAACTCTTCTTCATATGTACGCATCGCCATGAGCACTTCTCGACGCACAGGAGTTGCAGCAGCATAATCTAGATAAACTTTTTTCATTATAGATATCAGAAGGGGTATTATTTATAAACATTATTGAGAGCAATCTTTTTAAACACCATCGCCCTCCTTAGAATAAAAGAATAAAAGGGGCCGGAGAGATGAACAAACCAGAATACGAAGAACTTCTACAAAAATATAAAGATCGCGTACAAAAAGAATTTGGCCAATCACAAGTAACATCGCAGCCAAAAATAACCTCACGAGAATACGAAGACTTTAAACGTGAACTCTATCCTGCGAGATATACATTATACGAAAAAGCCTGTAACTATGCCGGCTCTCTTCTCAAAGTCGGTGTCGATCAAAAAACCGCAGAAAAGCTGCAAAAAAATCTCGACGTCTGCCATCTCAACACCACCCCCTCAGGTGTCATCTCCTTATCCATCGCCCTTCCTCTTCTTGTCATCGTCATTGGCTCTTTAATCTCATTTGCTATCTTCAACATGCTCTTCTTTGTCATCTTCTTCCTCATCACCGGCGTATTAATGATTCCCGCCCTTCAAAAAACACCAGAATTGATGGCCAATACCTGGAGAATGAAAACCTCTAATCAAATGGTGCAAAGCATCTTCTATCTAGTAACGTATATGCGCCACACCCCAAACTTAGAACGTGCCATCGAATTCGCCGCAAACCACCTCGAACAACCTCTCTCTCTGGACTTCCGCAAAATCATGTGGGATGTTGAAACACAAAAATACGCAACCATTCGTGACTCCGCCAACGCCTATCTTGACCAATGGAAAGAATGGGATAAAGAATTCGTTGAATCATTCCATTTGATTGAATCCTCATTATACGAACCCTCAGATGAACGCCGCCTCACCCTGCTTGATAAAGCGCTCGATGTAATTCTCAACGGCACCTACGAAAACATGCTCCACTACGCCCATGAATTAAAATCACCTATGACCATGCTACACATGCTAGGAATCATCCTGCCCATCCTAGGCCTTGTCATTCTACCTCTTGTCGTAAGCTTCATGGCCGGCGGCGCATCACCTTTCACCACCGCCATTTACATCGCCGTTCTCTACAACGTCAGCCTTCCCATTGGCGTCTATTACTTAGGAAAAATCATTCTCTCCAAACGCCCAGCAGGATATGGCGCAACCGACCCCAGCGAAAAACCCGGCGCACAGAACCTGCGAAACATCAACATCCATCTGGGTAAAAATTCCACCCTAAGCATCAACCCTATCCCTTTTAGCATTGCCCTCTTTGCCCTAACCCTCTTTATTGGACTAATTCCACTCCTCATGCACAGCCTAAACACCAGTGACATCTCCTTCAACGAAAAAGAAACATTAAAACTACTCGACTACGTCTGTCCGCCTGAAAAAGGCATTGGCTGCGCCGAGCAAGACAAAATCGGCCCATATGGTATCGGCGCATCTATCCTCTCTCTGGTCATCATCGCCGGACTTGGATTATCCATAGGACTCTACTACTCCCTACGCTCCAAAAACGTAATCCAAATCCGTGAAAAAACAAAATCATTAGAAGACGAATTTGCCTCCGCTTTATTCCAGCTTGGCAATCGTTTAGGAGACGGCATTCCCGCCGAAATTGCCTTCGCCAAAGTAGCCCAAAATATGGAAAACTCCACTTCCGGAGAATTCTTCAATCTCGCAGAAAAAAACATGACCAAACTTGGCATGGGTTTAGAACAAGCCCTCTTCGACCCAAACGTTGGCGCGGTCACCATCTTCCCCTCTAAAGTCATTGAATCCTCCATGAAAGTCTTAATTGAAAGTGCTAAAAAAGGCCCACGCATTGCCGCGCAAGCGCTCCTCTCCATGTCTCGCTACATCAAAGAAATTCACACCGTAGAAGAACGTCTCAAAGATTTAATGTCTGACATCATCTCCTCCATGAAAGCCCAAATCAGCTTTCTCACTCCTGCAATCGCCGGCATTGTCATAGGAATTACTTCTATGATCTCAACCATCCTAACCAAACTCTCCGCCCAACTCTCAGCTATAACAAGCCAAAACGCCGCCGGCTCCACAGGGACTGGTGGTTTTGCCGATATGTTAAACATTTTTGGCATTGGCATTCCGACCTATCATTTTCAAATCGTCGTTGGCATTTACATCATCCAAATCACATTCATCTTAACCATTCTTGCCAACGGAGTAGAAAACGGTGCAGATAAATTAGGAGAACGCTACGCCCTAGGCAAGAACATCATCAATAGCACTCTTTTATATTGCTTCATCGCCACAGTCGTAATTATCCTCTTCAACCTCTTCGCAAGTACCATCTTAACAAATACCCTGCCCGGAGTGACACCATAACATGAAAAATCACAAACCTTTTAAAACAACAAAATCAAATAAGAAGAAGAATAGCCTCACAAAAAAATATCAACCAAAGAATTACCAATACTACCTCTTCGACCTCGACAACACACTAATAGACACAAAAATATACACCATCATATATCAACCCATTCTTACCATGATTCAAAAAAAGAAATCGCTCCCCCTCACTCAACTCCACCACAAAGCCGCACTGCTCAAAATAAAAAAAAACGCCTCAGGCAATTACGACACAGGACATTTATGTAAATCATTCAACCTCCTCCCAGAATATTACCATATTCTAAAACAACATCTCAAAAAAAATCCCACTCTCAAACAACATGTCCTGCATCTCTTCAAATCCCTCAATCAACAACACAAAACCATTGGAATTGTATCAAATAGCATGACCAAAACCATTCAACTTTTTCTCAAAACCTACAACCTTACAAAATACGTAACATTCATCTACACCCAAGAAAACGCCAAACTTCAAAAATCCCACCCTTTTTTCTGGAAAAAACTCTCTAAATCACATCACCTCAAACCATCACAAACCATCATCATCGGCGATAATCCCAAAGATGACTTCATGCTCCCTCAGCGTCTAGGCTTTCATACATTCTTAATTATGAATGACGCAGACCTATTAAAAATCAAGTAAAAAAAGATTAAACGTAAGTAAATTAAAGAAATAAATATGGGACCTCGGGGATTTGAACCCCGGACAACCACGTCTTCAGCGTGGTGCTCTTTCCTGTATCTTTTAGAGACATCCCAGGCTGAGCTAAGGTCCCGCATAGAGGAAAATCTATCTTTTATTTATAATAGTTTTGGTAAAATAAACCTCCTTGGCCCCTACCTCTCCCACAAACATTTATATACCAAAAAAAAATACCCTTACACATGAAAAAGAGGCGAACATCAAAAACATCTAACAAAACCAACATCAAAAACCCCATTCTCAAAAAAGAAGTCAAACATAAACCATTTTGGGCCCTCCTAGGCATACTTCTCCTCGTCACATTTATTATCTTCATTAATAAAACCCAAACCAGCCTCAATCTCACAGGACACGCCGTACAAGTCATCTCATATCAACCCCAAGGAAGCCAACTCTTCTTTGAAATACGTAACGTTCCTAACCTCAAAGATGGCACCGCCCATTTCTCAGACACCGTCAAAAACAGTAAGATTACCATAAATGAACAATCTATTCCTAAATTCAAGGGCACTGCTCTCTCCGCATTTGATATAGAATCTCCCGAATCCACAAAAATAAGTCAAATTGACCTCACATTTAAAATCAAAAAAACAAATATTACTAACGCTAAATTATTACCAGCTGAACTCACCCTCTATCAAAATGACCAACCAGTCTACTTATCAATTGAGAAAGAAGAAGGAGAATACACCTACTTTAAAACAACCATCAACATGTTTGGCACATACATTTTAGGTAAATCCAGAATAGAAATCACCTCCACACCAACAACAACCACGCCAGAACTCAAAGAAACGACACCTCCCCCTCAACTTCAAGAGCCAAAAGCTCTAGAAGAACAAAAGCCAATAATAGTTGAACAACCAAAACCCCTAATCATAAGCATAACACCCAGTGGAGAAGCAACACAACCACCCGCAACTTCCACCACATCACAACCACTCCCAAAACCATCAATCTGGCAAAAAACCAAAGACTTCTTTAAAAACATCTTTAGATAAAAAAAAATAATTTAATCCTTCTCTTAGAAGAATAATATCTTCAAACACATTGAAAAGAACAAATACTAAGAAAAAAACAAAAAAAATAATCAATAACCCCTGCAATCACTGCAATAATATCTATTCGCATTCTCAACCACAATTCGCTTATCACAGCTCTTACAACATCTCTGGATCTTAAACTTCTTAACCTCTTGAAAAACGTGTGCTTTCAGTTTAATCACCCTCTTTTTTGTAAAAGCACCCTCAAATGAGGAAATACTTTAAGTAGGTAGTAAACAAACAAAGTATATAAATGTTTTGCTTCAGCAGCCGCTAAAAGCGCAAATATTTATAAAAGATTTATAAATAAACTCCCTTTTTGATAACCAAAGAGACAAATAGAAAATTGCATTTAACAGCATTTCCTCTGCTAAAAACCACTAACCATGAATTTCGAAAAAATCCCTCCCGTAGATAACGGCAAAACGCTACTCGATTTAGCATTTCGCAGAGCGCGCGAACACCTCTCAGAAAAAAAAATCTCGGGAGACCACTTTGCCAAGATGCACAAATTTGAAACCATCAAAATTGACACTATCAAAGACATCCTCTGCTCACGATTAATCAAAACCACGCAAAACTTCCCCCAAACACAAGAACTACCTCCTTTTTATCAAAAATTGCTCACAATTACCCTTGATTTTGCCGCATTCAAAAAATCACTCGCATCCATGCAATGGGCCATTCAAAAAATTCGCGCTTTCCAACGCCTATACAACTCAAAAATCCAACGTGAATCTAATCCCCAGCGCATCAAAGCCCTCTCCAATGAATATTATGGTCGCATTTCCTCTGTACTAAAACAAATCAATCCCCAACTTCTTTATTTAGAATACTCACGCAAGATGATGCGCACCTATCCTGACATCAAAGAAATGTTCACTCTCTGCATCTACGGCTTTCCTAACGTAGGTAAAACAACTCTTCTTAATCATCTTGCCCACACCAAAGCCGAAGTCGCCGCCTACGCCTTCACCACCAAAAGCATCAATGCCGGCTACATCACTCTCAACGAACAAAAAATTCAATGTCTTGACGTCCCAGGCATCCTCGCCCGTGATGAAAAACTAAATCCTATTGAACGTCAAGCCGAACTCGTCTTAGATGAACTCGCCAACATCATCATCTACATTTTCGATTTGAGTGAATACTCCGGGTACTCCATCAAAAAGCAAGAACAGCTCTACCAAAAGCTCAAACGTGAACAAAAGCATAAAATCATCCTCTATCTAAGTAAAATCGACCTCACCGACCCAGATATAATAGCCCAATTCAAAAAAGACCATAAACAACACTTCTTCACCAAAGAAACCATTGAAGAAATGAAAACTGAAATTTTAAGCCAAAAAGAAAAATTTGATGAAAAGAAACGAGAAGAAAAACCCGTAGAAGTCCCAGAATCAATCTCTTCTTAATCACAAAAAATATACAATAAAGACAGAATAAGAAACACCTAAGTTTCATATATACGTAACTCAGAAACTACGTAACTTCTCAAATAGTAAACTTTAAAAAGCCCAAGAATATTATCCCCATAATGCCTGAAGAACATATAGAAGAACGGCTCTCTCGCGCCATTAGCGCCTCCTCACGTAGACATATTCTGCGCCTTCTCGCAGATAAAGAATTAACAGTAAAAGAAATCGCCCAGCAAACCCAGCAATCCGTCTCTCTCGCCTCCCGCCATCTCAAACTTCTACACGATCTCGGCTTTCTAAAACTACGTAAAGCCTATCCTCACAAATTCTACTCATTAAAATTCAAAGAACTAAAAGAACTACTCATCGTATACGACAAAGTAATTACCAAATTATAATTAAAATAGAGAAAAAAACTAAAAACATAAAAAATCAAACAAAACATGAAACAAAAGATTAATTTTCAAAAAAAGAATAAAAAGCGTTCAACACTCAGTGAAAAGCTATTTCTTCTTGCAATCTTACTTATCACAAGCATAATCATCCTCAATATAAGCACCAATGCAACACAACATACCTCTACCTCAAAATCCACCACCCAACAATCAACATTCCTCAGTCAAATTCAAAAAATCACCCAACACATTTCATTAAATACCAATCTCCTCACCGGTGCCTTCATCGGAACACAAGACTTAGGAATACAAAGTATTGGCCCAACCGATGATCTTAACTCATTCCTCGATACATTCACCGGAGGAATCAACACTTCATTCTACGGCAACGTCACCTCCGTCATCAACATAAGTTACAACAACAATAATATTCTTGTAAATGGTTCTGTGACCACTTTTGCCAGCGCAGAGATAGTAACATACCAAAACTTGTCATTAAACACATTTAACGCCAGCGTCACCATCAATCTCAGCAACACCTCTCCGAGTATGACTGGAAATGCTATTGCGCAAGCCAGTCTCTTAACCCTAAACAATAGTAATACCTCGCAAGGAACCTCTGAATGTTATGTCGCAGTAAATACTACCGGGATTTACACACTAGTTGCTAAAGCCAGTTTTAACTCCAAAAATTCCACCATCCTCACTGGCTCTGGAACAAACACCGGCTTTGGCACACTATCCATGCATTTCGACAATAGCACCAATCAAATCACCTGCTCTTTTGGTGGATCCACCGTCGTAAACGCTATAACCCAAATAGGAGAGGAATTTGGTATTGGCTTAAGTGGAACACTCGGTTCCGAAGCACTTAGTCCTCCCACAGGAGGAATCAACCTCACCTTTGACAACTTCAACTACACCCGCACCTTAAACGAACCTCTCTGTGGCACCTACAGCACCAGTGTCACACTCAAAAATCATGTCAGCGCTTCGGGAACTTGTTTTACATTTACCAGCTCAAACCTATTCTTAGATTGTAAAGGATTCAACATCACCTTTGGCAACGCCACTGGTTCTGCGTATGGTGTCAACCTAGACACAAACTCACCTCGGATAAATGTAACCGTAAAAAATTGCAACATTAATGATATCGTAGGTGGTACAGGAGACATTGGCATTCGCTATTATCAAAGCCATGACAACGGCACCATCTGGAATAACACCATTATATCACCCTCTGATGTCGCCGCCATCACCATATATTACTCCAACAACACCAACATCACAAACAATATCATCACCACTAACGCCAGTTCCACCGGCTTAGATATAGAATACTCTCAAAACACCATTATTGAGAATAATTTCATCAACACCTCAACCAGTAGCAATGGTATTTTCATTCTTACCGGCAATGCCACCATTGATGGAAACACCATTAACACTTCCGGTTCAGGAGAAGCCATCTCGCTCTCCTCCACCCTCAATGGCACAATTATCCAAAATAATATAATTCACACACTCGGAAATGGAGGAGATGGCATCGATCTGGCAACCAGTATCTCCACCCTCATTCAAACCAATATGGTCACCTGTGGTGGAGGACCTGTCAGCACCTGTCTCTCGCTCAGTAGTTCTAACTCGAGTATTATTCGTGATAACAATATAACCTACACCGGTTCCGCAGGCGTCGGAGTCGGTATTTCAGTTAATTCCGAAAAAAATTACTTCATCAACAACAATATCACCTCCACAAGCCTTGGCGAAATCTCAGACACCACCGCCAGTGTCTATCTCAATTATGTAGTGTATAACAACAGCTTTGGTGAAATCAAATGGCTTGACAACGGCACCGGTTCATTGCCCCGCAATCTAACCATGAGCCTCAATCGTACATTAGGCTTTGGCAGTAATATTTTCATCGGGAACAATACCATCGCACTAAACAAAAGTGCCTGGGCGTTTGGTGCTATTAGTAGCCTTGCTAACCTCACTTTGTATGGTATAAACCTCTCATCTGTTAACAGCATCAACAAAGTCGAAAACTTCACAACCGATGCTGTGCAAATTCAAGCAGCAGGCCCAAATTGTATAAATCTTGGGTGTAATAACATTAGTTACATCGGTAACACTTTAAAATTTAACACCTCAAATTTTAGTAGTTTTGCAGCAAATTATAGCACGTTTGGTGGAGCGACTTCTTCTTGTGGCCTACTTTCAACAACGACTACATTAGTAAGTAGCGTAAGCAGTACCTCAACTTGTTTTCATATCAATGCCTCAAACATCATTCTAGACTGTTCTGGATACACCATCACCTATTCCACCGCAGGAACTCTAGGATATGGTATAAATAACTCAGGATATTCTAATATAACCATCCAAAACTGCCGTATTGTAGAAGGAAATATATCCACAAATAGTAAATACGGAATCTATTTTCAAAAAAATACCACTGGTGACTCCGTACCACAAAAAGGCACTATTTTTAACAATACGCTAATCACTTCTGGTGCAAGCTCCAATGCCATAGAATTAGATGATGCAAATTTAACAAATGTCAGCTCCAATCTCATTAATACAACCGGTTCATCAGCTCATGGAATGTTCAATACAAGAGGAAGTAATGTTTCTATCATGTATAATAAAATTATCGTATTTAATAGTAGTGCAGATAATATTATTCTTGCCACAAGCCCCAATTCATTTCTCTCCTCAAACAATCTTACCTCCTATGGAACTTCATCTAGTACCATCGATGTTCGTGAAGCATCAGGAACAACTTTCACCTCAAATAATTTAACTAATTTTGGAGAAACCGCAACCGTATTTAATTTTAATAGTGCTTTTGTAAGCAACAACGTAACTATCATCTCCAATGAAATAAGAGGAAATGGCTCCGTAACCTATCTTCTCTTATTACAAAGAGTAAATAACAGTCTAGTAAATAACAATCAACTATCTGAAAGTACGAGTGGCATAGGAATTTATTTTGACACATCCACCGGAAACACATTAGTAAATAACAACATCAGTGTACCCGATGGTATTGGTGGAACATGGGAAATACGTGATGACAACGCCAATGATGGTTTCTTTAACTATTTAATTTATAACAATTCTTTTGGTGAAATCAAATGGATTGATAACGGCACAGGGAGCTTTGGTCGTAATTTAGATGTACAGATTGATCGAGATATCAGTTCCACCTCAAACATATTTATTGGAAACAACACTATTGCCGTAAATGCATCTGCATTTCAAATCGGGAAAATAAATTCCACCGCAAATCTCACCTTATTTTCCGTAGGTCTCTCATCAATAGGCCAAATACAAAAAGTTGTTAATTTTACTACAAATAGCACCGAAATTCGCAGTGCCGGAATAAATTGTACACCCAGTGGAGGTTGTTCTATTATAAGTTACACAGGAGGAACACTTAAATTTAATACCTCTTCATTTAGCAGCTTTGCAGGGAACTTAACTGCCGTTGACAGTATACCTCCTCTCTTCAACCCTCTCCCCACCAACCAAACCTCTGAATTTGGTGATTTTTTTAGTTACGATTTCAATGCCACAGATGACGTAGCAATCTCCACGTATGGAATTAATTACACCTCGCTCTTCAGTATCAACTCCACCGGTGGATTAGTTAACATCTCAGCACTCAGTACGCCTGGCAACTATCAATTCAACATCTCCATCAACGACACCTCCAACAACAGAAACAATACTTTCTTCAAAATAACCATACAAGACACCATTGCACCAAGCTTCATTCCCCTTATCGCAAACCAAACACTCGAAGTGGGAAATTCATTTAGTTATGACATCAACGCCACGGATGCGTTATTTGCCAATTACAGCACCAACTACACATCTCTATTCATATTCAACAGCACAGGAGGATTAACAAACACATCAAGTATCACAACCCTTGGCAGATTCATCTTCAACATCTCCATCAATGACACCTCCAACAACAGAAACGGCACATTCTTCATGATCACCATGCAAGATACCATAGCACCCAGTTTCATTCCTCTTGTCACAAATCAAACAATTGAATACGCAACCCAATTCACATATGACATCAACGCCACAGATATTTTATTTGCCAACTACAGTATAAACGACACCCAGTTTAGTATTAACAACACGGGAGGAATTGTCAACACAACTCATCTGTCCATTGGAGGCTACATACTAAACATCAGTATCAATGACACTTCCAACAATAGAAACAGCACTTTCTTCAAAATAACTATTCAAGATACTACCATCCCAACAATTAGTAATATTAGTAATCTCACCTTTGACAACACCTATAACTTAATCGCTCAGTACAACGCCAGCGATAACGTCAACATCAGTACTTGGTTCACCAACGACACATCACACTTCACCATAAACACTACTGGGTACTTCAAAAACACCACCATTCTAACTCTTGCAACATACTGGATTAATATATCTGTAAATGATACATCAAACAATAAAGCAGGGTTAATTATTTTTGTCAATGTCACCGCCAATGTTATATCGTCTTCCAATTCAGGGAGTGGTAACTCCAACAACAATGGCGGTGGAAGCAGTAGTAGTAGCAGCGAAACCTCAACCACAACAAGCCCTAGTGCTCCAGCCACAAACCCCACACAAACCGCTGACAAACCACAATCAGAAACTCCTCAACCAACTACCTCCCTCTCAATTGACACGGGAAGCAGTTCAGGTAAATCCTCAGAAAACAACCAAGAATCAGCCACCTCCAAAACCACACAACTCACCGGTGTCACCGCCGCAGAAAACACGCAAAATAACCAGAATAGTCCTTTTGCCACAGGTTTTGCTCTGTTCCAAAACGCAACAAGCATCGCAACCAAATACAGCACTTTCTCCCTAAGCTTATTTGCATTTATATTCCTACTAAGCATAACTGTTTACACATTTAAAACAATACGAAAAATCCCTTTTAGAAAAGTTCCAACAATGATTGAGAAACCACTTCCAAAAACATTTATAGAAAAACCAACACAAAAAATCCTAACAAAATCTACATCCCAACCATCACCTTATGAAACAGAACTTCAATCCATTTCGCAAGAAATCCAAGGCTATGGCATACAAATCAAACCAACATCCCCCCCTCATTCCCATAAAACATTTCTAGATCGATTTAAACCATCAACATATTCAACATATAAATCAGTAATAATGGAAACACCTGCCTCAAAATCACACTATGATAAACAACTCCAAAAACTAGAACAAGAAATAGCCAACCTAGAACGTCCTATTCCAACAACTAATTTAAAAACAACACCTACCTCTCAATTGAAATGCCAAAGCACCAGAGAACTCCTAGAGCGAAAAAACAACACATTCAATCAAGCAACCACAACACCAACACAAAATTCAAAAATAACCAACCAAAAAAACAAGTCCAATCGCTATAGTGAACGCTACCACAAAGAACTTGAGAAAATAGAACAAGAAATAACCAAACTTCGTCAGACATAAACAAAAGTGATAATCAATTTCTAATTCTCCTAAAGACGCGTCTTATAGTCAATAAAACTTAGAGCTTGACTCCGTAAAAAATAGAACAGTTTATTCAAATGACGAAGGGCATGGTTTTGTAAGATTAAGAGCTCCTACTACTTTTACAAAATTTTCATTAGGTAATTGTGTTATATAATCTAAAAGTGAATCTCTGGCTTTTGTTATATTTTCGTATACTAAATCAATTATTTCATCCCAAGACCACTTATCCGGTTTGTGAGCCCTAACAAGTCTCTCTAATATTTCTTGAGGAGTCTTTCTTTCATTACTTGAATACAATTTATACACCTTAGAAAAATAATCATTTGGATTATCTCCTTCTAAATGTAAAGAGTGAGCCAGATAAAAATCTATTTCGTTCCGTATTTTTCCAGCACCATATATTCTCAGTGGTAGATTTCCTTCAAATTCTACTAATGCTATAGGATCAATATGAGCAACCCAAATTGGTGGACCTGAACAATCAAATACTCCTTCAGAAGAAATAAATGTTGACACAATTTGCAAAGTAAAATATCGTTCTGGAGCATGAAACCTATAATAAGAAAAAGAATTATTCCCCATTTTCCATCTTTCAAAGTGTTCTGAATATTGTAATGGTTTTTCAAAACAATCTTTAATTTTTCTTAATTCAAGTTTCATTTTTACAAACCTAGAGAGATACGAGAATGCTATTTATTATTTACTTACCCCCTTTGGAGATATAAGATAGAAAGTTTTAAAAGTACACTAAATTAATCTGAAAAATCATGGAAGAAGATATATTTCGAGACTTGGGATTTTCAGAGCGAGAGATAAAAGTCTATTTGGCCCTGCTTGAACTAGGAAGCACAACTGTTGGTCCTATTGCTGCTAAGACAAGACTTCAACACTCAAAAGTGTATCAAACATTGGAAAAACTAATTGATAGAGGTTTGACAACTTTTGTGCTAAAATCTAAAACGAAATACTTTCAAGCAGAAGAACCAAAACAAATTCTTGCAATAATCAAAGAAAAAGAAAGAAACTTCAATGAGATTCTACCAAAACTTGAGCAAAAACAACAACAAGCCCAAAGTCCTCAAACTGCAAAAGTCTATGAGGGTTATAAAGCGATTAAATCAATGTTTGATTCCATACTTGATGAGCTTGATAGTAAAAGTTATTATTATGTTTTTGCTTTCAAAGATGAGTATGTAGAATCTCCACTTGCTTCTCGTTTTTTGAGAAATATTCACCAACAACTCTCAGAAAAAAAAGTAGATGACCGTCTTATTGCTCATAAATCTATTAAAAGAGAATTTCTTAAAAACTATTCTGACATTCCTAAAATAAAACACAAATTTACCTCTCTAAAAATCCCTTTTGGCCTAATGATTATTGATGATAAAGTTATCAATTGGGTTTGGGGAAAACGCCCTACTGCTATAGAAACAGTATCAAAGCAAATAGCAAATCAATACAAAGAATTTTTCTTGGAGATCTGGAATTTTTCAAAGTAACCCGCCCCAAACTAAGGTATTACTACGTCAAGCCCTCTATGCACAAAAAACTCAAACAACATCCAAAAATTAAACTGCCACAACTTTACACGGACAAGGAAACTTGCTCGCTCCTCGATGTAACGCTTCTCTACCCACTTTCAATTGGCTCTTGCTCAAACGCAACTCAAATAACGCCTGTCCTTCTTTAACCCGTGCTGCAGCACTAATAGCTTTCCCATATGACCTCTGCATCCCCTTACTCATACGATCAGCCCCTGCTCCAGCTGCCAGAGGATTCTCACGTAAAACATGAAAAGGATAAATCTTAACACGAAAATGATATTCTTTTCCTAAAGCTTTTTCTAAAACACGATTTGCCGTCATCCGCGCAGCCTCAATCGCATTGTGACGAACATTCATACTCCGCGTAGACGTCAACAACAACTTGCCGTCATATTCTTTTTGCTGCGTACCCATATCAAACTTTGTAATCTTAATACTTGGGAATCCCCCTCGAACAAAATTCTTCTTGGAATACTTACTAATGCGAGTATAAGGTCGCTCCAAATTCTGATATGCTGAAAACTTACGAATTTTTACCATACTACATCAAAAAACCCCCTATTTATAAAGATTTCGTGTGCCAAAAATAGCAAAATCCTAACTCTATCGCATACCCTGCAAAGCTCCTCGTCTCTTGAGCCTAAATTCGTTCCACAACCCCCCACTATCCATCAGAATAGAATACGTAATATTATCTAACTTACGTGCCGCAATAAATTGTAAAAACTCATCTTGCTTCGTAACATCCCACGTCGCAAATGCTTTTGCCGTATCACATAAATAATGAATATCACAATGGCCCTCTCGTAAATCTTCTCCTTTGTGACGCGCCGGATGCAGTGGACAACCAATCCCTTCCTCTAATTTCACCAAATTTCGACACACCCCATGACGTAAATCTGACGCCGCATTCCTATCCCGAAATCGCACATATTCCTGCGTCGTATTAGGCCTTGTTTCAGCAAACTCTGCCGTGTTCATTCGAATAGCCTCATTAATTTTCTCCTTAGACAAAAAATCATGCCCGCAACAGCCCATGCATCCGCCATTCTGCTGACATAACACCGTAAAATGCTTATTTGTTCGCTGCAACTCCGAAAACTGTTCTTGCACATCCCCCCTGACATTCACAGGAACATCAACAGAAACCGTCACATAATCACCCATCAAAATCACATCTCCTCAGGTGCATAAATTCCCAGTATTCCCAACCCATTTGCCAACACTTGACGCGTTGCATCCACTAACGCCAACCGAACATCCTGCATTTTAGTATCCTCGCTCAACACGTGACAAGCATGATAAAACTCATTAAACGCTTGTGCCAAATCCAAAAGATATCGACAAAGAATATGAATCCGTAAATGTTGCGCCGACTCATCCACTCTCTCTGAAAATTGAGACAATAAAGTAACCAATTTCAATTCAGAATCCTCTTTGAGTAAACTTGCATTACGTGCATCAATTTTTCTTCTCATCTGCGCAGAACCTTCTATTAAAGACTTACGTAAAATCGCACAAGCACGCGCATGCGTATATTGTAAATACGGCCCTGTTTCACCCTCAAAACTCAACGACTCTTCTGGATTAAACACAATATCCCTAATCGCATCTGTTCGCAGCAAAAAAAACTTAATCGCTCCTAGCGCAATAAACTCCGCTCGTTTTTTCTTCTCTTGTTCTGGCAACGCAGGAAATCTCTTAACCACCTCTCCATGTGCCATCTCTGCCACTTCATCCATCAGATCATCCGCATCAACCACCGTCCCTTCACGTGATTTCATTTTCCCCGTTGGTAGATTAACCATTCCATAACTAAGATGAAATAACTTTTGCACAAAACCATACCCCAACAATTCTAAAATACGAAACAACTGTAAAAAATGTAAATTTTGTTCCGATGCCACCACATAAATTAATTTGTCAAACGCATAATCTTCATATCGTAACTTTGCCAAGTACATATCCTGCGTAATATAGATAGACGTCCCATCTGCTCGCAACACCACTTTATTTGGCAATTTATGATGCAATAGAGTTGGTAATTTTTTTCCTGCAAATATTGTATCAATCTTCTCAACACTAATCTTCTCAATACTAACATTCTCTAGGGGCGCCACAATTGCTCCTGTATCATCTTTTTCAAAAACTCCTCTCGCAAAACCTTCCATTACCATCTCCTTGCCTTTCTCATAACATCTCGATTCAAAATACTCTTTCTCAAACCAAACACCAAATCTCTTATAGGTCTGCGCAAACCCAGTTAACACCCATCGATTCATCTTCTTCCAAAGCGCCCGCACTGTTGCATCACCTTGTTCCCATTTCTGCAACATCTCTTGAACTTCTTCTTCTAATTTAGGGTCTTCTTTTGCTTTCTGCGCATACAGCACATAAAAATCACCCACAAAATGATCACTTTTCTTATCTGGCGTCTTCCATTTTCCATCCTCATCTTTTCCCCACTTTTGATACGCCAGCATCGACTTGCAAATATGCACTCCCCGATCATTTACAATATTAACCGGATGAACCTCATTGCCCATAAAAGACAATAAATTACAAATCGCTCCCCCTAGTGACATATTACGCATATGACCCAAATGGAGAGGCTTATTCGTATTAGGCCCGCAATACTCCACTAAAATCTTCTTCTCTCTCTTCTGCGAACTCTTCTGCGAACCAAATTTTTTCTTCTGCTTCAAAATCTTACCAATTGTCTGTTGCGCCAGAAAAGACTTATTCATATAAAAATTAACATACGGCCCCGCAGCCTCTACTCTAGACAAGAATAATAACTTTGGAATCTTCTCCTGCAACTTCTGTTGCAACTTCTGAGCATTCTCAAACGCATTTCCTCCTAACTTAAAACATCCAAACGCATAATCCCCTAACATAGCATCAGGTGGCACCGCCAACAATAAAGAAATATCATTGAGAGGCAAACCCGTCACATCATGCAGGAGTGTTACAATATCATCGCGAATAGTCATAGCCCTATAAAACAGCCTTTGATTTATATTACTTTTGAAGAAAATCAAACACATAAAAAAAAGTATTGAGGATTTTGAATAAGCCCATTTTTCATTGATAGTCAAACTCTACCAAATATGAATTAATCAAACTTCTCTATTTACTCAAAATAGAGGGAGGGAATGAGTGAGCAATCATTTTCTTTATTGACCTCGCAAACGTCTCAATTCTTCCTCTACATCATCCAAACTATACCCCAAACACTTTTTCTGAGGTGAAAAAGAGACAGAAGAATAAGTAGAAGAAACACCCTCCTTCTCTATTTTCAAGCCGCGTTGACTAACTAATTCTTTTTTCAACTGCTGTAAACGATCTTTCTCGAACAGCAATTTCTCACGTTGAAATTCCAGTTGCCGTTTCTCCTCATCAAATCTATTTTTACTTTGTTGTCGTATCAACTGTTCTTCTTGTTCCCTACGTACTTTTTCTTGTTCCCATTCTAATTGTTTTCGCCCTCTCTCCAATTCCACTCTTTTCTGCACATCCAAATAATCTAAATGTTTTTTTTCTTCTGTTAAACGCACTTTTTCCCGTTGTTCTTGCTCACGTAATTCTAAATCCCTCTGCTTCTCTTGTGAAGTCTTATACAAACCAATAGTATGAAAAAAATCTTTCCACCAATTCTCTCGATCATCCCATCGCTTCTCACTCGCATCTCTCTTTGCCCGTTCCAACTCCACAATTCTTCGTTTCTCAATTTGTAATTTCCACCGTTCTTCCTTTTTACGTCGATCATCTTCATTAGTTAACAGCACATTTTTTTTCTTTTGAGAACGAAAAGTATCCCTCTCTTGTTCTTGTTTGCTGCGTCTTGCAGACTCCCGTACCCACTCTTCACGTTGCTCTTCCAACTTCAACTCCTCTTTCTCCAGCGCCAAATTCTCTTTTGCCAATTCCATTTTCTCTTTAGGAGAACGCAGCCCTAACACCCCACAAAAAGTCTTAAACAACAATATCCTTTGTTTCCATCGCAGCACTCGTTGCGCTTCTTTTTGTGATTTCTTCTCTAACAAAAATCTTTTTTTCTCATTCCGTAAATCTAATCGCTCTTTCTCCTCTTTCAAACACAACTGTCGTTGCTCCTCCACTTGCTTTTCTTTTTCTTTTCGTAAATTCTCCTCTTGCATTCTAAACCACGTTCTCTGCCGCTCTTCCTCCACCCGATGGCTTCGTTCATGATCTGATAATTCTTGATCAAACTTCTGTTTATATACCTCATCCATAGCGGCATTTTTGTATTGGGAACGAGAGATACGTTCTTCTTCTTTTTGTATCTGATCTCTCCATTTGTTTTCATCCTCTTTCTCAATATACACATCACCTTTACTCACTGCAATTGCTGAACGATTCCCCAAATGCTTCTTCATCTCCTCAGGAGAACTCTTGTCAAATAGCTCCACTTTTCCCTTACCAATATTAATCGTAACATTTTTTCTTTCCCTGCGTCGCAATAAAAACAAAAAGACCAACATCCCAAACAGCAGAAAAAGAAATAAAACCAACAGCATCAAATTAGAACGTCCCTCTGTTGTACCAAACGAAAATGCACTTCCTACAACACTTTTTTGAACATTTAGTGATGATTGTTGCACTATAACACCTCCACATCCTCGTCCCAACGGTAAGTTCACTGCAATCCCGCACCCATTCACATCGCGACACGCCCTCTGCTGTATCTCCCCTAATTGACAAGATTCTGGATTCCATCCTGTACACTCCCATTGCGGCTTACAAACACAAGCTTGCTGTTCGACAACCTCAATCACTTTACAATTTGAACGCACTTCTATACAATTTCGCGTTTGTGTCTGAGTTGAAGAACAAATCCCCCACCCCGGACATTTCTGATCATAGGTACATACCGCACCTTGCAACACTTCTACTAATTTTTCAGATACAACCGTAACTGTTTTAGAACTAGAACTACCACCACCGCCCCCTCCTCCGCCACCGCCAGAAGAACTCCCGCTTGATCCACTACCCGAACCACCTCCGCTACCCCCACTGCCACTATCACTACCACTTCCAGATCCTCCCGACGCATCACCCACTTCCACCGCCGCAGAATGACTCAATCCTGTAATGCGATACTGCGCACCTAAATCCGTACAGGTAAATCCCAACGTAATACTGCCATTACATGGAACTTTCACCTCACTCTCACCCGTACAATTAATAGAAATCTCAGAAAGACTTGTCACCGCTTTATCTTTCACGCACACACTATTTCGCTCAATATCAATATTATCAATGTAGATCGTCTTCTTAGCTCCTGCCGTTAAATTAATTCCTTTCACAATAATACTCCCCTTCGTCGCAGTAGCGCTTTGTTTAAGAATCGTAATATTTCCTAAAGATAATGGAATACCCAAACTAAAATCATAATCAAACTCTACCAACGGATTTGTGATATTCGTAATATTAATTTTCTTCATACTAGAAAATTGCGCAGACGTATTAAACGAACCATCCACCGTCAGATTAAATCGAGCAATGTTCCCATTAATATTACTCACATTACCATTTAAAAAATCAACCGAATTCGCAACTCCATCATTATCATCATCCAAATCAAATTCATCTGAAATACCATCTCCATCTGTATCCAAACCCAACGTAAAGTTAAGTGCACTCATATTTATATTACCAACCACATCTGTAGCATACACAAGCAAACTATGATTCCCAAACCCTTTTACCGTATCAGAAACATTAATCCCTATCTGCACATCCGTACAAGAACTACATAAAGTTATATTGCCTAAACCATCTAAATCATAAATGAGTGAGCCCGTTTCTGAAATCGAAATATTAAGAACAAACGATAACTTTGTCGAATTCTCAAAAATTCTCGGCTTATTGATAGTAATCAGCGGAAGAACTGTATCTCCTGTGACATTAAGCGTTATATTGTTAGAGTACGTAATATTAACACTATCATTCGCAATAAATTGCACCCACGTCACCCCTGCCCAATTTGACTGCGGTTTCAACGTTATTTTTCCTTTATTAACGCTGGAAGGATTATTATCAATCTCCACCGTCACATATCCCCCTGTAACCGCTGTGTAATTCAACGAATCATTTTCAAAATCACTAAAATAATCATCTAAATCATAGCCCGTCAGCCAAACATTTTGCTCCCATTGCAAACTAGGAAACGACGTACCCAACACAGGCACAGAATTATTAACATCTAAAATAAAAGAAGTACTCGCATTTAACGCGCAACCAATTGCTGCATCTGCCACCGTAATCAAAATAGGATACACCCCTATATCTGTACGAAACGGCGTAATATTAATCAGGCCCGTACTCTCATTAATCACAAATAAAGAAGTATTGTCATAATACGTCAAACTGCCATTTCCCGGATCCGACGCATTCACTTTATAGGTAAAATTAGTATTAAAATGTCCGCGTTGTGTCGCAATCTCATTAATTGTCGGAGGATAATTCACACACATCATCACCTGCCCCGTAACCGAAGACACCGTTCTTCCGGTAATCGTCATCATCGTAACCGCATTGATACAACTAAGAACAACTAGAATCAACGCAATAATTCCCATCAACCTCTTTTCCCGCATAGAATTAAACAGAAAAGAAAACACATCTATAAACCTTTGTTTCATTAAAAATAATTACTTTAGAATGGAGAAATAAGTTTATATATGCGAACTATCTTCTAGATTTCAAATTCAAACTCAAACTAGTCGATATAAGCTAACGTAAAGGAGGTGAATACATGAAGAAAAAAATTCAACCTGCAAGAAAAATGCAAAAAACAAAACCGGCAATTGTGTCTAACAACGACATCTCAAACAAAACTGTGCTAATGGTGCTTGTAATATTTATCGTTGTCAGCGTAATAAGTATTAATCTATACTTCAAAGCAACAGAAAAAGCACAGCCTAAACTGTACATAAATGAGGGTAAAACAGAAGGAAAAGTAAGTGTCACATTATTGCCACCAGAACAAGTAAGTAATGGCAGTGGACAAATACGAGAACCAACCTCAAATAGTGCGCAAGGACAAGTGCTCTTAACCATCGAAAAGAGTAATAAAACAAATTAAAAAACATAAAATTAAAACAAAATATTAAAAAAAAAAGGTGAATAATATGAATGATATTTCCAATAGAAGCATAGTCGCGCTACTCGCTGTAGCCTTAGTCATAACCGTCATAGGCACTGCCGTGAGCGTCAGTAAACTCGACGGACTGCAAAACAGATACAATGTATTAACCGGTGCTGTAACATCAAGCAGTTCCTCCGGTCAAACCAACATAACCATCACTTCAACTACCGAGATCACATTGGGAAATAGTAATATGAACTTTGGTACGGGGAGAGTAAATGCAACATGTTCCCAATGTAGCATGGATTCAAATAGAAGCGTTTCTAACGTCTACACCAACCAATCAACAGTGGGTGGGAATATTGCGACTGACGATCGAAATTGCTGTCTGAGTTTCAGTGCGGTCTCAAGTGGCTTCTTAATTGAAAATACCGGAAACGTTAACGTCTCTGTAGGATATACTTGTGCTGGAAACTGTACTCGCTCATCTTTCATTGGTGGTAGCTTTGCCGGACCCATTGCGAGAGGAAACAGTAACGGTCTTGACATCAAAATAACACCGCAGGTCACTCGTAGTGAAGCCGGTGAACAAGGAACCACAGACATAACTGCATCTTGCGTGGGAGGAGGAACGTTGTATAGGGACAGTGGATGGAACATCACCAATTCAAGCACGTATTCGCAATCAGGCGCAAGTTACGGTGCCCCTGCGCAAACCTACCTCGCCCTGAGTCCCCAAGGACACTGGTTATGTGGAAATTACACCAACTCCCCGTTAATGCCTGACCAGGTAAAAAATGCCGGAGTACTCGATATTAACCTAACGGTCACTAACGACGCTTTAGGTACAGGTGTACGAAGTTCATTAACCTTGACGTTCAACGCCACATCGCAATGAACGAAGAGTAATTTTTTTTTCTTTTATTTTTTTAATATTCTAATTCATCCAAAAAAAGGTAAAGAATAGTATGGCAAATACAATACAAAAAGTAATTCTACTCCTCATTTTCCTCATTCTCATTCAAACATCATTTGTCACGGCCCTTGGTCTGAGCGGGAAAAAATTAGGTCCTCTCATCTATGTCCCTGGAACCACAGTCACAAACAGTTATCACATTGAAGGAACTGATAAACCCGTCAAAGTAACAATAGATGGCGGTGGCATATTCAAACACCTCTCCACCACTCCCATTCAAGACAACAACTTTGAGTTGATACTCGACTTTCCCAAAGACGAAAAAATTCTTCCCGGAGAGTATATTCTTGGCCTAACCGTTGTCGAAGAACCAAACCTCGAGAATGGCGGTGGTATCAATATACTTGTTGCCGTTTCAAAAAATATTCGCATTGAAGTCTACACCTACGACAAAGAAATAAAAGCCACATTAGATGTGCCTAATGTAAACCAAGGCAGTAAAACAAAAGTAGGGTTAGGTGCAGCAAGTGTAAGTTATACTAATATCAACAAAGTCCAAGGAGAAATCATCCTCTATGATAACAAGAACCATGAATTGGCCCGAAAAACCACCGAAGAAAAACCCCTCAAAAGCATGCAAGGAATAGGCTTCACCGAAACATTTGATACAGAAAAACTAGAACCAAATACCTACTTCGCCAAAGGAATTATAACCTACGATGGCAAACAAAAAGAACTCAATACCTCTTTTCTTATCGGAAACATGGATTTAGTAGTAAAAGACTACACCAAAGAACTCCCCCCCGGATTTAGTGACTTTACCATTAAAGTAAGTAACCACTGGGGAAACAACTTAAACAACATTTATGCCAAAGTCATCCTTGACAACCAAGAACTTCTGCAAACCCCCAGCATCAATCTTGCACCTTGGGCTGATGGAGAACTCAAAGGCATTATCAAAATCGATCTCGAACCAAAAAAATACGCTGGAAAATTAAAACTATTTTACGAAGGAGAAACCAAAGAAGTACCTATAGACATCACCATAAAAAAACTTTTAGAAGCAACAGCCCAAGAACAAAAACCACAGCAAACAAGTGAGTTCCCCACCGTATTAGTTACCGTTGGAATTCTCATTATGGTTATTCTTCTACTTGCCATGATCTTTATACTCAAAAGAAAACAACCGGGTGAAAAAAAAGATGAGTTTTAAAAAAATAATCGTAATAATAAGTATTGTATTAATTATCGCAAGTATTGCCACAAGCACCTATATGCTCTGGCCAAAATGTTCTGATGAACAAAAAATTTATGCCACGGCTTTTGTAAATAGGGCCACCAGTAATTATTGGGGGATGAACACTGACAAAAATTATCTTGCCTTCGGAGGCACATCCATTGGCAGTACCCTCAAACGCACTATGGTCATTAATCATAAGAAAGATGCCCAAGTAAATATAACTATTGCTGGTGACATTGCCCCCTATGTATCCATTGAACCCGCCAATATAAGCATTACTGCAAACACAAATCAAGAAGTACACTTCTACTTCAAACCCCTCTCCAATGCTCATCACGGTAATTATACAGGTGTAGTCACCTATTGTTTCCAAGACAAGTGAACCCATGAACCACATTTCTAACCGTAGCATCCTAGCATTAATTGCTATCACCCTGATTATATCCACAGTAAGTACTTTTATCAGCATCAGTAAACTCGACGGACTGCAAAACAGATACAATGTACTAACCGGTGCTGTAACATCAA
This sequence comes from archaeon, assembly GCA_023259115.1. Lineage (GTDB taxonomy): Archaea > Nanobdellota > Nanobdellia > Woesearchaeales > GW2011-AR9 > JACPNA01. The sequence continues at coordinate 42,348 of JAHFQW010000009.1, forward strand.
GCAGTTCCTCGGGTCAAACAAATATAACCCTCGCCGCAACAACCTCAATTACTCTTGGCATGGAATTGATCAATTTTGGATCTGGACGAGTAAATGCCAGTTGTGACTATTGTAATATTGATACCGATCTGCATACTGCCACAAGTTATTATAGCAATGGTTCGATAATCCTCCAAGACACACACTGCTGTATCGGATTTAACACCAGTGGTAATTCCAATGTAGATGGTTTCACTATAGAAAACACCGGCAATGTCAATGTTTCCGTTGGCTACACCTGTTCAGGTAATTGTACTCATACTTTATTCGTTGGCGGAACATTAGGTAGTCCGATGGGGGGAATTGAACTTCGAATCTACCCCGGCATGAACGGCGCAACATCAGAACTCGGTGGTTTTGATACCCAACAATCTTGCGCCGGTGGCGGAACACTCTATCGAGATAGCAGCTGGAACGCCACAAATGACAGTAGTTATACCAATCCAAGCAACTTTTCTTACACCGGAGGCACACAACCAATAGGTTCAGCCAATGGTGCCCCTCGTGACTTTGTACTCAGCTCCCGCGGCCACTGGCTCTGTGGAAATAACACCAATTATCCTTTAATGCCCGATAACACTAAAGACGCTGCAAATCTCGCCATCAATCTCACCATTCCTAGAAACGCTCCGGGCACTGGTATAATGAGCTCATTTAGCTTAACCTTCAACGCTACATCTGCCGGATAGAAAAAATTCTCCTCACTCAACATACCCCAACATACTCAAAAAATCATGGACACTTTCCAAAATCAAAACCATCAACTTTCGTACCTTTACCTTGTAATCCCTTCATAGCAAGACAAGCCGGTACATTATATTGCAAAGGATTTCCTTCCACCGTTAACGTTTTCAATTGTCCCAACACTCCCAACACCGACACATCAATAATTTTATTTTTACCTAAATACAACGCATGTAAATTCCCAAGCTTTCCCAGAACAGAAACATCTACAATCTTATTTTCATATAATTCCAACTGCTCAACATTTTGTAACCCCGCAAAAGCGCCCACATCACTAATTTGATTATGAGATAAAAGAAGCATTTGTAATTCCACCAAATCTTTCAAAGAGATAACATTACTAACCAAATTAAATGAAAGATCAAGCTCTTTGAGTTTCGTCAATCTACTCAGAGAAATAATATCAATAATATAATTATCTGATAAATCCACATTTTCAACATTCGTAAAACATTCTAAGCCCTGTAAATTCACAATTCCTTTTTGGATCAACTCTAACTCTTTCACCTCACTCACATCTTTCTGATAGATTTTCATACCCATAGGAACTTTAAGATAATCATGAATCGCTTTCTCTAAATTCACATCCGCAAAAACAATCATTTCATTATAAGTCGGACATTCTCCTGGAATATAGCTGGTAGTTGTAACATCTCCCGCAATTCCCCCCCCTGAAATATCATTTTGCGCATCCACAGCATCCAGTGAAGCATCTTTTGAATAGAGAGCATCTGAAACAACGGCAACTATGGAATCAACCACCTCCTTTTCCAAAATTTGATCCGCAGAAACTAACCCCTCTAATGATGAATCATGTCCACCACCCTCTTTAACCTCAAAAACAGATGTATCAAATCCTCCCGCATCAAAAACTCCCGCATATAATCCCTGTTGTGACAAAGTAGATGCGCCTTCAACTCCACATCCAGAAGAGATAGAAAGTACAGTCGAAATCACATAAGAAGCAGGGGGTTTCATTTTACTACCTATAAAAGACAATTATTTATAAACATTTTGTAACTAGAGAATACACATCCCCGAGAAGTGCATTAATAAGATAATAACAAAAAGAGATTATAATAAACAAAAAAAGAATAAATATAAACAAAAAAAGAGATAAATAAATAAAAACATACAAAAATAAACAAAAAGAGAGAAATATTTATAAAAAACAGAATAAATCTCAGCTTGTGCCATTAGACAAACCAATTCCCAACACCGTACTCCTCGCAACACTCCCCTCAGAAGAGATACTAAAACAACTCTTTCTCAATCTTCATTCCCAGCAAAAACTCAGCCTCTCTTCCCTCATTGACCTATATCAACAAACCGTTAAAGAACCTTTTATTCCCCTCTTCATATTCACAAAAACACCAAATCCTGCCCAAGCACTCGTAAAATACCTCAAAGAGAAAGAAAATTATTCCCATAACGACATCTCCTTGCTTCTCCACAAAGATCCAAAAACGATCTGGGGAATTTCTCAACGTGCAAAAAAATTAAAATTCCACCAAAATAAACTCCATCAACAAACTCCCTACCAATTCCCTCTCTCTATTTTCCAAGAATCCTCTCGTACCATCTCCGAGAATATCATTCTTTATCTTAACAAAACATACCATCTCCAAACCAAACAAATCGCCAAACTACTAGAAAAAAGTCCTAATACCATCGCCGTCTTATTAAAACGAGCCAAAGCATGAACTCAAACCAAAAAAACAAAGAGAAACTGCACCAAGAAATCATCGAACTAGAAAATATCCTTCGTAAAAAAATAATCGCCAATCAGCCAAAAGACATCCCCGCTATTAAAGAAAAAATCGCTCAAAAAAAATATTTTCTAAGTATAATTGATTCACAGCAAAAAAATCATAACCAATACTTTAACCATTACACAAAGAAAAGAATAATATCTATCATTATTCTAACTTTAATCTTAGGTATAAGCATAAGCCTCCTATTCAATACAAACAATCAACAAAATCTCACCGGTGCCTTCATCGGCCCACAAACCATTAAAATTCAAAGTTTTGACATCACCGATGATCTTGTATCATTTGTCGACACTTTCACAAACGACATCAATAGTTCACGCTATCTCAACGCCACAAACAATCTTGTATTAATGTATCAAAATGGTGCCGTACTTATTAACGGCTCAGTATCCAATGTAAATGGTAACGCCACTCTAACCACGATTCAAAATCTTACTCTAAATAATTTTAATGTAAGCGTTACAATTAATCTTACAAACACCTCCCAAACATTTGTCTCTAGCAGCAATGTCGCCGGAGGGATAGCTTTCGTCAATCAATCTGATGTCACAAAATTCATTAAATGTGAAGTTATTCTCAACAACACCCAAGGGTACGAAATCCAAATCAAAAATAAATTTGGGCCAAGAGGGAATAATAGCGCAGTTCCCACAGGTGCAGGCACACTGCGTATGGGATATGATAACCTAAGTCAAACAGTAACCTGCGATTTTGCCGGCTCTTCCATAAGCTACGTCACAACAAATATAGGAGAAGAATATGCTTTACAATTAGAAGGAAGTATTGGTTTTGCCGGTTTTGGATCACCTACAGCAAGCATCAACCTCACCTTTGACAACTTCAACTACACCCGCACCTTAAACGAACCTCTCTGTGGCACCTACAGCACCAGTGTCACACTCAAAAATCATGTCAGCGCTTCGGGAACTTGTTTTACATTTACCAGCTCAAACCTATTCTTAGATTGTAAAGGATTCAACATCACCTTTGGCAACGCCACTGGTTCTGCGTATGGTGTCAACCTAGACACAAACTCACCTCGGATAAATGTAACCGTAAAAAATTGCAACATTAATGATATCGTAGGTGGTACAGGAGACATTGGCATTCGCTATTATCAAAGCCATGACAACGGCACCATCTGGAATAACACCATTATATCACCCTCTGATGTCGCCGCCATCACCATATATTACTCCAACAACACCAACATCACAAACAATATCATCACCACTAACGCCAGTTCCACCGGCTTAGATATAGAATACTCTCAAAACACCATTATTGAGAATAATTTCATCAACACCTCAACCAGTAGCAATGGTATTTTCATTCTTACCGGCAATGCCACCATTGATGGAAACACCATTAACACTTCCGGTTCAGGAGAAGCCATCTCGCTCTCCTCCACCCTCAATGGCACAATTATCCAAAATAATATAATTCACACACTCGGAAATGGAGGAGATGGCATCGATCTGGCAACCAGTATCTCCACCCTCATTCAAACCAATATGGTCACCTGTGGTGGAGGACCTGTCAGCACCTGTCTCTCGCTCAGTAGTTCTAACTCGAGTATTATTCGTGATAACAATATAACCTACACCGGTTCCGCAGGCGTCGGAGTCGGTATTTCAGTTAATTCCGAAAAAAATTACTTCATCAACAACAATATCACCTCCACAAGCCTTGGCGAAATCTCAGACACCACCGCCAGTGTCTATCTCAATTATGTAGTGTATAACAACAGCTTTGGTGAAATCAAATGGCTTGACAACGGCACCGGTTCATTGCCCCGCAATCTAACCATGAGCCTCAATCGTACATTAGGCTTTGGCAGTAATATTTTCATCGGGAACAATACCATCGCACTAAACAAAAGTGCCTGGGCGTTTGGTGCTATTAGTAGCCTTGCTAACCTCACTTTGTATGGTATAAACCTCTCATCTGTTAACAGCATCAACAAAGTCGAAAACTTCACAACCGATGCTGTGCAAATTCAAGCAGCAGGCCCAAATTGTATAAATCTTGGGTGTAATAACATTAGTTACATCGGTAACACTTTAAAATTTAACACCTCAAACTTTAGTAGTTTTGCAGCAAATTATAGCACGTTTGGTGGAACAACAAACTCCCTTCCTACCGCTCCCACCACCGGCCGCCCATTCAACGGCTCAGGTATCACCAACCGCACCCCTACATTTGAATGGTTTAATTCAACTGACACCGATGGCGACCCCATTTCATATCACCTCGAAGTGGATGACAACCCCACATTCAACAACCCTGAAATCAACATCTCTGCCATCTCCCCCATCGCCGGTTCACTCAACACCACCTACTTCTCAAGTATCGGCATCGTTGAACTCACCATCGACACTAAATATTACTGGCGTATCCGTGCCAATGATAGCACAGGATATGGTGATTGGTCCAATGGCGCAACCCTAGATGGCCCCAGTTCCAACAGCAATCTCTCCAACTTCACCATAAACTCTCTTCTCTCCTTCACCTTCACCAATAACGCCATTGAATTCGGTGAACTCGCTCGTGGCACCAACACCAGCACCATCTCCGGCACTCCCCTCCCCATGCGTGCTGAAAACACCGGCAACATCGAATCCAACATCAGCATTAACGCCTCCCCCATGTTCACCTCAGTTGCATTTAACACCAGTTGGTATCAATTCAAAATCAGAGCCAACGAATCAAACGCATTTTATACTCCATTAAGCACCACTATCTGGACCAACATGAGCAATTCCACCACCCTCAATCACATCGTTAACCTCAGCTGGAGAGATATCAAAAACGACTTTTTAATGGACTTAAACATCTCCCTTCCCTACAATGAATACGGCGGATATAAATCCTCCATCATCACATTTACTATCACCGGCTACTCTTCATAAAAAACACATCATGATGAACATCAAAAAATTAGTTGAAAAACATTGGGACGAATTATTATTAGCTCTTAGTTTATTAGGTGCTTTATATTTTTTCCTAAAATACACCGGAACTTTATGAAAACAAAAATAATAACATGGATAATCCTATTTCTGCTTAGTTTCAACTCTCTTCTTGCCCTAGGAATAAGCCCTGCTAAAACCACTATCAACTCCGAAGAAACCAAATCCTACGCCGGCGAATTCTTAGTCATCAATAACGACCTCGAAGATATGGACCTCACCATCTCAACCCAAGGCGAACTCGCCCAATATATCACTTTAAAAACAAAAGAAATATCTTTACATAGAGAGGGTGGAACCGGAACCATCTATTACACCCTAACTCTCCCTGATAAAATACCCCCCGGAGAAACACTTGGCGCCATCATCGTACAACAAAAACCCTCCGCCGCCAATGAAAATACCGTATCCTCCCAATTAGTATTATACCATAAAATAATCCTTCTTGGTCCTTACCCCGATAAATATGTTATCACCAAACTCAACTTCCATGAAAGTGGCAATACCATTCGCTTCGTCTCCGAAGTAGAAAATAAAGGCAAAAAAAATATTGACACCATTAAAACCATATTTTACGTCAATGACAAAGAACAGCAACAGCAAGTACTAGAAACACAACCAACCTCATTAGCCGTACACGATGATAAACTACTTGACACAACCATTGATAAAAATAAATTTGTACCCGGACAATTTGAAGTACTCGCCATCACCACATACGATGGGCAAAAAACCGAAGTAATAAAAAAACTCCAGATAGGAAAACCAGAGATAGACATAACCTACTTCGACAAATACTTCACATCCAATGAAGTCAACAAATATTCCCTAGACCTCCTCAACAAATGGAATCAGCAAATTGAAAACATCTTCGTAGATATTACCGTAAAAAAAGACAACACCCAAATAGACCAATTTCGCACAAAATCAGTTGATCTAGACGCCCAAACCACCAAACGCATCAACGACTACTTTGACGCTAAAAATAAAAACCCAGGGTCCTACACTTTTGACATGGTTGTAAACTTCTGGAACAATTACCGCATGGAAACCAAAACATTCAAAAGCGAACTGCTGCCAAAAGAAAAAATATCCGCAATAGAGCATAATGTCCCAGAAGAAACAATCACCGGAAAAGCAATAGAGAATGATAGCTCAACTAAAGAAATAGAACCTAAAAGTATAGATGCCAAAACAGGGATAATTATCGGTCTCCTCCTCTTCATTAGTATAATTTTAGTCATAATCTTAATTATCGTGAGGCAAAAAAAAGAAAATAAAGAACAGGACCAGTTATAGAAAAATAGAATTACTTCACTTCCGACGTGCATTCCTAAAATGCTTCTCCGCTTTACCTAGTTCAATTCGTTTTTGAATATGTTCTATCCAGCGGCTCCACATCCCTCTCTGATGATACGAATAGGCAATGCCATAATGCCTATTGAGTTGATCTAAATTAAACCGAATATCCTCAAGCACTTTGAGCTGTTTTCGTTCATGATACACTCGCATTGCCAGCAGAATAAGATAAATCCCAAAAATACCTCCAACCACAATACTCAACTTAACCAACAATGGCTGCACTTTCTCAAATAGAGGTAAAAGAACAGATAACGGATCAATATCTTGCGTTGCGACCGATAACACACTCAAAACCATATATCAAAGTAAATAATCTACCTTTTTATATATTTCGTAAAGAAGGGTCTGTCCAGAAAGCCACCCGCCTGGCCAAGAAGAGTGCGAGAGAATCTTTATTTTAATAAAAAATTAAGTCCTATCCCCTCCACTTTCATATCAAGTACAGGTCGAGCACTCGGCCAGGGTGGCTTTCTCCACCATTCTGGACAGACCTGTAAAGAAAACTCCTATAAGAATTCTTTAAACCAAATCCAGAGGAAAATTTTATAAAGACCCCAAAAAGCCAGTTTGACACCTAGCCCCGTCGTCTAGTGGACTCATACGCCACAATAGGATAGAGCCCTTTGGTCTTGCAAGAGCCCTCATGGGATTTTAACCAAGAATGAAAGGCTTTGACGGCGGTTCGAATCCGCCCGGGGCTACTTTTTTTAATATGAACCTAACACCAAAAGAACAAATCGCCAGAGAAAAAGTATGTCTTGCGCTAGATGAATTAACAACAATAGAAGAACTAAAACAACGTGTACAAGAACTAAGCCCCGTGGTAGGTTTATTCAAAATCGGAAAAAGTTCATATACTCGATTTGGTCCAGAGAGTATTAGAGTAGTGCAAGATTTTGGTGCTAAAGTATTTCTCGATTTAAAATATCATGACATTCCAAATACGGTACGAGACGCATCGCAAGCCGCAGCAGAACTAGGCGTCTACATGTTTAACGTCCATGCCTCAGGTGCAGTAAAAATGATGCAAGCAGCAATAGAAGGCACACAGGAAGGATCTGCAAAATACAACACAACAATCCCAAAAATTATCGGAGTAACCGTTCTTACAAGCCTCAATCAAGACGATTTAAACATACATCTAAAAGTTCCTGGAAAAGTAGAAGAACACGTTCTCCATTTAGCAAAAATATCATATGCCTCCGGTCTTGATGGTATTGTCTGCTCTGCTGCTGATCTACAACATATCAAAAGCCCAAAAAATCATTTTCCCACAGATTTCATGTATGTAACACCAGGAATTCAAGGACCAAATACACCCGCAGGAATTGATCAAAAAAGAGTATTCACTCCAGGACAGGCCATTCAAGATGGAGCCAGTATCCTCGTTGTAGGACGGGCCATTACTGCAGGCAAAACACCAGATGCCAGAATACAAGCCGGATACGAAATTCTACAAGACATGGCAAAATACTTCTAAGAAAATATTATAGTAAATTCTGTTAATTGGGTAGGATAATTTTTTGCATTATCTATAATAATCCGAATCAACAAAAATACTCAAATCACTTTCTCTCCCGTCTCTAAATCATAAATATGAATCACATTCACCGGACACACTTCTGCCGCTAACTTAAAACTCTCCAATTCATCCAGCGTAAATTCTACCATCCATTCTCCTTTCTCATCTTTTGTAGCATTAATCAAATCCGCTTTATCATCCTGCGCATTCATCACCCATCTTTCTGGATGCACAGAAACACAAGAACCTGCCCCAATACAATTTGCTCTATCATATACCAACTTATACTTTTTCTTCATCCCCGTCTCACTCATAAAAACACCAAGAATAATTTACTTCTTTGATTTTAATTCCATTTTTTGATACTTCATCTTCAAATCTGCCAGTAAGCCAAACTTCACTTTAACATCTGAAATATCTCCGCAATCAACAATAACATCTGCAAATTCTAACTCAATTTTCTCACCCACCGGACGTACCACTACTTTCTGCACTTCCGTTTTAGAAAACATCTTAAAGACCTCATCAAGCTGCTGCTTAGTATTAACTATCCATGTCTCCCGACACACATGCATCTGATGCTTCCCATTATACGTTTTAAATAAAAGTCCCATATCACTACCCTCACAAAACCATCAAAAGACCACCTATTTATAAATGTTTATAGTAAATGTGTGAAATAATCAAATAGTAACCTACAGAGTACTTTGAATAATCCCTATACTCATCGATATTCAAAGTACTTCTTAGAGGATTTTGACTAGAAATATGAATTAATCAAACTCCTCTACATATTTACTTATTAGTAATGGTGAACAAAGCTTTGCTTCAGCAAAGTGTTGCATCAGCAACATTACTTGCTGATAAGCAAGTCACGAACGTCAGTGACTTGAGGAACGCTAGTGACTTTATCACGA
>JAHFQW010000010.1:0-10169 GCA_023259115.1 archaeon
TCAATCAACATAATCAACGTGCTCAATTCCAAAATCTGCCCATCTGTCAACTTCTGCCCAGAACCATCCACCTCTCGCCACTCATTCCCCCCAGTTTGAACACGATACAAACCTTTTTTCTGAACTGAAACACTCTTCTCAATGACCGCAAGTGAATTCTTCTCAACCACATAACTATCCGGCGTAATTTGCCCCGACACAATCGCCTCTCCCAACCCCAATCCCGCCTCAATAATTAACGAATTATAATCCTGCGTCACCGGATGCACCGAAAATGCAATACCCGAAACCTCTGATTCAACCATCTTCTGCACAACCACTGCAACCGAGATATGCGTCTCATGCAAATTCTTTTCATGCCGATAAAAAATCGCCCGCGGTGTAAACAACGACGCCCAACATTTTTTCACATTATCCAACAGCGTCTCCTCTGTCGTATTCAAATAACTCTCCAGTTGCCCCGCCCACGCCGCAAAGCTCGAATCCTCCGCCGTCGCCGAACTTCGCACCGCCACAAACGTACAACCTAATGTTGTAAATCCATTCAAAATCTCAGACGCCATATCTTGAGGAATCGTCACACCCAAAATAATGGCAGAAATCTGCTCCGACGCCCTCTCCACCGTATGCATTTTCTGCACATCAACAGAATGCAACACCGCATCAATCTCTTCATGTATCTTACACAAACGCAAAAACCGCTCAAACGTAGACGCCACAATCACAAACCCCGCAGGCACCGCAATCCCTGCTTGAGTCATCTCCCCCAATGACGCCCCTTTCCCTCCCGCAATAGCCGCATCATTCTTCCCCACATCAGAAAACCAGCGAATATACACCATATAAAGACTAAAATAACTGTAATATATATAGATTACTCCCTCTTTTTTCATTCGAAACATTAAAAAATCATACGTATTTATACGTATAAAATATACAAAATACTAACCAAAAAAGAATTAAAACTAAAATGAAAACTAAACATAAACCTCTCTCCTCTTTTTGTGGTGTTCTGAGTAAAGAGAGTGGAGAACGCTTTGAAAAAAACATCAAAGACAGACGCAAAAGAACAAACAAAGAACATCAAAATAAAATATTAATCACTTCTCAACACACCCACATCAAAAAAGAATTAAAACTGAAATAGATACATTTTATAAACCAACACTACTCTTAAAAAAAATATGCTACAAACAGAAAAATTAACCATTGAACAATTTGTACAACAAGGCTTATCTGAAAGAGCCTACATCGCCATAGCAGGAGAGATTACTCATGCCTACACACTATATCAATTTACCTTTCGGCCATCCGCAGAAGTCCAACCAAGCGCAAAAGATTGTTCATTCAGTATATTCTGTAGAGATCTCTCACGCAGAACCTCATCTGAAAACAACTTCTATGTCCTAGGAGAAATGGAAAATCTATTTGGAAAAACCATAAACATCAACCATGACAAATCAGGAGAAATCAGAGACCTCCATCATTACACCAAAGAAACTATCGCCCTCAAAACAGCTCAAATATTCGATAAATTCAACAAACCCCAAGAACATAGAATTCTCCGCGTAGATTACCGATAAATTATAGAGGACTTTGAATAATCTCATTTTTCATTGATATTTAAAGTAATTTTTAGTGGCGTCGTTTCAATACAGCAAACAAAGTGAGTCATCAAGAATAATCATCAATGGGAACATTTCGTTTAGTCGTTTTAGTTAATCTTAGGATATGGTATTATAGTTATATAAAATAAAAATTTTCGCGACACATTTAAATATGATTTTTATTAATTTATCCTATGACCAGAAAATTAACTATTGAATTGATGAGAAATATAGCTCATGAAAGAAGAGGGATTTGTGTGTCTGATAAATATGTAAATGCTCATTATAAACTATGTTGGAAATGCGACAAAGGACATATTTGGGATGCAGAACCAAATTCCGTTAAATCTGGCAGTTGGTGCCCCTATTGCGCAGGTAAATTCAAAACTATTGAAGAAATTCAAAAGATTGCAGAAAAAAAAGGGGGGAGGTGTTTATCTGAAAAATACATAGGTAGTAAATATAAGCTGCTATGGGAATGTGAAAATGGGCATACTTGGTGTGCGACCGCAGGTCATATTATTCTTGGTACTTGGTGTCCAATTTGTGGCGGAACTAAAAAATTAACTTTAAGAGATATGCAACAAATTGCGAAGGATCGAAACGGTAAATTATTGTCTGAACATTATATAAATACAGATTCTAATTTAGAATGGCAATGCAATATGGGGCACACTTGGAAAGCAAGACCGACACATATTAAACGTGGTAGCTGGTGTCCACATTGTTCTAAAATATCAGGTTTAAATGAAAGAATATGTAGGGTTTTATTTGAATCAATTTTTGATGAGAAGTTCAACAAAGAAAAACCAAAATGGCTATTAACTAAATCAGGAACAAAATTAGAATTAGATGGTTATAACTCTAATTTAAAAATTGCTTTTGAGTATCATGGAAGACAACATTTTGAGTCAATTAGTCATTTTAAAAGCGATATGCAAAAAAGACAAGATTATGATTTAATTAAAAGAAATACGTGTAAAAATAAAGGAATAACTCTTATAGAAATCCCTTATACTGTAAAAACTGAAGCCTTATCTGAATATGTATTAAGGAAATGCAAAGAAGATAAATTACCTATAAAAAATTATCATCCAGAACTAAACTCAAAAGTCTCGAATATTTATAGTGAAAATTTCTTGAATGAACTAAAAAATATTGCTGAGCACAAAGGAGGGAAGTGTCTATCTAATATATATTTTGGGAACAATGTAAAACTTAAATTTCAATGCAAATTAAAGCATATTTGGGAAGGTTTACCTACCAATATTAAAAAAGGAAGTTGGTGTCCAGTATACAGTGGACATGCTAAGCTTGAAATACATGATTTAAAAAGAATTGCTAAATCAAGAGGGGGTAAATGCCTTTCAAATGAATGTAAAAGTGCACGAACGAAAGTAGACTGGCAATGTAAATTTGGACATACTTGGAAAGCAGTTCCTGATTCTGTCAAAAGAGGCACTTGGTGCCCGTATTGTTCAGGAAGACACAATTTGTCTATTGAAAAGATTAAAGAATATGCTGAGAAACTAAAAGGAAAATGTTTATCAAATAGTTATACAAACGCCATAACAATGTATGAGTGGCAGTGTGATAAAGAGCACATTTGGAAAGCCAATGCAAATAGCGTCATGCAAGGAAGTTGGTGTCCTGTTTGTGGAGGTACTCAAAAGTCCAATATACAAGCTATGAATGAATTGGCAAAAAAACATAACGGTAAGTGTCTTTCAGAAAAATATTTTAACAATAAAACTAAACTTAATTGGCAATGCGAAAATGGTCATATTTGGGAAACGGTGCCTAAAGTAATAAAAAGAGGTTGTTGGTGTCCTATTTGTGTTGGTAAGAAAAAATGAGGTTATTTCTTCGTTTCGTCGCTCAACCCCCTTCGTTCGTTTAGAAATCTCCCCCTATTAACGTTTAGCCACTAAAAATTATTGAGTTTAACAATTATTTATATCCTTCAGTATATCTCTCATCCTTACCCAAAAATCACAACCTTCTTAAACCCAAATTGCACATTCAACATCCAAGATGTGTGGTATTATTGGGTATATCGGACAAAAAGAGGCATACAATATACTTCTCCAAGGCCTCCAACATTTAGAATATCGTGGCTATGATTCCGCCGGCATCGCAACTATACACAACAACATCCTTCTGCTCAACAAAAAAATTGGCCGCGTCCAAACTCTACAACAAACCTCTTTACCCGGAACAATGGGCATCGCGCATACACGTTGGGCCACACACGGCAAGCCTGCAGACAAAAACGCCCACCCATTCACAGATCAAAATAACCAATTTGCCATCGTTCACAACGGCATCATCGAAAATTACCTCGAACTCAAAGAACAATTACGCAAAGACAACATTCAATTCACCTCCGACACCGATTCCGAAGTTATCGTACATCTCATCGCCAAACAATACACTACCTCTTCATCACTCAGAGACGCGATCCTCAAAACTCTCCCCCTCTTACACGGCGCCTACGCTTTCTGTGCCATCAACAAAGACACAAACGAAATCATCGGCGCCAGAAACGGCTCACCCCTCGTAATCGGCATAGGAAATAATGAAAACTTCTTCGCCTCCGACGTATCCGCCATCATCGAGCACACAAAACAAGTAATCTACCTCAACGACTTCGAATGCGCAAAAATAACTCACACACAAGTCGAACTCTTCAACTTCCAAAATAAGCCGCTACAAAAGAACATCAAAACCATTAATTGGAATCTCGAACAAGCCCAAAAACAAGGCTATAAACACTTCATGCTCAAAGAAATCTTCGAACAACCTCTCGTCATCAAAGAATCATTCAACATCCCTCTTCCAAAATTCAGCCCTCCACCCCAACGCATCATCATCGTTGCCTGTGGCACTGCCAGCTACGCCGGCTTTGTAGCCAAATATCTCATAGAAAAAATTGCCAAAATTAACGTTATAAACGAAACCGCCTCCGAATTCCGCTACAAACAACCCCTCATACATAAAGACGACCTCATCATCGCCATCTCTCAGAGTGGTGAAACCGCCGACACCCTCGCCGCCATCCGCCTTGCCAAATCACATCACGCCCACACTCTTGGTATCATTAACGTTGTTGACAGCACCATTGCTCGTGAGGTTGACCAAGTAATCTACACTCGTGCAGGTCCAGAAATCGGCGTCGCCTCAACCAAAGCGTTCACCTCCCAACTCTCGGTCTTATACAACCTTGCCTTCCATCTTGCTAACCTCCCGCTCCCAGACACAACAGAACTTCTCACCAACCTCGACAAAGTAATTTCATTAAACGACCACATCAAACAACTCGCCCAAAAATATCTAAACTACCACAACTTCATGTATATTGGCAGAAACATCAACTTTCCTCTCGCGCTCGAAGGCGCATTAAAACTCAAAGAAATATCCTATATTCACGCCGAAGCCTACGCCGCCGGTGAATTAAAACACGGACCAATTGCTCTAATCGCCCCCGACATGCCCACCATCGCCATCTGTCCCAAAGACGACCTCTACAACAAAACCATAAGTAACATACAAGAAATCAACGCCCGCTCAGGCAACATACTCGTAATCACCTCAAGTGATGATCGCCAACTCGAAACTCTCACTCCTGACATCATCAAAATTCCCCAAACCGATCCCCTCTGGTATCCCCTCTTAATCACCATCCCCCTGCAACTCCTCGCCTATCATATTGCCGACATGAAAGAATGTGATATAGACAAACCAAGAAACTTGGCAAAGAGTGTGACGGTAGAATAATCCTCCCAAAACTATTTAAATCAGCCGCTCAAAAATTCTCAGATGACCTATTACGGATTAAGCATAAGCCCCCATTGCATCATTGGCACAAGCCCCTCAGAAGTAAAAGAAACATTTCGGTCATTAGAAGTAGTAGCTCCACGATGTAAAACAACAGAAATACTGGAAAAAATATGTAAACGAATAGAAGAAACCCCTCGCCTCTGGCTTCGTTCAGAATTTAGCTGCCTGCACCAAGACCATTACTTTGACGCATATATTACTGACACATTCACATTTAAAATCAACGCCAATGCCTATGAACACATTGTCGCAGAATCAACCAAAACACATCACCAAAAATGGGGTCAACTCCATCAATTTCAAATCAACAACGAAAGTCTTTCATTTCTCCCTCACACAATCATCAAAGCACTACAGCAGCACAACTGGCAGCAATACCTCCCGAAAATTACCCCCTGGTTGGAACAATACCAAGAATTTCTAGAAAACGACGGCCCAATCACTCAAGCACATAAAGAAGGAGACAGAATCTATAAGCTCAGCCCTATCTCCGTACCCAAAGATAGTTTTCTCGCACCACCACCAACAGAAACAAACTAAAAAAGCAAGAACAATTTAAATCTTCCACATGCACCACGACACCAACGTATATCTCGCCATCGAACAACTCAAAAAATCAAACCTAACCGGTCTTGCCACAGATATCGATGACACACTCTGCAGAACCTCCGATGGTTTCTTTGACGCATTCGCGCCTCACATACCTCCTCCCTCACATCTCAATTATGAACTCTTTCGCAAACACTACGCCCTACATGGCAAACCCCTCTTCTGGGGAGAGCGAGAAGATTGTAAACCTTACTTTATTCAATACGGCAACGATGCCCAATTTCATTTCAACCTGAAACCCATTCCTCAAGCCATCCCCGCGCTGCAACAACTTCCTCTCGCCTGCTACCTCACCGCAAGACCAGAATCAATGCGTGAAAAAACCCAGCAATGGCTCAATGAACATCAATTTCCAAGTAAACCCCTCATCATGCGTCCCAATGAAACCCCATTTTCAAATCACGTTGACTGGAAAATAACAACACTAGAACATCTTCTCCCAAACGTAACTGGCCTAATTGACAACGACACCCGAATCACTCACGCATTAGAACAACAAAACTACCTTGGCCACATCTTTCTTATCGGACTAGCCCCCACAGAATATCAAAGTGAGTATACCATCGTAAGAGAAAATTGGGATGAACTTCTAATAGAAATAGAAAAAAGAAGAGTAATCTGTTTTTGATTAATTAATTTGGTTGCTCTAGTATAAATACTCCTCAACCACAATCCATATAAATCTCAAACCAAAAAATAATCCATGAAATACGCCCATCTCGCAGACTTACATCTTGGCTCCTGGCGAGACGAAAAAATGCGTAACCTCTCCACAAAAGCATTCCTGCAAGCCATTGATAATTGCATTCAACACCAAGTCGACTTCATCTTATTCTCCGGCGACCTATTCAACACCTCCCTCCCCTCCCTAGACACATTAAAAATCGTCACCAAATCTTTAAAACAATTGCAAGACAAAAACATTCCCCTCTATGCCATTCCCGGCTCACACGACTTCTCCCCCTCAGGCAAAACCATGATTGACGTCCTCGAAAACGCCGGCCTCTTAAAAAACGTCTGCAAAGGCACAATCGACCCCGACACCAAAGAACTCCACTTAAGATTCACCATAGACGAAAAAACTCAAACAAAAATCACAGGAATCCTCGGCCGACGTGGTTTACTTGACAAAACCTACTACGAAAATCTCCATCGAACCTCTCTCGAAACAGAATCCGGCTACAAAATCTTCCTATTTCACACAACCATCACCGAACTACTACCAAAACATTTAACCATGATCGACTCTCAACCCCTATCATTTCTTCCAAAAAACTTCAACTACTACGCCGGCGGCCATATCCATCATCCAACACAATACACTCAAGAAAACTATCCTCTCGTCACCTACACTGGCGCATTGTATCCCAACAACTTCCAAGAACTCGAACAATACAGCAATGGTAACTATTATCTCATAACCGTAGAAAACAACCAGCAAACCATCCAATCAATTCCTATTAACATCATCCATCATATCCCCTTCACCCTAAACTGCTCTGATAAATCCCCTGAAATAATTCTCTACGAGACCCTCAACCACTTTCAAAACCAAGACCTCTCAAATACCCTCATCACCCTGCGCTTCCACGGAACCATCACTCATGGCAAAGTATCTGACATCAACTTCAAAGAAATCATTGACAAACTATACCAACAACAAGCATATATGGTGCTCAAAAACACCAATAAACTCCTCTCAGAACAATATGAAGAAATTAAAATCGCCAACCATAACCCTGATACAATCGAACAAGAACTCATCAAAGAACATCTCCAGCAATTCCAACTCTTTGACAAAGCCACCGAACAACACCTCATTGAATCCCTACTAACCACTCTCAACACCCTCAAAAAAGAAGGAGAAACCATAACCGATTTCCAATCACGTATAGATACTGAAATGAGCCGTCTGCTCAACATCTCTCTTTAAAACACAATCCATGTCTTTCAAAATCTCAGCCAATGGTTTAAAACTATATTTCTCCGGCGCCTTCATCTACGGCCTCGGCATTCTCCTCACCTACTATCTCCCTTATTACCAATCCTCTCTTCTCCCCAAAACTCAAACCACACTCCTCATTCTCTACCTAGGATATCTTCTCTTGGGCATAATTCATTTTTTTCCAAACTCACACAACCATCGGCAGAATAAACCATATCTTATTATAACCAGCGTTAAACGCAATCTGCATAACCTCCTCACACAAAATACTCTCTCCTGGACCACAGAAGAAAAAACTGCCTTCCTCTTTCTGATAATTAAACTCTTCTTCCTCCCAACCATGATCAATTTCTGCTACACCAACCTCAACGAAGTTACAAACAACATCAACAACATCACATTCAACAATAGTATATCTAACAGCATCAACCTAAACACAACCCTTTGGTTCCCCATTCTTCTCACTCTTCTCTTCACTCTTGACACATTCATTTTCACCCTCGGCTACTGCACCGAATCACGAAAACTAAACAACATCTGCACATCCGTAGAACCCACTATTTTTGGCTGGTTCGTCGCCTTAATTTGCTACCCTCCATTCAACTCCCTCATTGGCCAGTATATTCCTTGGGGTGCATATGACTTCGCCCAATTCTGGACCCCTAACCTCACCATTGCCTTCAGAGTCATCATCCTTCTTCTCCTTGTAATCTACGTCGCAGCCTCTCTTGCTTTAGGAACCAAAGCCTCCAACTTAACCAACCGTGGCATCGTAACCAAATTCCCCTACTCTCTTATTCGCCATCCCGCCTACACCTCAAAACTCCTCCTCTGGTGGCTCACTCTCCTCCCCTACATCACCATCCCCTTCGCCCTCGGCATGCTCTTCTGGAGCGTAATCTATCTTGCCCGAGCCTACACCGAAGAACAACATCTATTGCAAGATAACAACTACAAATTATATTGCCAAAAGACACCTTATCGTTTTATACCCTACATCATTTAAAAATAATACCCAAAATTCCAAATAAATTTAAATAATAACCCCTTGATTAAATCTCTATGCCAATTATAAAAAACCACCATTTAGAATATTCTCAAAACACCCATATATCTGGACAAAATTTATTATTTGATTCAAGTAAGAAAATCAATCGTTCAAAGAAATACAAAATGCCTCAGGAATTTTATAACCAAGGGTATGTCCTAATTAAAAACATTAAAAATCTCAAAGAAGCTCAGACTATTCTTGAAAAATATATTTCAGCCATCAACCCAAAAGAATTGCCTCTATATTCAAAATTTATCAACAAAATTCAGTTAGCAAAAGTAGACTTAATCCCCGTCTGCCATGACATCGTACCTAGAACATTTCAAGCACTGCACTTTGATATGGGACAGCCAATCATTTCAAAATCAACTCAATCCATGTATGTTATACTCGCATTGTATAAGCCAAAAAATAGCACTCCCTCTTCAGCAAAAACAAGAATAGTGAATGTTAAGAATATATTATCACAACAGAGATGTAAGAACAAAAAATTAACCGAAAAAAGACTAATTAACTATGTCCAAAATCACGGGGATGGCTGGACAAAACCAGATAGAGTAAACACCTTACGCCTAGCTTGTTTTGCCAGAATTATAGATGCCATAACACAAAGACATCAGTTAATTAATGAAATTGACAATACGACCGGGCAATGGTTTGAGTACAAAGACAACTCTGACGGATTTACAAAAGAGAAGTTATTTTTTTCAAAATGCGGCTTCAATCTTGAATTAGTCGAACAACAAATAAATATAAAACAAAAACAACTCTTGATTATCAATAACATGAGATGCATACATGGAAGAATTGGACCAAGAAAACCTAAAGAAATTTATCAGTTTTTATATGGAGTTAAAAGCGCAACGCCCAGCATGATTAATGATTTTAGAAAATGGCAAATAAGATAGATTTAGAGAACTAGAATCACCAAAAATAAGAGAAAGAAAAAAAATTACAATTGTTCTCTTGCTTTTTTCTTCCAAAACAGCACCGCCCACACACCGCCTAAAACCACAATTAATCCCAGGGTCATCCACACCCACGTTAAACTCTTAAACGCATCCCCCACCCCTGAAAAAAACGCATGCCCCGCAAGCGCTGATTTCCCACTCTCTGC
>JAHFQW010000010.1:10179-44024 GCA_023259115.1 archaeon
AGAACTCACAGCTACCGCCGCCGCGCTCTGCGCCGCAGAACTACTACCGGCAGTAGATGTATCACTTGCAGAAGATCCACTAGAAGACCCCCCAGAACCAATCGTTGAACCATCTGACGCAGGCGTCGACGCAGTCACAGCAGATGTTTTAGCTACAGGTGTACTCACCGTTGCCACAGCAGTCGCTTTACTACTCGAACTGCTACTTCCCCCGCCTCCACCTCCTCCGCCGCTTGAAGAAGAACTACTAGAACTCGACGAACTAGAAGAACTACTCGACGAAGAACTACTGCTCGTTCCTGGCTGCTGCAATCCATATGCCCCAAACACAATTGACGCCGCAAGTAAACCGACAATTAAAAAAACAAATAATTTTTTCATCCTAACACCCCCACTCAGATGGAACTTGCCACAGTGTCATATTTAACGTCACATTAAATCCAACGAGCGTAGCATTTGAAGCCCGATTAGTACAATTACCCAACGCCCCAGAAGAACATTGCCACAACTGCGTTGTAATATTGCCTGGCACACCTAACTCCAATCGCTTAGGTCGCAACGCATTAACCAACGACTGACACTTCGACGAACTCAACCCAATAAATGTCCCATTACTCGTCGCATTAAACTGAATATCAGATCCTCCTGTAAAATTCTGCACATCCGTAGATATTTTACCAGAGATACTTGCATTGATAAATGTTACTCTCCATTTTGAAACATTAGGGGCAGATGGATTCTCAACCACCAGGTTAAAATTTCTCGATGCGGTGTAATTCAACTGTGATCCCGAACCCGCATTCGCACCCAGTAACGTTTGTGTTCCATCCGCAAGTGTAAATTTGAAACTCAAATTACCCATCGGATTAGTAACTCCCGCACCACTTGGAGGCGCAAATGGAAACGTAAACGTCGATGCACAACTCTTACACGAAGACAACAACGCTTTGGTTGTAAAATTCAAACAAGCACTCACCGCACAATTTGCATTAATATCACACACCGTCATCTTATAAAAATACGTCGTATCATTAGCCAAATAGCCCACTTTCTGCACATTAAAATTCATATTATCAATTGGCGCATCATGCCAAACACGATAATCAGGAACAATTGGATCAATTAATCCATAATCTAAAATAGTCTTATTCAATGCGCTGCATGTCGTATTCAGGCCATAAAATGAAACAGTCCCATTGGCTGGCTCATTGGTATCAAACGTCACAGATGCCCCATCAGGAAATGTATCCATTTGTAGCCATGTAATTTTAGGAGCAGTTTTATCCGCAGCATCTCTCGCAACGACCCCTGAGCCTCCACAAACAGGCTCCGCTTTACATCCATCATCCCCACAATCCGTTAAGCCATCCCCATCATTATCTTGATTATCTCCACACTGAAATCCCGTCTCTGAAGGAACATACCCAAACTTATTATACATCTGACAATCCGGATCATTACTCGCTGTCAAACCATCACCATCCGCATCTCCTCCTGAATTTGAACAATCCTCAAATTTAACATCAATAGAACCAGGAGAATAAAACAGTGGTCCAACCGTATCATTCACTCGACTCTCATTCACAATACTCACCGCATCGCCCACCGTTGCATAGAGCCGTAAGTTTTTAGATTTGTTATATAAATCTTTAAACTTATACAAATCTTTCTTACTCACCCCTGCCATTCCACCTTGAATCAAAGCGCACATTTTCTGAGGCACAGAAAATAAAGGTACAGGTACAGGTCCCCAACTCCCATTCACACATTGAAATGATGCTAAACCCTCTGTTAAAGCCGCACCCCATTGCACTTGATATTTAAACGAAAATTCAAATCCCGCAATCGAACTATTATCTCTTGCCACACAATGATTTGTTGTATTACCATCCGTATCAACATACCAAAAAAACGTATAATTCTGAATCCCTGCGCCAATCGAACGATTTACTAACACTTTTCCATTACATGCCGCACTCTGATCAAAATTAACAATATTCGTTCCAAACACCATATTCGATGGATCATCTCGTAAACCTACATTATTAATATCCCAATAATCATTAATTACCGCATCCGCTCCATCACTTCCTAAAATGGTTGGTGGTGTATCACCCATTAAATTAAACATTTTTACCTCTCCTTTAGATTTACACCAGCCCGTCTCTGTCGTGTTACCATTTCCCGCCGCGGAATCATCATAAAACTGACATGTCGCATTAAACTCGCTCTGACATCTAGTCTTATTACCATTCGCATTAACACATCCTCCTCCAAACGATTTTGGTGAACAGTACCCCGTTGTTAATTGACACACCCCTCGACTAGAACCCTGACAATCAACCGCCGCACCTGCGCGACTAAAACATATCGGATTGCAACGTCCCCCATTTGGCGAGAACGGATCTATTGTCCAAGAACACACCTGCGTTGAAAGACTTTTCACCGTTGTATTCTGTTCACAACTCACCTGATTTGAAAATCTGGTCTCATTACCAAAGCACTGTGAAAACACCATTGGTTCACATCGCCCTCGACTTGTATTAAAATGATCCGTTGACCAACCACATCCCGCAATATTCTCACAATTCCCTTGAGTTGATTGAGGGAAACAAGAATTAAATAATGAACTATTCTGGCCACAAGTATTACTACTTAGTCCATTCCAATTACAGCCAGACGTATTTTGACACGAAGATTGGTCATTAACTATTCCACACTGCGCACCGGGAAAATCACAATGCCCTGCACTCGCCCCCCCAAAATTATCTTCAAATGAACTCTTCGCCCATTGGCATTTATTAGAACTACACGTCGCATTACTCGTAAATGAAGGACAATCAGTATTAAATCCTTTTGCCAACGCTTCTCCTCCACAAAACTTATCCGTAGAACATGTCGGATCTTTACAATCAATCAACCCATTATTATCATTATCTTTCCCATCAAAACACACTTCACCAGTAAATCCTGTAGGCTTACAAAATATTCCCGCCACATCCCACGTACATGCCCCCGCTCCACCCTTACCAGTAAAAGTACAAGTGTTTGAGTCATAACAACTAAAACAATCATTCCCACAATACTTCTCACTCTTCCCATAACAATATCCCACCCCATTTGGCGCATTAGTATCTGCTACCCATGCACAACCTCTCGTACTATTCTGACACTTTGCCTGTGGAATATTTGTAGATTCACATGCACCACACTCATCCGTGCAACTCTTTGCTCCACCGTCTACAAAACTCTGCTTGGGATTACACCATCCTAATCCATTTGGCGCATTACTATCCCCCCGGTAATCACAATATCCTAGCGCCGAATTCTGACAAAAAGATTGTGCTTGAGAAGAACTATTCCCTTTAGTTTTTGACACCCCTGCCTCACACGCCCAACATGCTGAATCACAATTTCCCCCTCCTGACGCCATACCTCCTTTAAACCCAAAATTAAATTCACAAAACGTATCGGATTTTACAGAACCAGAACCATCAGTAAATTGTTGTGTTTTCCACGTTCCTCCTGAACTCTTACAGCCCGTCTCCGTACTCATTTCACTAAACTTCCCACCAGCACCACCCCCACTACCACTTGCCGTTCCCCCAAATCCCGCACTATTAAAATGACATTGATTTGTCACATTATCCCACTTACAAGGTAAGTAATAGGGCGTTGTCGAAATCTGGTTACATAACGTTTGACTACTAAACGCATTATAATCCTCGCAAAACGTTGCCCCCGCAGGCAAACTAGGAACTTTACTATAACATCCTTTATCAAACGACGTTGAACAATTAGTTCCATTCCAATTACAACACGACGAGAATAACGTAAAATCCGGACACATTGTCTTATTCAATAGAGAACAACTCATTCCACCAGTATTACCTGTACAAATAGAAAAACCACTATCCCAACTACACCCACTAATCCCCGCACATATTTTTTGATTTGTAATAACTTGACACCCCGGATTATTATTCGCCCCCGTCTGGGAAGCAAATCCTCCCACCGGATCATTACACAAACTAGAACTACTATTCCAATTACAGAAAAAAGTATTATAACACCCATTAGCATTTCCGTTGTAATCAGCACATTTACTGCCAAAGAACCCCCCTCCTATCGGATTACACGTACTCGTGCCTACCGACCACGTACACGATTGATTAAAACTCGTCTTTAACGTCGTCTCACAAAACGTTTGATTTGTTCCATCTGCATTAAAACAACCCCACCGCTCACAATAACTACCCACAGAATTCCACTTACACCCTAAACTCCCATTATTATTACACGCCGTTTGCGAAGAAAACGACCAACATTCAACAACATCTGAAACACTACTCGCAACAGTAATACTTTGTAACCCTGTTACTGCACCAGTAAGCAAACTAGGACTCGAAACTGACGTCTTATAAGATAACGATGTATGCTGAGATTGAAAGAATTGCCCATAAGTACTCAAACCAACTATACTTACAAAAAATAATAACACCACTCCAAACACTACCTTATCCGACGTCTTCATGTTAACACCTCTACAACCTCTTTTTTGAACTACTCCCTAGCAGTTGGGAGAAACAAGCAAAAACTAACCCGATTAACAGGGAGGAACTTAAACAAAACTACACATCAACCTAGCAACGTAAAATAACTAAATAAAAAATAAACAAAAAAATAATTTAATTACTTCTTCTTGGAGTGAGCTTCTTCTCTAGGAGTTCTCTTCTTCTGAGAGCGAAGCGCCCACCAGACAACCCCAATGACAACCACAAGCACAACAATTGCAACCAACCACGCACTTGAAGATATTCCTTCCCCACCCATCACTTGAACATTTCCTGCCCCAGACTCAGGCGTTGTTGAAACCCCGCTTCCCGAAGCAGTAGAAGAGTCTGAAGAACTCTCTGAAGCCTTCGTCGTAGATTGCTTCTCACTCACAGGAGTAGGCGTTGCTTTTCCTTGTGCAATCGCAAAGTAACTAAACCCTGGTGTCTCCGCCGTATAACTTACATACGTACCATCATCTTCGCCAAACGTCGTCTTTAATGCCGCCCATTGACCATTTGCATAATGCATTAAAGACACATCTTCTTTTGTTAATCCCTGCTCCGCAAGCCACGTCTTAGCAACTTTAAAGTCAACTTTAGCAACACCATCAAGTGCTTTGCCCACATTGGTTTCAGACATCTTCAAGTATCTATACACTTTTGTATCTAAAGATTTAACTTCCATTGGTAACATCACAAGCCTCTGAACCTGTACATTAGCGCCATACACATTCTCAGATACGCCAAATTGAATACTAGTAACCCCAATCTCTGCATCTTTTGTAACAATTGTCGCTGTTTCACCTTTATTAATCGACGTCCATGTTTTCTTCTCAAACTGTCCAGCAACACCCGTTGATACTCCTTTATCAGTTCCACCAGGACCACTACCTGACTGAGTTGACGCTGCGGCCATACTCCAAGTACTTGTTGCTGTATTTCTGTTATCGGCATTATCTACCGCTGTACACACACTAGACGTAAATGAACCTACACCTGTTGCTGTTGTAGACTCTGAAGTTACTCCTCCTGTAAACGCTTTAGACGCCACCCCATAGGTATCTGATGCCGTACACGTACACGTCACCGTCTCCCCCGGAGTAGGATTTGAAGGACTACACGAAACCGTAACCGTTGGATTAGTCCGATCAACCGTAAACGTAAACTTCTGGGTATTATTCAAATTATTCAACGAATCATTTGCCACAACAGAGATATAATAAGTTCCTTCTGCAAGAGCAGAAACATTAACCGCCGCAGACATATTACCATTAGCGCCCGCCGTATTGGCATTTAAAGACCCATTTGCCGTATACAACCCATTATAAGATAGATTTCCAATGTAAAAATAACCCGGATTTGTTGAATTGCTAAATACCGTTCCTGAACTATTAGTCACATTAAAATAAACCTTTGTCGTAGATAACAACGAATCATTAATAACCGCACTAACATTCAACAAATAATTTCCCGTCACCGAAGCTACCCCTGCACCTAAATAAGCATTATCAGTAATATTCCCCACAATAATAGATGAAACAGCAGGAGCCGTTCTATCAATTCTTACATTTAATGCCGCAGTATAATTCACATAAGGTTGTTCCCCATTTGTTTGTAGAGCTCCAGTTACGTTTTCAACATAGACACTCACATTATAAATCCCTTCTGGAAGAGAATTGGTATTAAACATAGACGTATTAAACGTAGAATTGTAACCTTGTTGAGTATTGTTGGAAGTAATATTAGAAACCGTTTGATTTAACATGAAACTAGCATTTCCCCATAACTGCCAAGAGAAAATTACATTTGCATATTGCCCATGAGAATTGTTATATTTAAGAGAAATATTAACCATAATAAGATTACTACTAAAATTAGCAAAATTAAGCTGGGTATTGTTTGTATACAACCCAGAAGTTGTTCTATAGACAAACCCATTTGGCGTCGTATTAACAACATTAGGAGAAACTAAACTACCCACATCAGCCAAGACAAAAACAGCAACAAAAAGAGATACAACCAAAGTAAACAACACAAAACGACTCACATTAATTTTCATAAATAACCACCCATTTGTTTTTAATTAATAATTATGAACTAAGTTCTAGAAAAGAAACTTATTTATAAAGATTTAGTTTTACCATAAAGGAGTAAAAAATAGGAATTAAAGAACAACATAAAGTACTAGAAGAGTTTGACAAGAATTTAATAAATATCAAAGATAATAACAAAAACACAAAATTAGAAAACATCATCTCAAAACCCAAAATATATAACCCTTAAAAAAAAGAGACTAAAAAAAATAATAAATAAAAAACTATTTTTTCAACCACCAGTAGACAACCAGTACAACAACCCCAATCGCCAGCACAAATACAATCCACACCCAGGTGGATGTACCTGTCGTAGCAGCTTGTTCAGCCTCACTCACCGGAGTTGCTTGCGCAGTTGTTGCACCTGCCTCAGACGTTGATGGAGCACTTGGCGTAGCACCACTTTCCTTCTTCCCTTCCGCTACCTTGCTTGCAGCCGGTGCCGCAACCGTTGCCGCACCCTGCCCAATCGCAAAATAACTAAATCCGGGAGTCTCCGCCGTATAACTCACATAGGTGCCATCATCCGCACCAACAGTAGTTTTAAGTGCCGTCCATTTATTATCCACATTACGATACAGCACAACCTGCTCTTTGCCAAGATTGTTTTGCTTCAACCAATCTTTTGTGACTTTAAAGTCAATTTTTGCCACACCATCAATTGCTTTATCCACATTACTCTGCGTAATCTTCACATACTTATACACTTTCTGAGTCACTCCCGTAATAGTAGTGGGTAACGTTGCAACCTTCTCCACTTGTAATGTCACACCGTACGTCGCTTCTCTCGCCGTGAACTGCACTTGCGTGACACCAAGTTCACCATCTTTGGTAGTAATCGTTGCCGTTTCTCCTTTATTCAAAGAAGTCCACACTTTCTTCTCAAACTGATTAGCAACACCCGTGGACACTCCTCCACCAGACCCACCACCGCCTCCTCCTCCTCCACCGCCAGAACTCGAGGAAGCAAGCGTCCAACTGCCTGTTCCCGTCTGTCGATTACCAACATAATCCGTCGCACTACACGTACTTGATGTTCCACTTGCCGTTGCAGTAGTTGATTCAGATGTGCCTCCTCCTGAAAACGCAGCTGCAACTTGAAGACCCGTACCACTATCACTCGCCGTACACGTACAACTCACCGTTTGTCCCGACGTAGGATTCGAAGGACTACAACTCACACTAACCGTAGGATTAGTTCTATCTATCGTAAACGTAAAATTTTCTGTTAAGTTTACATTATTTAACGTATCATTTGCCCACACTTTAACCGTATAACTTCCCTCTGGAAGCGCTGACAGATTAATTGCCCCCGATAAATTACCATAAGGCCCACCAACTTGTGCTAATGTACCATTCGCATAATACGTTCCGGAATAATTATTTCCATAAGTAGCAGTAAGATTAGTTGCAAAGAAGTACCCTTGTGCAGAAGAGGTACTAAACACCGTGCCCGTATTATTTGTTACGTTAAAGTAAACCGTTCCCGTTTTCGTGAATGAATCATTAACAATAACAGAGAGATTTAAAAGAGAGTTACCCGTTGTAGGAGCTAAACCCGCACTTAAATTCACCCCACTACTATAATTACCAACTAATATACTTGTAACATTCGGACCTGTTCGATCTATGGTAAACGTAACGTTACTAGTACTATTCATATTGCTAACCACATCATTGGCATACGCCGTACCCGTATAAACACCCTCGGAAAGCGTTGCAGTAACTAACGTACCCGTCCAATAATACATTTGCCTACTTAATGTAACATTTTGTTCCGTTCCATTACCCTGCCTAAATCCAACCAGAACAGCTTGATCTCTGGTAACCGAATCATTAACATACACCGTAAAATTCAAATTACTAAGCGTACTAGAAGTAAAATTAACCCCCACACTATAATTACCCAATCCGAAATGATTGATTGTCGGACCAAGATTATCCACCGCAATATAATACCCTCTGCTAAAATTCACCAAAAGAGCACTCCCCGGAGCTTCAGGCGTAGCATTCTGAAAATGGATTGTGATATTATACAAACCTTGCGTAATCGTTGCCGTATTGAAAGATAAATTCCACACCGACTGATTAGCGGTAGTATTTGTAGCTAATGTCTGATTGAATGTTTCACTTAAATTTGACGCAAGAATCCATGAAAAAGTCATATTAACATAATTACCATGAGACCCATTAACTAGAAGACTTAAATTAATATTTGCCCACTTACTCAAATTAACCACCGAAACTGCACCCACATAGCCAAAATTTTGTGTAACAGATAACGCTGCCAACGAAGTACCATTTGTGGTAATACCATTATTGCAATAAACCACAAAACCACCTCCTTGAGAAGCAGTACCATTAGAAGCATTAACTATCTCGTTACCAATCATATTACTATTAGGTAATGCATACGCCATCATAGTCACTAAAGAAAAAATAAACAACAAACAAAACATAAATTTAATACGATTAATTTTCATCATCAATCACCTTTCTTTTTTTCACGAAACATAATCACGAACTTAGTTCTAGAAAACAAAACAGATTTATAAATATTTGGTTCCACTTAAAAATAGTTACTTCAAAACAGAAAAAAAATAACCCCCATTAAGCTAAAAATAATTGCATTTAACATCATTGATAATTACATTTAACAAAGAAAAAATAAAAACAAATATAAACCTACAAAAAATTCAAATAACCATGCGTCCCCTCTCCCAATACATCATCAGCAATCAAACGATTTTCCTTCGCGTAGATTACAACGTTCCTCTAAAAAACCACATTATCCAAGACACCACAAAAATAAAATCATCAATAAAAACCATAAATTATCTCCTCAAACACCACAACAAAATCATTCTTGCAACCCATCTTGGCCGTCCTGACGGAAAATTTCAAAAAGAATTTTCCACCGCTCAGCTTCTCCCGAGCATTCAAGAATACTTCCCAAAAGAAAAAATCACCTTCCTCCCCGACTGTATTGGTAAAAACATCCACTCAACCATCCAAAAATCATCCTCCAAAATCTTCTTATTAGAAAACCTTCGCTTTTACAAAGAAGAAGAACAAAACAACACTCACTTTGCTCACTCCCTTGCCTCAGTATCAAATAGCTACGTCAACGATGCCTTCGCCGTATCTCACCGAGCACACGCCTCAGTACACTCAATCACCCAATTTCTCCCAAGTTACGCCGGCTTTCAACTAGAAACCGAAATCAATCAACTCAAACTCGCGCTCAACCCCAAACGTCCTTGTATTTGGATAATCGGCGGCGCAAAGCTAGACAAAATCAATCTAATCAACCAAGCCTTCAAAAAAGCAGATTATATTCTCATAGGCGGTGCCCTCTCCTTCGCCTTCCTGCGTGCCAAAAATATCCCCATCGGCCAATCAAAAACAGACACAAAATCCATCACCATTGCCAAAACCATTCTCAAAACCAAGTACGCCAAGAAACTAATTCTCCCTCAAGATTTCATCGTAACCCAAACCATGTCCCCCGCCGCAAAATCATCTTTTGTAAAATATAACGAAATACAACCAAACCAAATCGCCCTCGACCTTGGACCAGAAACCATCAAAATCTTCAAACATTTCCTGCGAAAAGCCTACACCATTGTTTGGAATGGCCCACTTGGTTATTATGAGTGGGCAAAATATGCCACCGCAACAAAAGAAATCGGCCGCTTCCTTGGCACATTAACTGCAACCACCATTGTTGGTGGCGGCGAAACTGCCGATGCCATGCATAAATTTCATCTAGCATACAACCTCACCCATGTCTCAACCGGTGGCGGTGCCTCATTAGAATTCCTCAGTGGAAAAATATTACCTGGAATTCAAGCCCTCCACGACAACGAAAAGAAATTCAAACTTAAATAATAATAGTAATAGTAAAGATATTTAATAACTCACCTCACCACCACATTCTTTCCCAAAGACACTTTTGCCAATTCACAAAACAACTGCTTCTCTCGCTCAAAACGTTGCACCGCCAGATTCATCTCCTCTTCCACCTGTGCAAACTCTTCTTCTAACTTCTTAATTTGCGCCGCAAAATGCTCCACCCGATAATGCGCCTCCTGCACTTTAAACAAAAAATATCTATTACGCATCGAACTCTCAAGCATCTCAAGCTCTCGCTTCACCTGTGATAAATCCCTATGTTTCTCTCTCAAAAACCCATTGTGAATCTTCTCACCATACCCTAGAAACACATTAACCTCCTCTGTTGGAAATAAAAACCGCTCTTGTAATATCCCTGTATGAATATGATCTAGCACATGCATAATCCCCACATTCTCATCCTCAACAAACCCTTTCACCGGATCATCCAAATAACCTAATACCAACCCATTTCCATCATACTGCTGTGCATACCGCTTCAAGATTGGTTTAATTTTAGAAAAAAACAAATACACACAATCCTGCAACTCTTCCAATTTAACCACCAGCGCTTCTCGCTGCCCATACACCTCTTGTAACCCTTCATAACTCGGATCTGCTTTTAACAACTCCACTTCTTTCTCTTTCTCCTCTTTTTTCTGCACCGCAAATTGTAACCTCTCCTTTTTTTCCTGCCATCGCTGGCGCAATTTTTGCGCATTTCCTAAACTCTCTTGCAACACGACACTCTTCTCTTGCAATTTTGCCAGCGTCTGATAACCACTCTCCGCCAGAAACTGTTCCGCCTCTCGTTGCCACAATTGCAACATCGTAATCTGCTCAAGCAGCGGATGTACTTCATCACCCTCATCCTCAAGTAACTCTTCTCCTAAACTCTCAACCTCATCCAACAGCCAATGCGCATCAGAAACAAACTCCGTCTTATCCATCTTTCGTATAAGTATCATGAGCGCTGAATCAAATACTATTAAAAACGCCCCCAGTTCATTTACACCTCTCTGCATCTCAGGCAGCATACTCTCCACCCGCTTAACTAAACCCAATACCCCCATAACCTCTTCTTGTACCGAACCTTGTAACGCATACATTTTCTTCTCAATAACTTTTACGAGCTCAGCAATATTCTTTTTATGTAATCTTCCCTTCGCCCAGATACCCTCCACTCTCATCCCCATTTCCTCCCGCTGCATAAAATAATTAATTTGACCATCAACCCATCCCCTCAAATCATCAACGCAGAGCTCCAACATCTCAGAACGCTCCTCCTTCTTTCCAAAAAAAAGTTGTAATAGACCCATCGTAAAAGTTCAACCAATACTCGCTTTTTAATCATTTCCATACATCAGAAGATAAGTAATAAAAAAATAAAGAGAATAGGAAATAGACAAAGAAAAAAATAGGAAAACAAAAAAGAATTAAAATTGCGTAAAATGAACTAACTTCTCCTCCTCCTCCTCAATAACTACTTGCACTAAATCAGATTTCTTATCCAGCAAATGAGAAATCATAAAATAATCCGAAGGAATAATCTTATCTTTTTCTAACATGTGTATATCAAACCATTGTACGCTCCCCTCTTCAGAAGATCTTATCTTCCCCGCAATAACATTGGCCGTAACCAAAAACAAAACAAACGTATGCTTAAAAATACTTTTCTCTTTAAGTCGTTCATGCACCACAGAATTAATAGCTACAAATTCACAATCCAAACCCGTTTCTTCCTTCGCTTCCCGTATTGCTGTTTCTTCAATACTCTCCCCATTCTTCAATTTTCCCCCAATCAACCCCCAATAGCTTTGATACGGTCTCTTTTCCCTTTTAAGCAAACAAATTTTTTCCCCATCACGTATCGCCACCAAAACAACAGATAACGCCCCCACTTCCTTCCCACGCAGATGCGCAAAAAAAGGCAACATCTTCTCCATCTTTAAAGTCAACACATAAAAATCTCCCCTCTTTTCAATCAACTCCTCTGTAAGCATCTGCTCCAAATGATACGCCAAAAGATTCGATCTCAATCCCGACAATTGTTCCATTTCAGAAAAACGTAACGATTTATTCTTGACAAAAAAATCAAGAATCTTCTCTCGCTCAAACGGTATATTTTTTTTAGATTCCATAAAATAACCCAAAAACAAAGAAATATATAAAGAATTCCTCAAGAGATCTTGACCAAATATCTCCAATCTCTTTCTATCTTCCCGCCACAATTTCTATAACATCTCGATGTTGCAGCAAATGTTCCTTCCCAACCGTCCTCTTTGTCCGCACATCTTTCGCGCAAATAAAATTCTTCCCTAAATCCGTATGCAGCTTATACGCAAAATCCAGTGCCGTACTTGCTCGAGGAAGCAAAAAACAATCAGGCAAACATCTGCCTTCCTTATCTTCCAGCTTCGCCACCCCTCCCGGATAAATCGCCATATACCCCAACAAATTAAACACCGCCGAATCTAACACCTGCTGTATCCCCGTACTGCCAAACACATCTAAGACATTCTTTTGAATAAAAGTAAGTGCACCCAACTGCCGCTCATTCAACTTCTCTCGCCCAGCCGACGTCACTTCAAACTTCGCACTACCGGGCACATAGGCAATCAACCCCGCCCTTGCCGCCTCACGCAACGCCAACTCACTATCCGCAGAGCAAGCAACAAAAATATAATTTGGAAAAGTCTTACGCAACTTTTCCACATTTTCTTTTCCAATAGGAATATCCACTTTATTACATGCCACAATCATCGGTTTTGTTTTCTCTCGCAACACTCGTGCCAATTTCAATAACTCTTCTTCACTCCATCCCACCGGCTTCTCCTTATCTAATTTCAACTGATCAATCACCTCTTCAACTAACATCTCTGTGACCCCTAACCCCGATAGCTGTGTTGCCAATGCAATAT
Organism: archaeon; assembly: GCA_023259115.1. Classification (GTDB taxonomy): domain Archaea; phylum Nanobdellota; class Nanobdellia; order Woesearchaeales; family GW2011-AR9; genus JACPNA01. The sequence continues at coordinate 23,644 of JAHFQW010000010.1, forward strand.
GAATCTGTTTTTTCTCTTGCACAACCGTTCTCGCAAACTTCTCCCAACCTTTCTTAAGAATTCCTACATACCACATATCCAATTCCACTTCTAAAAATCGCACATCTTCCACCGGATCATATCCGCCCGGCTCAATCGACTCCCCTTTTTCATTCGTTGTTCCCGCCGCATCAATCACATGCACAAGCACATCCGCTTGCCGTAAATCATCTAAAAATTGATTCCCCATTCCTCTCCCTTCATGCGCCCCCGGAACAAGTCCCGCCACATCAATCATCTGAATGGGCACAAATCGTAATCCCTGCACACAATACCCCGTTCTCGGATGACACTGCTTGCCAAACTCCTTATCCGCACAATCCACTCGAATAAATCCCACTCCCGTATTTGGCTTAATTGTCGCAAACGGATAATTCGCAATCTCCGCATCCGCAAGTGTTGCTGCCTTAAAGAGCGTACTCTTCCCCACATTAGGTTTACCTACAACGCCTACAAGCATAGAGCATCACCTTTTAACGCTTGTAAATTCCAAATATCAATGAGGTTAACAACTAACATAGTACACTCAACAACGCATTTTATTTATAAAACTTCACTCACAAATCATCCCCTAAAAAAAATGAAGAAAGACCGAACAAAAATACATCATCTTTATAACAAACTCTTCACAAAATCTAGATAAATCAATCAAAAGAGAATCAGAAATTCAAATTGTATTTGAGTGGAGATAATAAATTTTTTAGGAATCGTCACCATTTATACACATCTCTTGGATGAAGTAAACAGCTCATCAACAAATAATTTTTATACAGCTCCTCTGCCTCGACCACTCGAGAATATAAACTATCTAAATCTTCCTTTGTTCCTTTTGTAACAATTCCCCAGAATGAATTTGCTCGAGAGAAACTTTCAGATGTAGTAGGATCAGGAGTAAACTTAAGTCCACGCTCTTGCGCAATACGCAAACCGATTAACAAATCATCATAACCTAAACCAAGACATGATTTAAAATAACGGGGCTCAATCTTCAGTTCCACTTCACAATGTGTAGAATTAAAAACAAAATAGATATCTGGATAAGAACTATTATTAAATTTATGATCACGTATATCACGATTAAATAATCTATTGCAAGAATCAAGAATCTTTTCTGAATGTTCCGGAGATTTCCCCATCGATTCAGATAAACGATACATAATTTCCCCATACTTCTCTTTTTTCTTTCTTTGAATCTGTTGATTTAAATAACGCATCCCAAACCCCCCCACAACACCACCTACCATAAAACCAGAAAAGCAGATAATCTCATCATCAGTGAACAGACTAGTAATAGAACCAACAATAAAACTTGTTGAAATAGCACTAACATTCGTAACAAGTTGAGAATATTCACGCACAATCTCATCCAATAACTTTGCCATAAGCCCATAAAAGAACACTCATTTATAAATATTTTGTTTCTTTAAAGTGACAACATTATCTCCCATCACCTATATAAACTCCACATCATCCTCTCCATTCATGACCTTCGCCTTCGGCCACTTAATTGGCGCCTGGATACCCGGAAAGATCTACGAGAAAATTAAACACATCAAACTCTCACACTACACCTGGTTCTTTCTCATCCTTGGAGGCATTCTCCCCGACGCAGATTTCATTCTCGAATGGACATTGCACAACGATGCACATCGCACATTTACACACAGTATATTCTTTCTCATCACTGCCCCGCTCTTCATCTACCTTTTCTTCAAATATCTCAAACACAACAAAGAATCATCTCAATACGCCCTCGCCCTAGCAAGCGGCATTGCCATGCACCTAGTATTAGACATGGCCACATCGTATTATGGCATTCCACTCTTCTGGCCTAATCTCACACATATCTCATTTTATCATATCGGACTAATTGATCATGCTAGTCCCTCTTTCCTAGATTCATCCGCACAAAACCTCCATAAATCCCTTAAACTCGCCATCCTCGACATGGGTCTTGGCACTACTTGGATATTCTATCTCTGGTACAAAAAACAAGTACAATTCTAAAGAAAGAAAATAATATTCAAACCAAACTCCCCTAAGCCTTCCAAAAACATTTATATACATTCCTACCTTCCTTCACATATGCCCAAAAAGCTCATTAGCAACACATTTCCCGCATTTCCTGGTTTCAAAGTCAAATACAAAGACGTCTTCGATTTCAAAGAATTCTACACCGCCCTGCAAGAATGGTTGCTCGAACACGAATGGATGGATCCCGAAGATAAAGGAGATGGCAAAGACCATTGGGAATCATTCTACGGCGAACGTATCGCTCAAGATGGATCAAAAGAAATTTGGATTCGCTGGCGTATGTACAAACCCGCACCACAAGCCGCCTTCTTAAATTACTATCTTGACTTTGACTATCACTGTCTTGCCCTCTCCGGCACCGAAATAGTCAAAGAAGGACGTAAAATGAAAGTCCACAAAGGAGAAGTCGAACTCGAAATAAAAGGAAACATCGAAGAAGTCTACAAATCTAAATTTGATCAAGACCAATTTCTCAAAGAGATCAAAGAAATTTTTGCCAAACGGATTTATCGTAAAACACTTGAGCAGCGCAAAAAAGAATACTACCAAGAAGCCTACGAACTGCAAAACTTCATCAAACAATGGTTCAAGCTCAAACGCTACCTGCCCTACGAAGAAGTCAAGAATTTCTTCCCATCACAAGCCTGGCCATCGCACTTGAAAGAAGAATAAATTTTGTGTTTTACTTTTTTTCCCCAGTCTTAACTTTTAAGAAATTCACCAATAACCCCAAAAAAGAAGAAAACCTTAATAAATAAATAACCTAAATTCTATACCAAAGCCCCAGTAGCTTAACGGTCGAGCACCTGACTTGTACTTATTTACACACGTTAAGAATGACGTAATAGCATAAGAAGATATCAGGAGGTTCCGCGTTCAAATCGCGGCTGGGGCTCTCTTTTTTTACTATGAAAGACATCTACATAGAAGCAAAAGAAAATATGGGACCACTTCATTACATCGTAACTCTCCTTAGTCCTCAATATTACGAAGCAAATAATATCCAAGACTTCGTAGACCATCGTCACAACACGCAAAAAACCAGAAACCTATCGTTGTTATACACCGGTTTTATTTCAGAGCCCGCCATCATTTTTGAAAATGTGCGATTGCAATGTAAACCCTATGGTTATCATCTATCCGATAGAACAAACACCCTATTTGTCTTCGAACCACCAAATATATTATTTCCTTGTTTTTCTTCACTCAAAGAAAATATTCAGCCCGGTTGGTTTGATGAAGTGATAATCTTATATCACAAAGAACGTGATTACGCCAGTTTGTTAGCAACAACAAAAGAACTCACTTGGAAAAGAAAGAGAGAACCAACACTAAACCTAGAAATAAAATTGCAGGAATCATTTTAGTCCAGCAAATTCACAACTACACTATCAAAAAGATTATATACTAACTCCCCCTAATAAAATCATGGCAGATGGAAACACAAAATATACGTTGGAACCAACTCTAAAACGCACCTATGAATTACAAGATCTCGATATTCTACCCAAAGACTACGGCTCTTTTCTCGCAGAATGTGCACAAATTTATCATGAACAAACAGGAATCAAGAAAATTAATGACGATGCCATCTTCAAATCCAGTTTTACCATTGTAGGACAAATTAGCTACGCATCTCCTGATGACCAAACAAAAGAAATCCATCCCCGAATTATCAGAAATCACACGTACTATGAAAATCTAGGAGAGAATGGTAAACTACCCTTTGAAGGTCAAGTAAGTTTACAGCAAGATGATTTTGCGCAACCCATCAAATCTCTTGTGCAACAAATCAATACACAACTCGATACACGTTTTCCACAACGAGAAGGACAATTTCCCATGACCTACTTCAAAGAATTCGATCTCTCATCCAAAGAGCTAGAGGTCTGGACACGCTTTTACAATGAATTAGTACCATTGTCAATGTACATCACCCTAAAAGCAGAAAGCAGTAGTATGACCAATTATCAAAAACGAACATATATGTATGTCGGCGAACCATTACTCTCCATTGAGATTCATGATAAATGCAGTGAATATAGCACACTCGAATCAATAGCCAATAGTATTGAAACACATCTCACACAACGCTACGCCTTCCAAGAACGCAAAACACAACAGGGACGCACCGAACGTAGAACTGTTGAACTAGCGGGTCTTTGTCTTTGAAAACGTATCAACAATACGTTCTATGCCTAACATTTTAGTCGATTGAGGAATGTATCTTTGTTTTTTCTCTTCTTGTAAAAATCGTATTCTTTGGGGGAAAACCGCCACTTTCGGAAGTCGAAAATAGAATTGATCAATTGAAAGATCAATATACAATCCATGAGAAGAATCATAATTCCACATATGAGGTTTTATGAGTCCCAACGTCTCTTCCCACAAAAAATTACCAATCACTTCTTCCACACCATAACGTAATTCCAAAACTTCCCTCACCAATCGTGAAGCATGCTCACAATAATCATACGGATACAAAAAAAACTCCCGTTCAAGTACCGAACGCAACGCAACTAAAGTGGGATAATACGGAAGCCCTTGACTTAGTTGAGCCGAAAGTATAGGAATCTTCTCTGAGAAAACAGAAAGATCACTAATAGAATCAGCATCTACATTTTGTCGCAGCAACACCATTAGACAATCTCCTCAATCGAATAACGCGCATTTGTACTCTGTTGTAACCTCTTTCCCCTCACTCGTTCATACAATGAATATAACAAAGGTGTAGTCGAAGAAGGCAGCTTAGGAATCTGATCACGAAAATACCATGCCGATTCTAACGCAAAAAGATAACACCCCACACTAACATCTAAAAGACCATTTAATAATACTGAATCACTCTTTGATTTCAACATCAAAAATCCCACGCCACACGCTCCACTAAATCCACTGAACAACATTCCAGATACTCGAAGAGAAGAAAATGCTGGCGGAAAAAGTATCCCTTGCTCCAACTGACGCGCTTCTCTCTGAGCTCTTTTATAATCTAATTTTGTAGTGGAATAAGCATAAGGAGCCGAACCTAAGTACATTCCACTTAACATTAATTGCAGTAAATCATCATTCTGCCAAAAAAGCAGTCCCTCATACACCCCCGCTCCCAATACTCCCGCCATTGTCACAGTAGTACTCGCATTCACCAAATCCCACTTATCCCACCCCATCGTTTTCTCCGCAAAATGTGTCACCTTCTCATACTGCGTCCAAATTAATTCATCCAATGACTCTAATTTTCGTGTGAGACTCATTTCTCCTCCCGATTCATCTTCCTCAGAATCTTATGTGCCAAATGAATTGGCTCAGGCATCTTATGCGGATACACCATACACTGTCGTAGTAATTCCACCGCGCGCTCCACACTCACCAAATGTCCTGGAGAAACATACACCCCTTTTGCATACTCTCGCGTCACAATTTCCATACCTCGCACTTCACCATGAAATACAATTTTTCCTTCATCAACAACTCCGCAAGATAACCTATCACTCACCCCAACCGTTGGCACTCGCAACACCACTCCTACATGCGATGCAATCCCACATCGTCGAGGATGTGCAATTCCTTCGCCCTCAACAAACAACACATCTGGCTCCACATTCAACTGATTATACGCCTCAATAATCGCCGGCATTTCTCGATACGCCAAAAACCCCGCATAATAAGGAAGCGGATCATGCAACAGATATTGCCCAAACCCAAGCAATTTAAAAGAAGGAAACTCACACACCACAACACATGCCATCAAATCCTTCCCCTTAACACAACACGCTACCCCCCCAATCGTCTTCACAGTAGAAAAACCATCCTGCAGCTGCACTTTCTGTGCCAATCGTAACTGTTCCCGCTCTAATTCAAAAAAATCCATTTCACTACATCACCCATTTTCTACTTCAAAAAACGCAATTTTATTTATAAATCTTTCGATGAATAACCACTTTAAAGTAACACTTTAAAATCAATAAATATATAAATCAAACTTTACTACCTAAATTAGTGGTAGACGCAACTTATCTCAATGATGCAATATTACGCCCTCTCGTTGCCATTGTCGCAACAATCGCCGGCATTGGAGGAATCTTTGTTATACAAAGTTTTTTTGGCCACAAACTCAAAGAATTATTTGAAGACAGAAATTATCAAATTCTCTTTTTTCTCGCCGCGGGGTATTTTATTTACGCACTAGGCGAAGTATCCTATTACCTATCCAAAGACATCTTTCTAGACAAATCAGATTTAGGAATAGCTGATTTATATTACTCCATTGGTTTAGTCTGCGTCGTTATTTCATTTTTCATGTTCACCCGTCAACTTGCCCAAAGAAAACCCAAAAACAACAACCTAACCATTACGTATGGCATAGCTGCCCTGCTCCTCATTACATTTATCTTTAAAATAAACACCCAAGGCGATGCGTTTTTCACCTACTTCTACCCCATCATGAGTGCCATTGCCGTAACATTTGGTATAACTTGTATACTCAATATATCAGAATTTGAAAGTATTCGTGTACCACTAGAACTCTTCACCCTCGCCAATGCCCTTATTTTATGTGGGGATATTATCTACACATTAAATCCCCTGCAATTCTCAGCTGACACAATTCAAATTGTATATAACCCCTTTTATATAATAGGATACGCCACCAGTTTCTTTGCATTTATTACACTAAGAAATAATCTAACTCATATGAATAAGAAATAATGCAAATATCTATAGAATCATCTATGATAACTCCCCATCAAATCTAATTAGAATAAATATGAAATTTCGCTACCCACCCTATCTTCGGAAAAAAGGGATAACTCCATTAATGGGAACCCTTCTACTTATTTCTTTCGCAACAGCTGTAAGTAATACCGTTATGAACTTTGGAAGTGCACAAGTAGAAGACCAAGCCCAGTGTGCCATCGACATCAACATGAAACTCGCCATCATTAGCAGTCAAGAAGACATTTGTGTTGACAATACAAAAAATCTTGTTCGCTACACCATAGAAAACGGCAAAAACATCAACATTGACGGTCTCACCATCAATATCATTGGTGTAGAAAAGACCGAAAGTAAAGAATTTCCTGATGCAAAAATTGTCAAAGCCGGTTCATACTCTGGAAAAGCCCCGTATGATAAAACCACCGCCGGTGACATCCGCCAAATCAAAATAATTCCCACCGTCACCTTCTCCGATACTCCTCAGATTTGTACCGAAAAAGCACTTGTCATTGAAAAAGATAAAATCAAACAATGTTAATAATAGTATGTAACTTACCAATTCATTCTCCTTTCTCCCTTCAGATTCAAGCCATTCTATAGAGGACTTTGAATAACCCTATTTTGGTCAATTATTCAAAGTACTTCTTAGAGGGGTTTGAGGAATTTTAGATGGTTATTCAAACCCCTCTATATTCTAAACCCCCAAAATATTAATAAAGCATAACTAAAAATATCAAACACAATATGCTCATCAATTATGGAGAAGAATTAATTCTAGACTTACAAGGCTGTAACCCTACGCAATTCAGCGAAGAAAACATTCGCAAATTTCTCATAGAACTCTGTGATCTCATCAAAATGAAACGCCACGGCGATCCGTTATTTTGGCATGACTATACCCAAACACCCCATTTAAAAGGCGTCTCCGTCATGCAATTCATTGAAACAAGCGATATTGTCATACACGGATTAGACTTTTTGGAAACCGCTTTAATCAACATCTTCTCATGCAAAAAATTTGATACACAAATCGCCATCCATTTCTCCAAAGAATTTTTCCAAGCCAAAACCCATCACCATACATTAGTCCTAAGAAAAACCAAAGCATTTGACAACCCCAAAGTCGAAGTAAGAACTCACCCCGAACATGGCCAAGGCCTCTTCGCCAAAGAAAAAATATATGATGGAGAAACCATCGCCGTATTTGATGGCAAAATAATCACCGCCCAAAAAGCCTCAGACATACCAAACCTTCCCCCAACCCATATCCGAGATCACTCCATCCAATTTGCCAAGGATAAATACCGCATCTCCCAAGGTATTGCTTCCTACGCAAACCATTCCTGTTCTCCTAACTGCGGCATCCAAAACAAATTCAAAATTGTCAGCATGCAAGAAATTGAACCAAACGAAGAGATTACGTTTGATTACGACATGAGCGAAAATTCTGATTGGTCCATGCAGTGTAGTTGTAACAGCAAAGAATGCCGTAAAACTATCCATGGTCATCAATATCTGCCTCAAGAAAAAAAAATACAATACCAAAACTTTATCTCAGAATGGTTAACCAAATAATACTCCTCATTCTTCCAACCAATTATTCTTTCAATCAATTTCTCAATCAATTCCTACTCTACTCATCTCCTCCCCAATCACTTTTTTAATATCTTCAACAGTCAGCAACCCTTTCACAAACCTCCCCTGAGGATACACACACATAACCCCTCCATCAGTACTGCAAAACCCTAAACATTTCACCAGCGTGCAATAAACCACAGAAGTAAGCCCTCTCATCCGCAGCCACAACTTCACCTCTTTCACCATCTCCGGTGTAATCGTAGGTCCACAACTTGGCTTTATATTCCCCGCAATCCCGCACCGATTATTCACACACACAAACACATGTATTCGTGGCCTCACATTAACAATATCTTCCATAACCCAAAAAATCAGATGACCATTTAAATAAATTCCGCATAACATTTATAAGAACTCTAAATAAGAAACTCTAAATAGAAATTTAAATCTAAATCCCCAAACAGCCTACAAACATGGAACTCGAAATCGACCTGCAAAAATCCGTAGACGAAAACGCCTCGCACTACTTCGAACTCTCCAAAAAAGCCAAAAAGAAACTCGCCGGAGCCAACGCCGCGATCGATGACAGCAGAAAAAAGCTGCAAAAACTCCTCAAAGAAGAAACCAAATTTCTCACAGAAGAACAACAGCGTCAAGACGAAAAACTTCGCTCCGCCACACGAAAAAAAGAATGGTATGAAAAATTCCACTGGTTCATCTCCTCAAACGAATTTCTCTGCATCGGCGGCAAAGACGCCACAAGTAACGAAATCGTCATCAAAAAACATCTCGAAAAAGACGACATTGTCTTTCATACAGAAGCTGCAGGTTCACCTTTCTTCATCATCAAAAACGGCCAATCCGCCCCGCAAGCCACCTTGCAAGAATGTGCTCAAGCCGTCGCCGTCTACTCCAAAGCCTGGAAACATAGCCATACCATCGCTGACGTTTTCTACGTATTACCTGAACAAGTCAGCAAAGAAGCAAAATCAGGAGAATATCTCCAAAAAGGTTCATTTATGATTTATGGGAAAACCACCCCCATCCAACCAAAACTAGAATACGCCATCGCTCTTCTTGACAATCAAATCATCGCAGGTCCCGTCATCGCTATTTCCCAGCGCACAAAAGAATACATCACAATCATTCCCGGTGAAGAAAAGAAAAGTGATCTCGCCAAAAAAATAAGGCATAAACTAGGATCCGGCGATCTCGATGACATCATCAAATTTCTCCCCGCTGGTGGCGGACAGATAAAGAAATAAAAAATACCTCAAAAATCATAAACATCTTTTCGATGTGCAACCTTTAGAACGAGAACAAAGAGTTTACTATTATCAATATCTAAGATAACTCTATAATCTCCCACACGAAAACTATACGCAGAAATACCCACTAAACGTTTCACAAATGCTTCCGGTCGTATTCGAATCCTCTCCAAACTATGAAGTATTCTCTCTTGTAATTCAAAAGATAATTTTTTTAACTGCTTTCGTGCCGTATCTGAAAAAATAATCTCGTACACATCTTCACCTACATCCCTAATTCTTTTTTAACCTGATCAAAAGTATAAAATTTCCCTAATTTTATTTCCTCACGTGCCGCTTCAACTTCTTTCTTAGTTTGAACACCCAGCTCCATCGTATCCTCTAGTAAATCCCAGATCACTTCCTCATAACTCTCTTTATCATAGATCTTTCGTTTCTTTAATTCCAATACTAGATCTTCACTTACCTGAATTGTCGTTGCCATAGCAAGTTATATAATAACTATAGTTTATAAATTTTTCTCTATAAAAATATAAATCATATGCTCGAAAAATCACCCTATACATTTTTAAATAAACCTCTTTTTAAACCTCTCAAGCCCTCGTAGTCTAGCCTGGATATAACAACATGGCAGAAATATAAGGCACATAGGACACGAGCTTGCGGAGCTTGGAGCCGGAGTTCGAATCTCCGCGAGGGCGCTTTTTTTTCAAAATGTCCACTGAACCCTCAACCGACCCCTACATTGAACTCAACGCATTTGTCAAACTCAAAAATCTTGCAACCACTGGTGGCCAAGCCAAAAATCTCATTCGCTCCGGTGTCATCTCCGTAAACGGCATCCCTGAGACTCGCAACCGAAAAAAACTCCACGCCGGAGATAGAATAACCTTTGGCAACCAAACCTACATTCTAGAAACAGCCATGATAAAACCGCACCAAAAAGCAGAAAAGTAATCAACCCAAAATAACTCACCACGCAAACAGAAAATACCGCACAACCACGAGCACCAGCGTCACAAGCAACGCCACATTAACCCCTTTGTAATTTAGTGAAACACCAATTCTCTCACAAAACTCCGCAATAAACGAATGCCCATAATTCTTCTCTGATGTTCGCGGATACCCCCTCAAAGATTGCATAAGCGTTGTCACCGGACAAATAATATCCACTCGATGAATCATTGGCCAAAACGTCAACCCCCACAAAAATTGCACAAACATAATACTTACAATATACCAAAAATGAAACGCCACAACCCCTCCCCACAAAGACTTCGGCACCAAAAATAACCCAAACCACAACAGCACTATAGGTAGATGCAGCCAAAACACTATCTCTATCCACACTTTTTTAACCATGTACATCACACCTCATAAAGACCCGATACAAAAAAAACTCAACAACTCACGCCACATCCGACGCCCGATACCTCGGCACCGGCCCATTACAATATGGACACGCCTGCGGCATTCTCTTAAATGGATCATACTTATAAGAATACTTACAATTAGGACAATTACACTTCACCAAATCAGACCCCGCAACACGTGAAAAATAACCTGAAGACTGCTCCTTACGCATTCTCGCCACCCGATCCAAATAATCATCTTCCTTATCCCACCCCGCCGGTTTAGGTGGTTCTTCTGGTTCTTTTTTCACTTCATCATTCTTAACCCCTTTAAACGAAGTCTTACCAGAATAACATCCCTGACATACCATCTGCTTCAATTGAAAATGTAACTTAAATTGATCCGCCGGAGAAAAATTACCACACACCTTACATTGTGCCTTCACCCCTTGTCCTAAATTTATTGCTGCCATATGACCCTGAAAAGAGAGGAAGTGGTTTATATAGTTTTGGATGGCCCAATGTATACAAAAAATACCAACATCCCCTCTCTTTTACAACTTTCTACAAAAATAATTCAAAAAAAAAGAAATTGCTACTCTTAAATGTATAAACACCCTTTTAAAACCACAAAAGAATACAACCCCATGAATGAATTTTGGGAAAAAGTAGAACAGTACAATGGCAAACTCATCCCTTTCGCTCTCGTTCTACTTTTTGTAATCATCATCTTTGAACTCTTCATCCACATTGAAAACCTCACATTTCAAACGGCACTGGAGATCGCTGATTATATTGTCATTGCCATTTTTGCCATTGACCTCACCTTCCTCTCCCTCAAAGCAAAAAGTGCTAAATTATTCTTTAAAAAAAATTGGTTAGATCTACTCGCTATAATACCCTTCGCCATCCTCTTTCGCGCCGCAGAAGAAGCATTCCTCCTCTTTCGTGCCAGCGAACAAATCGCCGTAGGCCAAGCCGTACTCCACGAAACCATTGAAGTAAGTAAAGCCACAAAAATTGAACGTCTCGCCGCTGTAGAGCGCTTCACCAAAATAGGCCGTGGCATTAAAATCATTGCCCGTTCTTTGCGTTTAGGTTCAAAAACCAGCAGCGTTATCCGTTTTCAACGAAAAAAAATCAGCCACAAAAAAGACATGCAAACTAAAAATAAAAATCATAACAGTAAAACACAAATCATATAGTAAACAGCAAAAAACCTAACACACCTTCACCAAATCCACTTTCTTCACCCGTTCACGTACATACACATCTCTCAAAAGCACTTTTACAACTTCTTTTAAACCCGTATACTCTCGTTCCACAGACGCGTACAACCGCCCTTCTTTCACAAATATTGCCTTATCTTTATACTTCGCTCGAAATTTCTGCGCAAATTCCGTCATCTGTACTGTAGGTCCTCCTCGCACCATCTTTTTATCCAACTCTTTGAGCGAAACAACAAAATACATCACAACTCTACCTTCCCACTCCCAACCACTCTCAACCACACCAAATTCACCCAATCCCTCACGTAAGAACTCAAACACTCTCAACAACTTAACCCCCACAACATCCTCTTTTCCTTCCAACGACTCTAATTCTAAATAAACAATCTCTTTCCCCCTCTTTTCTTGTTGTAACTTCTCAACCAAAATTCTCGCTCGCTCAAAAAATCTGACACTCGGCTTTGCCAAATACTCTTTTGCCCTCTGCGTAAATAATTTCCACTTCTCCAAAGATAACGCCGCCGCCGCATTACGAGTCTTATCTACCGGATCAATCACAATAAGTGGTGAGACCAACTTAGATTTGTTCAATTCAAAGAGCACATTTTTGCTTTTATAATAACCCGCCGCATCCACCACCTCTTTCTCTTTCCATTTAACTGCCGCACGTAACAACTTCTCAAACGAACCATAATAAATCACCAGAATTTCCAGCACATACCCGCTAAAACCATTAATATACGACTCCGCCCCATACAACTGTTGTGACTTGCAAAACTGCTTTGCCAAACGAATTTCATCTTTCAATCTCTTTCCCGATTTGTTAATCCACCGCGCATGGAGCGGTGAAATGTCGGTAATATTTTTCGCCTCTCTCGCGCTTGAAATCTTCAAGATTGGTACAACCTCAAACCACAACCCCTCATATTCCATCCTAAAATAATCTCGACTCCCATGTAATCGCTCTCGTTTAATATTAGGAAAACCACTCTGCAGTGCACTCTCAAGCATCTCAGAGAGTTCCATTGATCTTGCCGCATATTTACCATAATCATACAACACAAAAATATCAATATCCGCAGCCGCAGCAAGCCATGTATCCTTCGCCCCGCTGCCTCCTAAAATAGCCTCCCCATTAACAACTACTTTATTCAAACTCTGTAAAAACAATGAAATTGCCTTCTCACGTTGCGCTCTCTGCGCCAAACTAGGTACAACTCTCTTTGTAATCTCCTCTATAACCTTATTCATACCTGTAATCTTACTCATAAAACCCAATCAATCACAAGATTATATTAACTTTTGGGTCAAATAGAGATATTTGTTTATCTTCAGGGGTAACAACAATTTTTAAACTCGCCCCCTTTCTAGCATAACATGATAGACTTTGGTACAACAAAAGTAAGCTGTATAACATGCGAAAAAAACGTAGATACACTCCAAGCTCGCAGCCTCACTCTGAGCGGTAAACAAAAATATGAATGCTTCAACTGCTATCGCCAAAATAAAAATTCACCCTCAAGTTCATCCCAAGAACGTAATACAAAATTAGATTTATTCTGTGCACGCTGTAAATACAAATTTCACTCCCGTGATTTACTCTGCCCCTACTGTTCGCAAAGTGACTTGGTAACTCGTGCCGATTTATCCGTCAAAGACTTTTTATAAAAAAAGTGTGATATAGATAAGTACAACAATATAACAGTCATGCCTTCCTACAACTTTTCCTCGAAATTCTATATAGGAATATTTTTCATTCTACTCAGCTTTACGCTTGGCAAAATTGCCACGATCACTTTTGTATGGTATTTTACAGACGCAACCCTGCGCTGGCTCTCGGTAGGGATATACATCCTAAGCTGGCCCCTTCTAATTGTAGGAATCATCTGGGTTGGCAAAGAATACGCTCAAACTATTCAAAAATATATTTCCTATCAATACTATCACGAGACAATAAAGAGTAGAACACAAAAAGCTTTTTATAAGACAAAAGAAATAAGCCAAAATGTACATGAAAAAGTAAAAAATCAATTAGATGAAATTAAAAAAAAGAAAATCATATTAAAAGAAAAAATTAATAAAAGAAAGAAGTCGAAAAACGAGGTATAAAACATGGACGAAGACTTTAACAGCTTAGTAATGGAATGTAACAACTGCCATTTAAAATTTAGGGCCACCGAATTAAAAATCGACCCATTAAAAAACGCCCTCGTTTGTTCTAACTGCCTCGCTTTTCCCGGCAGTAAAGTGATGATTATTAAAGATGACAGCATACGCAAAAAACGACCTGAAGTAAAAACTGAAATAATCCCAGAACGTAAACCAATCACGCAAGCTAAACCTCTTTTACAAAACAAAACCGAACAAAAAAAAGACATGGATGAAATACCAGAAGGCTATAAAGCATTTAAATGCAGCCACTGTAACTACAAATTCACCCGGAAAAATAATTGGCAAGGCAACTGCCCCTACTGTGCCAAGAATACCGCAAAACCATTGAAATAATTTTTTCACATCATCATGACCGCACAAGAAATAAGCTTGCAGCACGCAAAATCAGATAAATTATTTTATCTTGTTGCTAATATCATAATCTATCGCCAGCAAGATCAGCGTTGTTTAATTCTTAAACGTAGTTCCACAGAAAAAGTACATCCCAATAAATACTGTGTTCCCGGCGGCAAGTTGGAATGGAAAGATCTCCCCCTAGATTCTCCTACAAGACATAACGGCGACGTCCTAGACTATGAAAACGCTGTAGAATTATTGTTAGCTCGTGAAGCCAAAGAAGAAGCAGGTATAGAAATCGACCTAAGCTCAAAACTCAAATACATCAACAGCGTAGCTTTCATAAGACCAGATGGCATCCCCGTTCTCTTAGTCAAATTCGCCGCATACTACAAAAGCGGAGAAATTGCTCTAGAGAATGGCTCATTCACTAATTACGCCTGGGTCAACACAGATGAGATAAAAAAATATGACTGTATTCAGGGAATTGCTCAAGAAATTACTCAAACAATAGAGCACTTTAAAGACAATCAAAAAAACTAAACAACACCAATTTTTAACAAAATTTTATAAAGAGTTCGCAAAATCTTCTTATCCAAGCCAACGTCGCATAACTCGGTACTTTCCCAAAAGAAAGCGAGATATTGCGCAGGTCTTGAACCCTCTTTAGAAAAACTAAAGAACCAGAGCAAACCTGTCCCTTGTGGATTCCCAGTTCAAATATTGACGCCCGAACCAACAATATCTCGAACGTCAATGAGAATGTCTGGGCGTTGGCGCTTTTTTTAGCCCTAAATCTTTCTATCCATCCACATATATTGATGTCCTTTCGCAAACTTTCGTTTTGTCAGAAAACGAATCATCGAATTATCACATTCCACATTCGCCCAACTATAAATATGTGTAATACCTTTTTTGTGTAACAATCCCAATGCCGTATCATATAACTTCCCCGCAATACCTTTTCGTCTATAATCAGCATCTACTACCAGATAAACCAAACAAGCATACTTATTCTTCAACAACCTATCTTTATCATTTATGCCAAACAGAATAAAACCAATTATCCTAGAATCCAATTCTGCCAGCAAAAAAACATCCTCGTTATTTGTTATACGTAACAAAAACTCATCTCTATCCATAAACGATTCATCCGCACTCACTCGAAATTCCACAATCATAGAACCAAAAGAAAATAATTGCTCAAAATCATCCTCCGTTGCAGCTCGAATAATCATAACAAAAATAGTGAACAACTCTTTTTAAAAGTTACTGATAATAAACTGCGTGGGACGCCACACCTAAATCATCACAGTTTAATTACCAAAAATACAAAAACTATCGTATTTCTGTACAAAAAAAAATAACAACAATCCCTCTACTTAATCCGAATCACATCCAAATTTTTTGGTGCCACAGTCTCAATTCTAAACTGCTGATGAATTGATGCCGCCAAATCTAAACAGCGGCTGCTCTCCCCATGCACAATAATCACTTTACGTGGCTGTGGATTACATCTCTTAATGAAATTCATCAACTGTCGTCGATCAGAATGATTCGTAATCTCCACACGATGTACATCCATATTTATCTTCATCACATACGATTTTCCATCATTCATCATAATCTCTTTTTCTCCTTCACGAATGCGATGTCCCAGAGAACCAGGTGGTTGATAACAGCTAAAAATCAATGAATGCTTACTCCCCTCTGCCAAATTCTTCAAATACTCAACCGACGGCCCGCCTTGCAGCATACCTGACGTTGCAAGAATTAAACACGGCCCTTCTTCTTGGATAATTTGCTGTCGCTCTTTATTTGACCCAACCTGCTTAAAAATATCAGACAAAAACGGATTTCCCTCTGTTCCATAAAACGATTGCCGAACATTCCGATTCAAAAATTCCGGATACGCCGTATGAATCGCTGTAATATCCCAAAGCATCCCATCCACATACACCGGCGCTTTAGGAATTCTTCCCTCGCGCGATAACCGCTCCACAATCATCATCACTTCCTGCGCTCGTCCAGAACCAAGCACAGGCATCAATACTTTCCCACCGCGCTCAAACGTATCTTTAATCACCTTCACCATGTAATCATCCGCTTCTGTTTCCGCCATGATGTTTCCCTTCCCACCATACGTCGATTCAATCATCAGCGTTTCTAATCGTGCAAATTGCGTATTTCCTGCCTCCAGCAAATTCGTTCGCGCATACTTCAAATCACCCGTATACGCCAAATTATGTAAGCCATTTCCTATATTAAAATGTACAATCGCACTACCAATCACGTGCCCTGCATTATACAGTGTCAAACGAACATCAGGAGTGATATCCGTCACTTCCTCATAATCTAAACAAATCGTATGCAGCACCATCTTACGAATCTCTTCTGTTGTAAAAATCGGATCTTTCCCTTCATTACGTTGAATTTTAATCATATCCAACTGCAAGAGCGCCATAACGTCTCGTGTCGGCGCCGTACAATAAATTGGCCCATTATAACCAAACTTAAACAGATACGGAATCAAGCCAGAATGATCTAAATGTGAATGCGTCACAACCACTGCATCAATCTCGCTAATATTGAATTCTGGCGCATCTAAATAAGGATAGCTCTCTGTTCCTTCTTCACTCGGATCAATCCCGCAATCAATTAAAATACGTGATTCTGGCGTCTGTAAAAGAAAACATGTCCGCCCAACCTGTCTTGCCGCGCCTAAAAATGAAACTCTAACCCACTCATGTTTTTTCTCTCGCAACCAACCATCATATACTCGATGTCCCGTCTTATCCAAAAACTTCTTACGATAATCCGCATTCTCATATAATACAGAGCGGATACTCTCAATTAATTTTGATCTAATCGGTGGCACTCTCTTCACAACTGTCACCCAATTCGTTTTCGCAGAAATCTCCCGCAAAATCTCCCCCTGTTTACCAATCGCAACACCCGGCTTCTCCGCATGAATAATCAACTGTGACCGCGGGGGATCGAAAATAAACTGCGTAACCCCTGCTTCTTTGGGAATCATTTTCTCAATTTCTTTCTCAGCCTTCACCGGATCCATACAAATCGACGGATCAGGGCGCAGCTCCATTCGCTTCTTAAACTGCTGTACCGCTTCGCGAATCGTTCCTTTATTATCTAAGAAATATTCTTTATCTTTTGTATAGAGCACTATATTTGCTCCCTCAAACGCAATATCTGATATTTTATCTGCGGGTAATACTTTTAATACTTCCTTTTGTATATCTGCCATTGTTCTAAAAACCTCTACGTTTCTATAATATCACGTGTAAAATATCACGTGTAAAAACCTAAAACCATAACGAAAGAATCGTTATAGTAAATGAATGAAATAATCGAATATTAAACCATACATTTACTTACAAGAAATGTGAAAGCTACCACATTTCTGTACAGAAAATGAGTCATTACTCATTTTCTTGTATTAATAATGGTGAACAAACATTCGAAAAATTCGAAAACTATTCACCATTACTATATGATCCTAATTGAATTGAAAAGGAAAAACGAAAGAATCGTTAACCAATTACAACAAACTCACTTCAACTTCCTTTGCTAATACTCTCTTAATTTCTTTCTCTGAAATAACCAACACATCTACACCATTTCCTGATGCACTATCCCGTTGCAACGCTGTATTAATTGCACGCACCACTAACTTCACACCCTCAGCCGTAGTCATACCTTCCTTATACTGCGTCTCTAAAACTCCCAACGCAAACACCGAACCTGAACCTGAAGACACAAAATCTCGTATAGGCGTCACACTGCCATCAGGGAATAAATCATACAAATACGTTCCTGCCGCATCTTTTGCACCCATTAAAAAATGCACAACCCCCGGCATCATACTCATCTGTCGAATATTGGAAAATAACAAACCACCCAGTAAATTTGCCGCTTCTTTAGCCGAAGGCTTCTTACCCGTTCTCACTTCTTTCAACTTCAACTCCGCTCTCCCTAATTTAATAAGTAACTGCGCATCGGACACCATTCCTGCAATTGTCACCGCCACATCATCAGTAAGAACGTGAACTTTCTCTGCACGCTTATCCACAATCATCGTGCCCGCCGTAGCTCGCTTATCCGCCGCAATCACCACGCCATCTTTACATACAATACCAACGGTCGTTGTTCCAGTCTTTAATCGTTCATCCATGGTAATTACCTCTTAAGCAGTGTGAGAAATTTCACCTATATCCTCTTATTTTTGTTAGTAAAAACAACCCTACTTTTTAAACTTTTCGCCACGAAAAAGCACAAGTTTACCACTAAATAAAGAGAAAATAAGCGAAAACTATATAAACCCCACACTCAAAAAAAGAAAGACATATACAGAATATACTCACGTACGCAAAAACACCATGACCGATTTAAACCCAACACATAAAATATTAATCGCAGAAGACGATCCAACAATACAAAGATTATACGAAGCCATATTAAGCCCTATTGCCCGTGTAACACTTGTAAAAAATGGAAAAGAAGCAAAAGATCTTCTCAGCCAAGGTAGCAATTATCATCTCATCATCACAGACCGAGAAATGCCTGTTATGTGTGGATTAAAACTATTAACCTCCATTCAACACCAAACAACTCCTCGTTTAATGATCAGTGGAACCAGTACTCCTCACGATTTACATCTAGAAGTAAGACAATACGGTGCATTAGGATTATACCAAAAACCATTCCCCATCCAAGAATTTAGAACCATTGCCTCAGAATTCCTCAGCAACGGAAACTCTCCCACCCTAGAAGCCTATTTTAACTCCAAATATGTAAATTAAATCAAAACTAGCCTTTGCGCCTAAACTTCTTCTCCAACTCTTCTTTCACTGTTGTAATAATCGTCGGTCGTCCATGCGGACACGTATACGGATTCTTCACTTTCCCAAGTTGCCTAACCAACTCCTCCATACGAAAAACACTTACCTCCTCCCCCGCCATCACCGCCGCTCGACACGCCATACGTGTAATAATCATCTCTTGCACTCTTGCCACTCCACTACCTCTCTCTTCTTTCAACTCTTCGAGCACCACAAAAAATAATTCTCTGCTCTGCACACGTCCAAACACCTCTGGAATCGTTTTCAACACATACGAATTACCTTCAAAATGTTCAACTTGAAATCCCATCTTAGTAAGCAACTCAATATACTCCTCAACTATCACTTTCTGCCCTGCCAACAATTCTAAAATCTCGCCTTGCAACAACTCCTGTACCTCCACTTTTCGCAACATCAACTCCTCCATGAATTTCTCATACAAAATTCTCTCATGCACCGCATGTTGATCTAAATACGCCACTCCTCCCTGCATCTCCGCCACAAAAAAAGTCTTATGCACCTGCCCTAAAATTTTAAGAAGCGGCAATCGAGACAATAAAGATGTCCTTTCAGAAGTTACATTAACCATCTTTGAACCAACAGTACTCTCCCCACTCTTTTCTTCTTGTACTTCATCATCTTGTACTGCCTCCTCTTGCAAACCAACATCAACCAAACCAATATCTACCCCCGCCCTCCCAACAGCACCATACCCCGCACATCCACTCTCTCCCACTTGCAACATCTCTTGCGTGCTTGTTTCAAACGGATACAACTCTCGCCCAACTTTTTTCTTCA
>JAHFQW010000010.1:44034-50079 GCA_023259115.1 archaeon
CACACCATAATTACTCTCAACCGCCCCAAGCATTAATTGTTCATCAAACTTCACATCTACTTCCGGCAATAAATTGTGCTCGCGTAGTGCTTGCTGTACCGCGCAACGTACAGCCTCCAGCACCACCTCTCGACGAGAAAATTTCACCTCAGACTTTTGCGGATGAATATTCACATCCACCTCTCCCACATCAACCACTAATTTAAGAACAAAAATCGGATGTCTTCCCACAAATAACGCCGCATGATACCCCTCGTACACCGCCCGAACCACATCCGCATTGCGAACCCAGCGAGCATTCACAAACAACGCCTGATAACTCTTATCCTGCCTTGCCGCATACGGTTTTCCCACAAACCCCTCAACCTCCACTCCCTGCATCTCAAAACGCACCGGCACTAAATCTTTCGCAACACTCACCCCATAGACCGACGCCACTGTATTTCTCATATCTAAAACCGCCGGCACCTGCAAAATAATAACGCCATTATGCTCCAATCGAAACGCCACACCCGAATTAACCAACGCATACTGTTCCACCACATCAATAATATGACGCAACTCCACCGCATCACTCTTCAAAAACTTCCGTCTTGCTGGCGTATTAAAAAATAAATCATGCACCTCAACTCGCGTCCCAACATCCGCCGCAACCGCATCCTCACTCTCAACCATGCCCCCAGACACACGTATACGCAATCCTGCCGTATCCTCAGCACGCTTCGTCACAAGAACAAATGTTGAAACCGCCGCAATACTCGCCAGCGCCTCCCCCCGAAACCCTAAAGTCCCAATCGCAAATAAATCTTTCTCCTCTTGAATCTTACTCGTCGCATGCGCAACAATTGCAAGCCTTGCATCCTCCTCACTCATCCCACACCCATCATCCAAAACTGCAATCAACTCTGTACCATAATCTTTAATCTCAACACAAATCCTGCGCGCTCCCGCATCTAGTGCATTCTCAACCAATTCTTTCACAACTGACGCCGGCCGCTCCACTACCTCCCCCGCTGCTATCTTATTCACAAGACCCACAGGCAAAATTTTAATAGACATAAGAACATAACACAAAAAACACTTTATAATAATTTAGATACACCAAAAGCCAAATTAACATTTTGTAGAGTGTATTAATCAACTATTCTTAATTCTACCCCCTCTCAATCTTCCCTCTTCTTTTTCTACTTCTCATTATTTCCCCATTCCTTCGCGCGTTGTGTTTAACAATCCCTGCTTTTCTCTCCACCACTTCTACCTCCCCCTCTAGCCCTCTCAACTCATGAAAAAACACCCTCTTCACTTTCTCACGATAAATCGCCATCAGCATAAGTACGCCGCACAATACTAACAATAGCACTGTTCGCAGCGTCAATCCCGTATACAAATCTTCTCCCACCGCATTGACCAATAAGAATCGAGGAATATGCCCAATAATTAACAGCAATAAAAAAATTGGATAAGACATCGAGGTCATCCCCAAAAGCATAATCACCACATCATCTGGAAAAATCGGTAATAAAAAAGACAATAGCACAAAAGGTATTCCTCTTCTTTTAAACAAATGAGTAAAATGCCGCACATGATGTTCATCCACCATTTTCTCTAAAATAAATTTACCAAAAAAGCGAAATAAATAAAACGTAAAAGTTGCCCCAAACACAATCCCTATCAGTGACAACACAACTCCTACACCCGTCCCATACACATATCCACTTGCTAAAACCACCGTCGTACTCGGAATCGGCAGCGGCACAGAGAGCATCATAATCACTAAATACCAGATATACCCTCGTACACCAGACTCCAACATCAATCCTCGCAGCATAACTGGATTAACATACGCCGTAAACATCGGCAAAAAACGCCACACTAACACCCCTAGAAGTAAAACAACTCCTAATCCAACATACCCCAGCAATCGATGTTTCTGTTTCATCACAGCCTACAAATCATCCTTTGCATAAAAATACTTCCCTTCCCTCTAGAGTAGAAAACAAAATATATAAACCATAAAATCTTCCTAAACCTAACATGAACAAAATCATTCTCGCCGTTATTCTCGCAGGTTTTGGCGCCCAACTCATCAAAATCATCATCTACTGGTTCAAACATAAATCCCTCTCCTGGCACGACCTCATCGTCACCGGTGGCATGCCTTCATCCCATTCCGCCTTTGTCATTGGCATGTGCACAATTATTTATCTACAAGAAGGCCCCGGCTCCATTTTCGCTGTAAGTCTTGTTCTTGCCATGATTGTCATACGTGACGCATTTGGCGTAAGAAGATCTGTAGGATTAGAAGGCAAAGCCATTGAAAAACTCTTCAAAATGCACAACATCAAATCCAAATTTCATTATTCCATGGGCCACACTCCCCTGCAAGTCCTTATCGGCAGTCTGATTGGATTTCTCACCGCCCTAGGAGTACACTACTTCTTGTAAAACGTGAACTATTCGTGAGAAAACATCCAAAAAACCCTCAAAAACTTTATAAAAAACAAACCATAAACAGAACATATGTATCTTGGAATAAAAAAACCGCAAGAAATAGAAAAAGCTGCACAAGCAGGACATCTACTCGTGTATGATATTGAAGGATTAGAACTTGAAAATCCGTCCCTAGTAACAGACACCACACGAGAAGCCGCATATAAAAAAGAAATTTCTCTAAGAATTGGCCAAGCTATAGGTGGCTTTCAATATGGGGTGAAATTACGAAAAGGATCTTATGAAGACTCCATTCACGCCCTCCAAGATGCAGAAAAAAGAATAACTGAAGCAAACGCAAAACAATATCAAATAGATTATTCTATTCTTGAAACAACGATACAAAAAATAATCCAAATAGTGTCCCAAAATTTTACTGGAAGCATCGCGTTATTGTCCTATCTCGAAAACAGCTCAATCGATGTATCAGAATATAAACAAGAGATAAAACAAAATCTCCCCTCAAACCAAAAACAATACGTAAACGAAGAACTATGCCTTGCCAGAAGAACCGCAAAAAACCTCCGAAGAACGTACAAAAACGACACAGATATAATAGGTGGCCTAGAACAAAGTTTAAAAGAACTCTACCAGTTTTCTTCTGATGTTGACATAAGCACAGAAATAAACGAAATAAAAAATATCGCCTACAGGCGCGGAGTAGAATTTATTGTAACAAAAGCCCAAGAATATCTCAGCACCAAACCCAAAAAAGCAAAACAGCTTTTAGAGAAAGCAGCAAAAAACGCCAAAATTCTTGAAAAATATTCCCCTCTTGGCTAACAGAACTAAAAGAGTTCCACCTCTCTTCTCCACCCTCAAAAAATATATAAACCCTCCAAAACCCCTCTCTCACTATAGAGGACTTTGAATAACCCCTACATTCATCAATATAATAAACCACAGTTTATTTATTAGATAACTATGTCAAATATTATATCTTTTACATAGTTATCAATATTCAAAGTCATTCTAAGAGGAGTTTGACAAATTTTATAAAGTGAATCAAACCCCTCAATAAAAGAGGATACGATGATAACTGTAAAACAAATGCAGCAGCTCGAACGTCTTGCTGCCAAACAAGGAATTTTTGCCGCAGACTTGATGGAAAACGCCGGCAAGCAAGTCTATTATTCTATAAAACAAAAATATCCCACCAAAAAATCCCATATACTCATATTTGCCGGTCCTGGAAACAATGGCGGCGACGGCTTTGCCACCGCCAAACACTTTGCCAAAGAAAATCCCGTCGTGATACTCTTCTTTGGAGAAAAAGAATCCCTCTCAGACGCCGCCCGCGAACACTACGAATCCATTCGCAAAGACATCAACATCATAAAAATAAACAACAAAGCCGATTTAGAGAAATTTCATCCTCAAAAAGACATCCAATGTATCCTCATCGACGCAATGCTTGGCATAGGTATCACTAACGCACCCCACGAACCAATCTCATCCGCCATAGACTACTACAACTCACTTCCCGGTCCAAAAATATCCATCGACATCCCCTCAGGCATACATCCCGACACCGGGGAAACACTCGAAAAATCTTGCAATACAGACTACATTATCACATTTCATGACCTCAAACCCGGCCTAGAACAATACAAAGACAAAACCGTCGTAGTAGATATTGGCTTACCTAAGAAGAATGTGTAAAAACCCTAATTCACTCTTTTTCTAAAATATATATGCCCATTGCGCCAATGCTATCAATTGGTCCAACCGTTCTTCTCATAATAACTCTCAATCCGGCTTGTTTTACTTCCTCTCTAAAAACCGTATCACAAATCTTATAATCTCCACGTGAAAGATTTATAGTTGGATCCTCTTGTTGCATCCAACTATAAATTTTCTCCAAATTACACAAAAAAAGCGTAGCAAATTGCTCTGCCATTTTTACATCTTTTTTTCTCACCGCAGCCTCAATTCCGCGGACACTCCTTAACACTAACTCAATTTGTTGAGGCGTTTTTACACGTGTTTCATCAATTTCCGTATTAAGTTCATCAAGAAAAGTTTTTGCCTCCTCTTGAGCCAAATAAGAATAACCATACCGCAATGCATGATCAATAATATGGGCATACCAAATCGTTGCACGTACTCGTCTTTCCTCTTCTGTCTTATATTCTGGCAAAAACTCATCACTCAAAATAAAAATACTCCCCGGATTAAGCTGTGAAGCCACATTCTGCAAATATTCCGTAGGTGGTTTTGCCATATGGTGATGAACACCCTGACTATAAAAAATATCAACTGGTTTTTCATGAGTATAACTAATTATATCATCTAATCTAACATCAAGAGAAGTACCTCTAACCCTATCTTGAGCATATGACACAAATTTCTCATCATGATCAACTCCAACCAATCTAATCCTATCCACTTCACCAATTCTTGGAAGTAAACGTGCTGGACCGCATCCTAATTCCACAACTTCCAATATTCTATCAGCCTCATGCACTCTTTGTGCAATAATTTTTTTAATAATCGTATCAGCGCTTTTGATATACAAATGCTCCTCCGTATTTATTCGATTAAATTCTTCTGGTCCAATTATCTCCGAATATGTTGCATCCCGTTTCATTGTAATCACCTAGTTTATTTTAAAAATACATGTAATTACTAGAAAGAAATAACATCAATTTATAATTTATGCTTTCGTATGAAAGCTATTTTTGAATAAATCCCTCTAACTCCCCTAAATCCCATTTTAGAATTAAAGTAATAATCACATTAAACTCTTTGTCAAAGAAGGTATCAGTTTCGCCTCAGCTTTGCGTAAATGCTCAGAAAAAGCCTGAGGAGTAATATGCATACCCTTCGCCAATTGCGCCAATTCAATCTTTCGCGGCACCGCATAATATCCTGCCTGAATCGCTAATTCTAACGCTTCTTTCTGTTTAGAAGTAAGATGCGGAATAAAGTGAAAAAAATACATGTCATTAAGTTTCATTTGCTGCATACTTAATAGTTCCGGCTTGCCCACTTTACTTATTTCCTCCAAGAATTTTTGAATATGTTTTTTATCCCAAGAACAAATTTCCCAGTATTCAAATCCATCTTGAGGATTACAGAAAATTGGTTGGATACACAATATTTCAGGAGAACGAAACGCACTATAAGCTTCTTGTTCTTTTGGCCTACGTTCCAATAACACCAGTAAATCCTTATTCACCTCCACTCTCACAACTCGTTTATCTTTTTTCAGATCACGAATAAAATTCAACTTATTTTTATCAGGACCAACTAAATGTAAGAAACCTGTATTGTAAATATATTTCTCATCAGTATAAGATGTGCCCGGAGTCGCATAAACCGTAATTTGATGCTTAACAACTTTCGGAGTCGTCACACAATCATCATGTTTATTTCTAATTTTTGCAACCCACATAGAACAAAGAAAGAAGAAGAGATATATAAACCAAACTAAAACCAAACTAAAACCAGATTAAAATCAAACAAAAATTCCCCCTAAAACTCTCCCAACGTCTTCTGTTTCTTCTTCTCCACCGCATTCTTATACGACTGCCATCCTCGACGAAACAAGTC
>JAHFQW010000011.1 GCA_023259115.1 archaeon
CATTTCAAAAAAAAAAGAAGTAGAGGAAGTACTCCAATCTTCTTGGATACACGACGAAGTCATTAAAGTTCAACCGCAAAAAAGTGATTTCCTCATTAAAACAAAATCAAAAAAATCATACCGTTGCAAAAACCTCATTCTTGCCACTCCTCCCCATATTTCCCAAAAAATAATCCATTTAAAACAACCAATTCGTGGCCCTGTTAATGCCCATATGTTTCATATAAAAGGAGATTTACACGAAAAATTTTCTTCCGGTGAAGAGAATGTATTTTCAAATCATTCCTCTATTCTTGCCATTGCTCATCAAAATGATAATACCTCTCTTTTTTACTCTAAAATCAAAAATCCCTCATTGAGGGCTTATTTCAAAACACCTCGAATTCTTAAATACAAACATTGGAATCCTGCATTTAACATTGAAGGCAGCAATCTGTTAGAATTTCAACAAGCAACAAATCTCTATGTAATTGGCGATAACAATATCTGCGGTATTGAAGACGCATTTATTTATGGAGTCTATGCCGCCAACCATATTATAAAAAACAACTCATTTTCTCGTCGTCTCCCAACATAACCTTTATAAACCATCCAACTATCCCACACCTATGTACCAAAAGAGGTTGGATAGACGTATAAATAGACCTATTTCTGTTAGCTTCTTTGCTTTTGCCCGTATCTTTTTCCCTCTTTTTTCTCCACCCTTCCCTCAAAAAATCCATAAAAAAGCTCAAGTCACCATCTTCATCATTCTCGGCTTAGTCCTTCTCATCTCCGTTGCCTTAGTTCTTCTCCTGCAATCACAAATCATCTCATTTAAAACCGATGAAATCATTCCAACAGAAAAAGGCAAAGTCGAAGGCTACATCACTTCTTGCATTCAACAAGCCGGTGAAGACGCGCTCTTCCAACTTGGCACCCAAGGGGGTTATATCCAACTTCCCACCCAGATCACAAATGATGCCCTGCAATATCTTCGTCTCTCTCCCAACAACGTCCTTCCGTATTGGGCGTATGGACCAACTACGAGAATTCCTCCCTTAACCGACATCAAAAAACAAATCGACCAATACATCGAAGCCCACACCAAATCCTGTCTGCTTGATTTACAGCCATTCCAACAAACCTATAATCTCGTTGAAAAAAGTCCTATCGCCTCCGACACCAACATAAACCAAGGCAACGTCCTCTTCAACGTCCATTGGGACATCGAAGTGCAAACCAAAGCCGGCGAAAAAATTGCCGAAATCATTCAACACCAAGCCGAGTCTCCCATTAAACTCAAAAAAGCCTACGACACCGCCGTACAAATAGTTCAAGCAGAAATGTCTTCATTGAAAATCGAAGACCTCACCCAAGATTTAATCGCGCTCGAACATCCCAAACTCCCCGTCAACGGATTAGAATTAAGCTGCACAAAAAAAACATGGGATCCTCAAGTGGCAGAACAAACGCTCAAAGAACTCTTACATCTCAACTTGCGTGAACTGCGCATCAAAGGCACCGAATTCGTCGAATTTCCTGACACGCTGCCCTATTATCAAAACCACTATGTTTGGAATATTGGCGACACTTTTGAACAATCAAAAATCAATGTCGCATTTAATTTTGATGATAGCTACCCTTTCAACTTTGCCATCACTCCTCTCGCAGGCGGAAAAATGCAAAGCTCCCAATTGGGTGGCAGCCAATATCTCTCTCTACTATGTATTCAGCAATGGAAATTCACCTACGACGTCGTCTATCCCGTATCCGTTCGTATAAAAGACGAAACCACCGGCTACAATTTCAACATCGCCTTCACCGTTCATCTCCTGCGTAACATTCCCAATCGCGGTGAAATCTCAACCACTCCTAGCCTTCATGTAGATACAATTACTGATGAAAATTACTGTAACACCAGAACCATTCCTATGTCCATTAAAACATATGAACTCATCGACAACAACCAAGGGGTCTATGAACGTCAAGATCTTGACAACGTCAATATCACATTTACCTGTATTCGCTACAATTGTCACATCGGCAAAACATCCTATGACCCCGTTCTCAACTACGCCGGCTTCACCACAAACTATCCTTACTGTCCCGGCGGCATTTTGCGCGCCACCAAACCAGGGTATAAAGAATCCTGGCAGCGTACCGTCACAACCGCGGGAAAATCTGTTGAACTCAATCTCGCTCCTCTCTATGATTTTCCTCTGCAAAAAATCAAAATACTCAAACACGAATTAATCAACAATCAACTTGGTCCCGCCAAAGAACTATCCCCCAAAGACACTGCATTAATCAAACTAACTTACCGAACCACTCCTCTCAATACATCCATTGCACCCGCACTACCCCCCACGACCCCCTCCGTCTCTTCTACCTCCTCACCAACCAATTCTCAAAATTCTCTCCTCCCCTCCTCCGCAGACCAACCATTTCATGAAATCAACCTCGTGAAAACTGGTACTCCTGATGAACAACTAGAACAACAACAATCACTCCAGTTTCTCGCCAAAGCCGATTTCACCTATGACCTTGAAATCGATTTGTTCAATCAAGAAAACTTTATCGGTGGGTATAAAAAATCTTGGACCCCGTCATGGGATCAACTCTCTTCCGCTAACCAAATCACTCTTCACCTCATCACCAAAGAAAAAGCCAGTGAGCAAGAATTATACGATCTGCTCCTCAATTTAGACAAAAATAGTCTCATTGTTCCGCAACCTGAGATAAAATAAATAATCCTAAAGATAATAACTAAGAATAATAACTAAAAAAATGATCAAACACAAACAAGAAACAAATACACTCATCCATAAACTGTTCGCCCTTCTAGTCCTCGCTCTCTTCATAAATCTCCCTCTCGTCTCGGCGGTAGAAATCTCAAGCGTTCAAGCTATTGACATCACAACTAATAGCGCCACCATCAAATGGGCCACAAGCGAACCCGCTGACTCTTTTGTTCATTATGGCAAAGATAAAATTACTCTGCAAACTCTCGGTGATGCCAACTCCCTAGTCAACCACACATTTCCTCTCACCAATCTCAACGAAAACACTCAATATTATTACAGCGTTGAGAGTAATAATCTCATAGATGACAACAAAGCATCACTGTATTCATTTCAAACTCTCCCCCCTGACCTCACCCCCCCTGCATTATCCATCACCGCACCTTCATTCATCGCCGGAACCAAACTGGATATAACCGGTACAACTGAACCCGGTGCCAAACTCACTCTATTTGTAAACAATATTCTCATTGACACAAAACTCACTCTTGCTATTATCCCAAACGCTGCCTCTTCATCCCCTGCAACAGTTCCCTTCACATTTACCAATATCCAACTGCAGCCAAACCAACCAAACAACCTCACAGTTGACGCCGTAGATAAAGCCGGCAATAAAGCAACCTGGGAAAACACCATTACCACCGACAACAAAAAACCAGAACTCTCTCTCCCTCCCATCCCTGCCACTCTTCCTTCAACCTCGTATCAACTCAATGGCACCATCTCCGAAAATAGCACCTATGAAATCATCATCAACAATAAATCAACCAACAAAGCTCAAGGCCAAATTATTTTCCAAACCCTCGAATTAAAAGAAGGTGATAATACCATTCTCATCACTGCCACCGATCAAGCCGGCTGGACCACCGAAAAAACTTTTTCTACCAACGTGTTAGGTCATGAACCAATTGTTAAATTTTCCATTGAGAAAGGCAATAATTATTTTGAAGGCTCAGGCCGTACCACCTCTGATATCTCTGGTACAACTTCACCTAAAACTAAAGTATATCTCTTTATCTACACGCCTCTTGGCTACGAATTCACGCCCAAATTTGATGAAGCATGGGAACAAACCACTTCCAATGAAAAAGGTGAATTTACATTTAAAGAGGTTGATGTTGCCGGGAGTAAATTAAGTCTGGTCAAATTAACTCCCAAACAAACCCCTCCTGGCTTAGAAAAATTCGTCATCATGCCCATTGATCAAGCCGCTGCATCTCAACAGATGCTAAAATACGTCTATGTTATCGCAGAAGATCCTTTGGGTAGAAGAAGCGATCCTCGTCAAGCCACTGCCACCCTCACCATCAACAAATGCTCGTCTGTGAGTAACGACTTCTCCATCTTCTCGCTGCCCCAATTCCAAGCGCCTCTACGCTTAAATCCCAATTTACTCGACCAAGGTCGCGAAGTCATCACCGCTGTGTTCAATATAAGTTATCGTGGTCAAGGATTAGCTGCCCTCACCACCGGTTCAAATGCTCCGTATCAAATCAACAACGTGCAATTTGAAAAAGCCTGTACTCAAGGCATGCTCCAAGATCCCCAATTCAAATTAGCCTGTAACATGATACCCGCAAATACTCGGCAAAAAACACCTAACGGTGATAAAACCTCCTGGTACGTCGTCTACAATCTCAACAGCGCCGAAAAACTCAGCGAAAAAAAAGACAGTTACTGGAACGAATTCAAGAAACGTCAAATTGTCTTCCCCATGAAAATTCGTGTTGACTATCAGGACCGCACTCTCAATGGTCAACTCTCCGAACCTAAAACTCAAATATTCTGCACTGACCTAGGCTACTACGTTGACATTCCTATTGATAGTAAAGATATGATTCCCGACACTCTTGCCGATGCCACAATTGATTCCACAAATTTTGTCATGCGTCAGATCGATAACATCATGCCCTATCTCGAAACATCCATAAAGATTTTTGGTGTCAGCTGTATTGGCTCATTCCTAGGCCGAACCGCCATTCGCTGGGCAAGATTATTTACTTCAAAAAGTGAATTTGTTTTAGATAAAATAAATTCTAAGAGTAGTAATGGAGATGGCGATAATAAAAAAGATGAAGACAAATCCTGTCCTTCTCCTCTTGAACAGAATAAATTACTTTTAGAAAGCACCATTGATGAATGGACAAAACTCTCAACCACTGAACAAAATACTATTGTAGAGAAATACGGTTCCGATTGGGCAAACAAAAAACTCTCCCTAGATCAACGATGTCCTAAAACCGCATCCTTATGGAGTGCCGAATCAAAATTAGACACACTCTACAAATGGAGTTGTGATCGTGTCTTTTGCCGTGGTGTTCCTGCTAGATGGACTGCATCTAAAGAAAAATTAGATGTAGATAAAGTGGTGCTCGCACAACAACAATGCGCCGCCTCAGGCAGTGGTGTGCCATTGCAATTAATGGAAAATTGCCAAGATCTCATTAAACAAGACGCTACCGGAAACACCATCGCCGCTGCCATGGTAAAAAAAGGCTCATTTAACTGTTATCGCGCCAATGATAAATTATATGTCATTGACACAACCACTCCTCCCAAAGAAAATATCGTTAAGTTACAATTAGTAAAAGAGTATGGTTTAACTGTGCAAGAATATTTACAAAAATATGCCGGCGAAACCAATCTTTTTGCTTATCGTACACCTGGTTCCGAAAACTTTATTGTAGGCAAAGATCAAAGTTGTATAGATGTCTGTAAAAATCCGAAACGTACTGGTTACAAAGCAGATATCATCAATGGTGTTAGGAATAACTATCTCCCTGCTGGTTCAACTACTGCTCTCTCAGACCAAGCTCACGGTTGCTACAAAGAAGCAATTGATCCTGCAACAGGCACCATTCAACTTCAAGATGGAAAAGACCAACTTCTCAAAGGCCAAGGTTACTCCGCCGGTTATACCACTGACTGTTTCATAGACGAAAATGCAAAAGGCGAACCAGTAGGTACCAATTCCGATAAACGCACAACCGGTCTACTTCAATGTGTCTGTATCCCAACCAACCAACCAACTATTCCCACTTTTGGCGCTCGTAGTGCAGGTAAAGAAGATACCACAAATCCAGATAACGCTGAAGATTGGAATTATCAACAAAACCAACTCTTCCGTGAATCTCATGGTGTGTTTGGAACGTATTATCCCGAATGGCGATATTATTCCAGTCGTGACTTTTCTCAAGCATTTGGTGCAAATTACCTCACTGATTATCTGCGCTCCGGCAAAGAACAATTTCCTCAAGTCAATCCCAAAACACAATACCTTGGTGCCATTCAAACCGCTTGTCTGAGCACAACCAGAGCAAACCTCTTAATGCTGCGCAGCATTCTGCAAGGCCTCAACAACTGTATGGTTGAAGCAAAAAAAACCGGTTTGCGCGACGCAGGAGTCTGTAAAACCTACTTCTCTCAGCACGTATGTGGCTTATTATACAAGAGCATTGCCGCATTAAATGACGGCTGTACAACATACAATTTTGATGACGTTGTCAAGGGTGACACCGTTGGTGGTATTAGCGAAGTCTTCTCCGCTGGATTCAAATCAATCCCTGAAGCCATGTCCTCATCCATTTCTGATATTAAATCAGATTACGGCAACGCCAAATTAAATGAATACTTTGCCACCGGAACACAAGGCTTTGCCCAATCATTATGTATGGCCGCGTTTGGCTTTGATTGGCCTATGGGCATGGATTTCATAACCGATGCCGCCTACTCCGTCTCAACTAAAACAACTACTCTAGTCACTCCCGCCAGTCGTGAACTCTCCACCTACGATCCCACCACGGGCAACGCTGTTTATAATTACGAAATTGGCGCATTAATTTTCCCTGGCTGTAAAGTGCGCACCGCCGATGTCTCACTCAAATGTGTAGGCGTTGAAGATCTCGGTAAACCCGGCGTTGATTGTGGCAGCCAAGGCTGTGACTGTGTCCAGGCAACCCAAACCACACCATTTGAAACAGAAAAAACAAAAGCACTTGATCAGGGACGTAAATTCAATCTCCCTCGCGGGCAGATGGTGGATATGAAATTACCTTCACCTCAAAAAGTGACCTCCCATTATCGTTATGATCACGTTGTTGTGGATTTAACCGTTGATCGTTTTGAAGACGCCGCCAATTGTTTTGATACAGAATACCTCCCCAAAAACGGTAACACCGTACGATTTTATTTTCCTATTCGTGATGTTTCACCCCCTGGCGAAATTGCCTGTCAAGTTGATCTACCCACGGGTCGTTATATCTGTCCTGAACTCTTCGCGTTATTTGGTGGCGGTGCCAATGCCTATCTGGAAGACCCCTACACCAGCTGCTTTGACAAAACAACAAGCACATGGGTATCTTGTGACACACCTAATCTCTTCCTCAAAGATGATACAATTAGAATTAAAAATCATCTTCTGTTAGATGGCGGAAAATATTGTTTGAAAACAACCGTCACAGGACTAAGCACAAATATTCAAGAATATCCCCTTCGTCCTCTCTCTGAAAAGATTACCGGTTCCATCACTCCTGAAATGAACTTAGGCACAGTTACCCCTCAATTATTTTCTGGCAGCACCAGCAATCTCGAACTTCAAACCGGCAGCGATCCCGGTTGTGCTCAGCCGCAAATAGATACATTTGGCAAAGCGATTAATGCCCAAAACTATCGTTTCCTCTACCAAATCAATTCCGCAGGAGAATATCATATAACCATAGATAACGGTGTCAATGTTCTTTTGCCATATAAAATAGAAAACAACATCTTAAAAGACCAAGCAGGCAAAGATTTCATCAAACCTGATGATCTCCTCAAAGTCAAATTTGATTTCAATGGCGTACAAGCACATAATTTAGTTGGTCCAGCCAAACCCACTATCGTAACTTCCACCCCTTCTGGTTCCTGCACATATCATGTCACGGCAGGAATTTCTGGAGCACAAGGTATAGACAAAAAAGCTATCAGTGTCACAACTGAACTAATGTATCCCGATAACACCGGCGGCTGTGACAACGCATTCCAACTCGTCAAAGCTCCTTCCGCCTACGGGAAAAACAAACACACTCAAAATATTATCATTCAATTACAGCCCCAAGCCGCCCAAGCCATTAAAACCTTACACGACGAATTCATGGCGGGCAATTGTGGTTATGTCAAATCTGTCACACAATCCGTTATCGATCGTAAAAAAAGCGATCTCGAAGACGCTCAAGCATTATATTATTCAATAGCCTGTAACATCATCCAACACCAACAGCAATGGAATCAACCTCCTGCAAAGGATAACACCTGTCAACTGCTCAAAATATTCTTTGATAGAACATATTTTACAGGTGAGACTACTTCACCCTATTCTTCTCTCATCACAAATACTGCTGAATATCAAAAGATATACGTTTACTTAACCGAAGTCAAAAATAAAGCAGGTTGTACTGGAATAAACGGTGGTGGCTCTACCACTCCAAACACCAACACTAATTGTGGCACAAATAACGTTCGAACTGATTTTGCTCAACCCTCAAACTGGAATCAATATACTTGTCGAGAACCACAAGGCTTTGAAACTTGTTATTCCAAAAATCAGTATGACAATGCAAACATCAATTTACCTACAGGCATGCAGCATGGCTGTCCTGGAACACAAAAATGCTGCCATTCCACCTCTGGTTCTGGTGGTAGTGGTGGCGGCTCATCAGGAAGCGGAAAGTTATGTGGTGATTCTAAAGCCCTCTTCAAATTTTCAATTAAACCTTTAAATAACGATGATACACCTGTAGCTGATACTTGGAAACCAACTTCTTGGTCTAGCTACATCTGTAAACCTTCCACCGGTCAACCACAATTAACGCAACCAGCACCTGGCGGCAAACTCTATGCTAGAGATTTAGAAAAAGTGTGCTGGGATTACTCTAAATATTCCAATGCCCAAACAACTGACATTTGTCCTTCTGCAGATCCCACAACCTACCAACTCTGCTGTCCCCCTTCCTCATAATCAAAAAGTGCATTTAACATGAACAAAAAAGCCTCCGCCATAGTGGAAATATTCATAATCCTCGTAGTTATAGTTCTCACAAGTGCCCTCGTTCTCTTCCTGGTCAAAACAGGCATTCTCACCATTAAAAATCAAGCCAATCAACCGCCCATTCTCAACACCGAATTCATTCCCTATGCCCGAGAAGGAACTCTCACCATAAGTGAATTTGCCTTTTGTTCTTATGCCAACGAACAATACCAATGTCTTGATCCAAAGAATCATTTTACCATAGGTGAAGACGCCTATTTTCGTTACATCATTAAAACCACCCCTTACAATGGTGACATCCTTCTCATTGAAAATTATCGTATCCTCTCCTCTACTGGTAAAGTTATGCTCGACATCGATAAAAAAAACAACTATCATTATGATATAATCTCCCAAGAACCAACCGAATCCATTTCATTCAAAGACTATTTCACCATTGGCAAAGGTATTCCCTCTGGCACATACAGTATAGAACTCCTCATTGAAAATCCTCTCCTCAACAAAAAAACAACCCTAACCCAAACATTTGTGGTAGAATAAACCCTCATGAAATCCAAATTAAAATCTAAATTACTCTTGGTGGTATCTTGCCTCCTACTTCTCTCTTCTTTCGTTCTCGCTGACAACATCCTCATTTTGGGTGACTCTCACTACGCTGGAACATATGGTCATGAATTAGATACACTCCTCAAACAAGCCGGCAACACCGTTGAGAGTTATGGCTGTGTTTCCGCATCTCCCATTTGGTACACCGAAGGGAAGAATCAATGTCAAAAATTAGTAGGTTCCACTATTTCAGGTACAATTACAGAATACCCAACCCCCTCAATAAACACTCTGTTACAAAAAAAGTACAATCTAGTACTCATTTCATTGGGAGGAAATCTTGAAGCAAGTACCACATCCAAAGATGCTCGTGTTACACAAATCTCAAACTTAATTAAACCAATTGCCTCAAAAAACATCAAATGTATCTGGATTGGTCCGCCAGGGAAAAATGATCCTACAGAATCAATCTCTCGTGACACATTCTACACCCAACTCCAAGAAGCTCTCCAGAACCAATGTCAATTAATTGACTCCCGTCCCTACGCAAAACTCAACAAAAATGAAATTCATTTCACTGACCAACAACGTCCCACGAATTGGGCCCACAGCGTCTACGATCAACTCCTTCCCCTCATCACTTTCACAGGTCCACCCCTCTCCGCCATGGAAACCGATGACGAAACAAAAATTTATGCCCAATTTGAGAGTGAACCTCAAATTATAGAAGACACTTCTCTTCCCCAAGAAACCAATACCCTTGGATTCCAACCCGGAGTCACCCAAGCCTCTTCTCAAACAACTCAAAAAGCCTACTGTAATGATATCCCTCGCTGCCAACAACTCGATGAAGTCTGGACAAAACGTATTGGTAGTCTCATCAACCCTCAGCACGCCCAACAAATTTGGAATACCGCGCAGCAATCCTGGACCACATTTGAAGAAGTGTATAATCCCCTTCCTAACTCTTTTGCCCAATCATTTCCTACAACCACAACTCTTCCCATCCCAGAAGAACTTCTGACAAAGAAAGTCCAGCAGGATCTTGAAAATAATAAATATAATCAAGCATTTCTCACAAAAGTGAATACCATATCAAGCGAACTCAATATCAACCCTGCTCATCTCATCGCCGTCATGCGTTTTGAATCAGGATTTAAACCCTGTGCCAAAAATAAACTAAGCGGTGCCACTGGATTGATTCAATTTCTCGAATCCACTGCAAAAAAACTTAAAACAACCACTAAAGAATTATGCGATATGACTAGACTAAAACAGCTTGACTACGTTGAAAAATATTTCCTCATTTTCAAACATAAACTTCGTCCTAATAATTTTGGCGACGTTGCCATGGCTGTATTTTGGCCTCGAGCCATAGGAAAAGAGGATTCCTATGTCTTATTCAACCAAGGAACGAAAGCCTACACCGGCAATGCCGCATTAGATCGTGACCATGACGGCTCCATCACTAGGGTCGAATACATCAATTTTGTAATTAAACGCAGTCAATAAAAAATTATTTAAACCATATAATTCCCTAAACCATGTCAAAATCAAAAATAATTACCTCTCTCTTTCTTTTAATGTTATGCACCTCTATTTTCTCACTCGCACAAGACTCTCCTTCTTCATCTGATAACCAAGACTACGAAGAAGGTGATGAAGTGAGCACAACAACCGCTAACGGTTTTGGTCCCTCTCAACAAACATCCGCCACAACTAATCCTCTCTCATTCTTTTCCTGTCTTGACACTCAACAATGTAAACAACTCGATGAAGTCTGGGCGTTACGTATCAGTTCTTTTGTCAATCCAATTCATAATTCCCAGGCATGGGATGTCTTCACCCAACCTCCTCAATGGAAATCATTTCAAGATCTCTACACTCCTCAACCATTCACTCCCTCTTCTCCTAACGCCCCTTCCACATCACCCTTCATTGAATACCCTCAAAGTGGTAACTGTCTCACGCTTGCTTTTTCCAATTCACAAAGTGAAGACGCATCCAAACGTACCTCCATTAATTTTCAAGGACAATCTCTGAGCGTCAATAAAATCATTGCCCCTCTCTTCAAGCAAATTGATTTAGAAATCACTGCCGCTCATCTCTCCTACTCATTTAGTCGCCTCGCCACCGGAAAATGGCGCTGCGTCAATTCCCCTATTATCCACATCATCAACCCTACCACTTGCGAAACCAATAAAGGAAAAATAGCTCGCAGCAAACACAGCTTTGGCATTGCCATTGACATCAATCCTGCTCAAAATCCTTTTTGCACAAAAGCTGCAGATAACAAATATTACCAGAATAGCAATGAATGTCATCCCACGATTCCCCCTGAAGTTGTAGCCATCTTCAAATCTCATGATTTTCGTTGGGGTGGCGACTGGGATAACGCCAAAGATTACATGCACTTTGATTGGAAAGGTAACATCGGCGACTTCAATGGAGATGGCACGATAGAATCCTGTGGTACCCAACCAACTCCAACATCACCATCTTCCCCTGCTCCCTCAACCTCTTCTCCAACCGCTCCCACCGGCAAAGCATGGGAACAATACACCACTCAACAAGCATGGTATGAAGCACTCACCTTGCGTAATATACAAGGAAAAACCGTCATCACCAAAATCCCCTCCAATGGCAAAGACGATGCATTCAACAGAATTGACACCGGCCGCGACACCATACTCTTTGCACCCGCAACAACAGACTTCACAAAACCCGTAGACATACTATATTTCTTTCATGGCCTTGGCGGTTTTGGTCTTGATATGTATGAACGTGTCATTCCCCAAGCAAAAATCCTCTCTGAGAAAAACAAAAATGTTGTAATTATTTTTCCTGAACTCCCCTGGTCACGTGGTACATTCTCAGAAGACAAACCCAATTCACAAAACCCTCGTATCCAAGGACGTGAATCACTCGCCTGGAACGGCCAAGATTCTAATTTCCTACAATTTCATCAAGATATCCTACAAATTCTCAATCAACAATTCGCTAATAATAATTTTCAAAAAGGTAAAATAATCCTAGTTGGTCACAGTAACGGCGGCTCCGCCCTTGGTCAAGCAGCAAAACAAGGCGCTCTCAATAGTATCAACCCTGATGTCATCACCTTCTCCGATGCAGATTACAAATGGCAAAGCCAATTAGCAGCACAGAACGTGTGGGATAATTATGTCAAAAATAACCCTCAAGTCGAATTAAACTTACTCGTCCAATCATCTCCCGATGCGGAAGGCCAAAAACCATTTAAATACGCCCAAGAATTCTTATCAGCAAATAATTTTGTGCTCAATTCTAATCAACAAACACAACATTTTCCTCCCAACCTCAATTATGTTCCTCTCACAAGATCAGAACTCCAAACACTTCCCGTAACCACCGATTCACCCCATCGCAAAACCCCTGATACCTCAAATCACGCATACATCGCTCGAATGTCTATTGTCTGGACCATGACCCATGACCAAACTCTGAGCGTAACAAGTTAATCTTAGAGCAATTCACAAGAACGTGAGAAATATAATAAACTGCCTAAGTTATAGAACCTTTATATCCCATAATTAATTTTGTTTTCGATGATCTCCTCTATTTTGCTCAATCAATTGTTCTAACACATCCAAAATCTCTTGCGGCTGATCAATACTCTCAAACTCAAATGCATTCTCCTTATCTGATCCTCGTAAATAAATAGTACCATAATTCAATAATCTTTGCAATCTATTCTGATGAATATTTAAATCCGTTGCAAACCCCAAAGGTCTAAAATAAACATTCTTCGTTGACTGTTGTACAATCCCTCGAATAATAATGATCTTTGTTGAAGTAATCTTGTACTGTGTCACTAACCTAGATATCTCTGTATATATTATAATAAACAACACTAAAAGCAGTAAAAAATATTGTATATAATTTGCAAGAAAAATTCGCTTTAAATACATTCCTCCTAAAAATAGCAATAACAAAAACCCGCAAAAATATTCTATAAAAAATACTTTGCGCGACTTACGCAATGTAAATAATACTTGATCTCCACCCATTATTTCTCTAAACGTAAAAAACTTTATATATCTTGTGCTAGAATAACTTCTCAATCCACTTTTTGGAAATCATAAAAACCCTCTTTACATTCAAAATGCCCGAACTCCCCGAAGTCGAAACCGTTGTAAGACAACTTCAACAAAAAATTCTCCTCAAAACAATATCTCACCTCAAAAGTTACGACTCTCTCGTCATTGACCCCAAACTCACTAAACTCAAAAATATTCGCATAACCAATATCTCTCGCCGCGCTAAATATATCCTCCTAAGCCTGCAAAATACACAATCTATTCTCATTCATCTACGCATGACCGGCCATTTTCACTTTGTTTCAAAAAATGACTCCTCCCAAGCCTATCGGAAATATTGTGTTGCCAAAATACACTTCACCGATGGTTCTCTGCTCAGCTACAATGCCATTCGTCGATTCGAACGCATGCAACTCCTCTCCTCAACACAGCTCCGCGAAAAACTCTCCTCTCTTGGTCCCGAACCTCTCGATCCATCCTACACAGCAGATATATTTACCAGACACATCCGTAAAAGTCCCAACGCTCTCATCAAAAATAAACTCCTAGACCAAACACTTATCGCTGGAATTGGTAACATTTACGCTCAAGAAGCCCTCTATCATGCATCAATTCTTCCGCAATCACAAATCAAAACAGTCTCTACAAAATCCCTAAAACAACTCCATACCCAACTTCGTCTAATCTTAACCAAATCCATTCAAAACGGTGGAACTACAGTTAATAACTATACCCACCTCGATGGCAAAGGCGACTTTCAAGATCTTTTAGCAGTATATCAAAAAGACTTTTGCCCAAAACAACATCCTATCACTCGTCTTGCCCTTGCCGGAAGGGGGACCTATTATTGTCCTATCTGTCAAAAGTAAAAGCAAAACTCTTTCTTGACATTTTCCACTCAAAAATAACATTTAAATACTTCCTAAATATCCTCCCTATACCATGCTTCGCAATCTCTTAAAAAAACTCGTCTGGAAAAAATCAGAACAAATTAAAACTAAACCTCTCAAAAAACAATCTACGCCCAAAGAATCAGTAAAGAAGTTATCCTCATCAACCGCACCAAATCGTTTTCTCAAATTTTATCATCAAAACAAATCTCGCTTAAATGTTGAACGCCGTGGTTCATACAAAGACCGTAAAGCTCACGGCATCTGTGTCCGCTGTCAAAAAAAATCCCTTCCTTATATTGTCTTCTGTGAATACCATCAGCGTAAACAAAAAAGTTATAACTTAAAAGCGCGTATGGCACAATGAATTTAAAAATATTATTTCACTTTCCCACATCTTTAACCTTCCCAAAATAAAAAACTTCTCCTCTGCTCACAACATACACTTCAAACCTAATCACATCTTCTAAAAATGGACTCAACACGTTCTCTTTGAGAACATCCGTTCCTTCCAGCAATGGATTAAAACTCGGAACAGCAATCACTTCCCTCCCCCTCCACTTTCCCCTCAAAAAACATTTATACTTTTCTCGCTTCCCCCCCTCACGTATCGTAATCGCTGGATGTTCATGCCCCACAATAATTCGTTTCACCTCTTTTGAAACATCAACAATCTTATCCCCGTGAACAACTAATATATCCCTCACACGATATTCTTTCACTATCTTCACCCCTCTCCTCTCAATAATTGGCGCTAGAATTGGATCATGATTTCCTCGCACAATAATCACCTCCATCCCTGATTTCTGCAAAAAATCTATCACCTCCATAACCTCTCGCCACTCCTGTTTAAGCGCTTTGCCAAACTCATGCTTTACATCCCCATTAAGAATAATTTTGATAGGTTTTACCTCGCCAACCATCTTCTCCAGGAGTTCCATTATCTCTTTTGTTTGAAATCGCGGGACAAGAATCCCTCGCTGTTGCAATGCTTCTTCATAGCCAATATGCAAATCATTAATAATTAAAATCCTCTCTTTTCGTAAAAACAACCCACAATTAACAATCTCTATATCCTTGCTAATTTCCATTTATCGCTTTACGCAAAGAAATCTTTATAAATGAATTGTCTGTTTTCCTAACCAGTTGCCCCCGTGGCTCAGCGGTTAGAGCGGATGGCTGTTATTCCTTATAACATAAGGGAAAGAGACCATCAGGTCACCAGCGGTTCTTAGAACTAATCTAAGATTCGGTGAATTCAAATCTGGTCGGGGGCGCTCTTTTTTTTTCAAATAAAAAATTTGAGCATAAACTTCATCACAAAATTCAATTTCACTTCAAAGAAAAATTCTCAGACTACCCCGCAGAATTAAAAAATAATATTATTAACGGTATAATCCTCAGCGGTTATCTTGAGGTTTTTCCATGAAAATAAATCTTCAGCCAGATTTCCAAAAATACACTCTACTTCCTCAATCCTTCCTCATACACTTCTGTGGCAATCCTCTCCATCAACGCCATATCTTCACATTTTTTAAACACCAACTCTCCATATTGATGAACAATAACCTCAATCCCCTCAACCAAAATAACTAACACGATCGGTGTCTCAAGCATCACTTCATATTTCTTCGCAATTTTCTTCAAATCAAGTACACCTTGCGTACGTAATTTAGCAGAATACGCCGCTCGAGTCTTACATTTCCCGAGTGTGAAATCAACCATCTTCAGTTTCTCATCCATTTTATTTATAAACTTATTCTCTGCAACAATCGAAGCATTTATATACTCAAAACATTTCATTAAGTCATATAAAAGAGGTGAATCAGAGTATGGTATCCAAACGTAGTTCCACAACATCTGTCGAAATACATCAACTAGCTCATTATGCTTTCTTCGCAGGTTTGATTGTTGCCCTTGGCGCAGCATTCTTACGAACCTATATCGAACCAGTTATTCTTGTAACCACGCTTGCTACGCTAGGTTTAATCGTTGGCTTATTTAATCTCACTGCCAAAGAAACCATTCCTTTTTTAACTGCCGCTATTGCGTTAATGCTTGCCGGTATCGTCAATTTAGGTCTAATTCCTTTTTTTGGTGGATGGCTTCGTTCCGCTCTTCAAAATATAGTCGTTTTCGTCGTTCCAGGCGCAATCTTATTAGGTATGAAAACAATTTGGAAACTAGCTCGGGATTAATCTTCTTATCTCTTATTTTTTCTCTTTTTCACTCATTTTAAGCCAAAATTTCCCTTCTTTCCAAAAATTCAAAAAACTTAAAAACCCCTCTCTCACTCCTCTCATAATTAATAATAAGTGGTGCATTTGATGAACAAAAAAAACATGGATTGTCCTTCCTGCAAATATCGGTTCCTCTCAGTCTCTTTTACCGGCGTCAGCTCTATCTTCTGTCCGTATTGTAATAATAGAATAAAATCTTAACTACCCCATTCTCTCATCAATCTCTTTGGCAACATCATCCAACTCTGACATCATCGCCTCCATATCTCGACGAATATCTTTAATTAAACCTTGCAGCGTTCCCTCTCGTAAAATATATCCTTCTTTCTCTCGCAGTACAATTCCTGCCTCCATCAACTTTGTCAAATGGTGCACCACTGTTCCTCGACTCAAATTCAAATGTTCCGCAATATCATCAGAACTTAACAGTTCATTACGTCTTGCTTTTTTCACAAGTGTAATAAATACGCGAAAACAACTGCTATCTTTATCACGTAAGCCAAATAACCCTAAAGAATTACCAAACCACTGCAGCTCTTGATTGACGTTCTCTGTCTTCACCCGCCGAATCTTCACAATAACAACGCGTTGGCTCATGAATCTCTAAAAGAGGTCTCTTCTTTTAAACCTTTTCCTTCATTTTCCACAAGATTTATATATAAGTTCGATTCTAAGCCTACTATGTTGACTTAAAGTCAACGGAAAAAGCATGGATATCAACAAAAAAACACCTCAATCTGCGAATCAACCCGCAAACCAACCAACCCCTCAGACCTCTGAGCCTTTAATCGAGCAACCAGAACTAGAACTCGCAGAGCAGCAACAAACCCCTCAAACAGTTCCCCTCGATCCCCTGCAAGAAATGACAGATTTACTCAAACGCACCCAAGCCAACTTCGAAAACTATCGCAAACAAACCGAAAAACGTGTTGAAGATATCAAGCTCACCGCAGCCAAAGATGTCATCTTACAACTCTTGCCCATATTAGACAATTTCCAACTCGCTATTGGAAGTGCAGAAAAAAACATTGAAAAAAATCCTCAAGCACAGGACCTCCTCAAAGGCATTGAATTAATCTATGCTCAATTCAACGAACTCTTAGAAAAAAATGATGTCCATCCTCTCCATACCCAACATCAACTCTTTAGCCCCTATCACCATGAAGCACTCATGAAAGTCCCCTCTGAGTTGCCAGAGAACACCATTATCGAAGAATTCCAGCGCGGCTACACTCTTCACGGCCAAGTCATCCGCCATGCCCGAGTAAAAATTAGTGCCGGGAAAAAAGCTTAAGAAAAGAGAGAATCAGAAAAAAGAAACATCAAACAAAGAAAAACCTCAAAAGTAAAAATCAAAACCTAAATCGGAGAAAAAAAATGGAAACCCCTACCCCCCATCCTATCAGTCAAAATCAAAATATCAGCTACGTCTTAACCCTCTCTGAAGCCCAAAAAATAAAATACCTCGTGTTCAAAGAAATCAAAAAATGTCAAGAAAAAATAATTCAATTAGAATTAGAAAATAAAATATTGAAAGAAAAATTAAGTCAATCACCAGAACCTGCTCAAACCACAATGGAAAAAAATCCCCTTGTTGGATAAACAAAGAAAAAGACAAAAAAACAAAGAAAATAAAAAATAATATTACAAACGGAGGAAAATAAACATGTC
Source organism: archaeon (assembly GCA_023259115.1). Taxonomy (GTDB): domain Archaea; phylum Nanobdellota; class Nanobdellia; order Woesearchaeales; family GW2011-AR9; genus JACPNA01. Next base: position 18,232 of record JAHFQW010000011.1, read on the forward strand.
AACAAAAACAACCGGAGTAACCATTGGAATCGATTTAGGAACTACATTTTCAGCTATGGCTGTCATGGAGGGCGGTAAACCCACCATCATGAACAACGCCGAAGGCACAAGAACCACTCCGAGTGTCGTTCATCTCAAAGAGACAGAAGTCATCGTTGGTCAAGTCGCACGAAACCAAGCAATAATTGATCCACTCCACACTATTCGTTCCATCAAACGTAAAATGGGCACCAATGAAAAAATTGAAATTGATGGCAAAGACTACACTCCTGAACAGATTTCTGCCATGATTTTACAAAAACTCAAAAAAGATGCAGAAAGCTACCTTGGCCAACCCGTCAAAAACGCCGTCATTACCGTTCCAGCCTATTTTAATGACTCACAACGTCAAGCAACCAAAAACGCCGGAGAAATCGCTGGATTAAACGTCCTCAGAATCATTAACGAGCCAACCGCTGCCGCTTTAGCGTACGGTCTTGACAAACAACAACAAGCTCATACCATTTTAGTTTTCGATTTTGGTGGCGGAACATTTGACGTCTCCATTCTTGAACTCGGCGATGGCATCTTCGAAGTAAAATCAACTTCCGGAGACAACTTCTTAGGTGGAGACGACGTCGATGAGCTCATCATGAATCATCTTGTCAACAATTTCAAAAAATCTACGGGTATAAATCTAAACAACGACCCCACTGCCGTACAGCGCTTGAAAGAAGCAGCAGAAAAAGCAAAAATTGAACTCTCCAGTAAAACCAAAGTGGAAATCAACATTCCATTTATTACTGCAGACCAGAACGGTCCAAAGCACTTAAAAGAAGAATTAACCCGGGCAAAATTCGAAGAATTAATTGCCGACATCTTAAAACGTTTAGAAACACCCGTCAAAAACGCGCTCAAAGATGCCAATCTCAACACAAATAACCTTGACAAAGTAATCTTCGTTGGCGGTTCAACCCGAATTCCTGCCGTGCAAGAATTAGTCAAGCGCTTAACCGGAAAAGAGGGTGACAAATCTGTCAATCCAGATGAAGCAGTTGCCGTAGGCGCTGCCATTCAAGCAGGGGTATTGGCCGGAGAAATTAAAGACGTTCTCCTCCTCGACGTAACACCCCTCAGTCTTGGTATTGAAACGCTTGGCGGTGTCTTCACCAAATTAATTGAGCGTAACACCACCGTGCCAACAAAACGCTCACAAATTTTCAGTACTGCTGCAGACAATCAAACTGCCGTTACCATTCGTGTCGGTCAAGGTGAACGTCCCATGTTTCATGACAACAAATTGCTTGGTCAATTTGACTTAATGGGCATCCCTCCTGCGCCAAGAGGTATTCCGCAAGTCGAAGTCACATTTGATATTGACGCCAATGGCATTGTTCATGTATCTGCCAAAGATCTTGGAACGGGAAAAGAACAAAAAATTCAAATCACTGGTTCGAGTTCATTGAATAAAGAAGAAATTGAACGCATGAAAGAAGAAGCCAAAAAGCACGAAGCGGAAGACGCCAAAATCAAAGATAAAATCGACGCCGAAAACAACGCCGATGCCGTAGTCTACCAAACAAAAAAAGTCTTAGAAGAGTTCAAAGACAAAGTAGACGCTCAAACCAAAGAAAAAATCGAGCAGAAAATCAAAGACGTCGAAGAAGCCCGAACCTCAGGCAATCCTGAAACTATCAACCCAAAAATAGAAGAGTTAAATAAACTCGTTCAGGAAATTGGCACAAAAATCTACCAAGACGCCGCATCAAAACAACAAGCACCCGGTGCAGATCAAGCAGAACATCCAGGCCATCCTGGACATTCCGGCGAGCAGAGTGGCAAGAAATCAAAGAAAAACCATTCCGCCAAAGATGGTGATGAAAACGTTGTTGATGCTGAATTCAAAGAGAAGAAATAGATTTTTTTTTAATTTTTTAATTTCACCTCTCTCTGACTCTAATTCATATGAAAACTCCAACAATTGAAGAATGTCATGAACTCTTCCACCAGTACCACGTTCCTGGCACCGTTAGATCACACTGTATAACTGTTTTCCAAGTTGCTTCATTTCTCTCTCAAGAATTGAAAAAAAAGAACTACCCTCTCAATCCCGACATCATCAAACCATTTGCCTATTTACACGACTTCATGAAAGCCGTTGTCCTAGAACGCTTAACCGACCCTCCATACAATTATAACCCCACAGAAGAAGAAATCAAAATGCACCAACACCTCCGTAAACAATATCCTCAAATGTCTGAAACAAAAGTCGCCTACTTGATTCTCAAAGATCAATATCCCGAATTCGCCAAACTTTTCCTCGAACTCGACGAACTCACTCAAAATCCTCACGCGCAAGTATCGCAAGAAGCAAAATTCATTCATTATGTTGACTGGCGTGTACTCGGAAACAAAGTAGTTCCCATGCAAGAACGTCTGGATTACATTCACAAGCGCTACGGTCATTGGATTCAAAAGCGTAATATTGACTGGGAAGCAACCAAAAAAGAGCAATTTGACTACGAAGCGAACATTTTTAAGCATCTTCCATTTAAAGCAGATGAACTCGCTCAACATATAAATATAAAATTATAAAATGATTAAAAGTGCTCTACAAATAACCTAACTCTCCATCAAAATAAAAAATAAAAAAAATACCATGGCCGACAACAAAGACTTTTACAAAATGCTTGGCGTTGATAAAAACGCCAAAAAAGAGGACATCAAAAAAGCATATAAAAAGCTCGCAATGCAATATCATCCCGATCGCGCACCAGAAGATAAAAAGATCGCCTACGAAGAAAAATTTAAAGAAATCTCTGAAGCCGCATCAATTCTAGGTGATGACAAAAAACGCCAGCAGTATGATCAATTTGGTTCACAAGCTTTTAGCGGTGGCGCCGGCCCAGGTGCATCAGGCTTTGAAGGCTATGACTTCTCTGATGTCATGTCGCAATTCCGTTCCGGTTCTTTTGGTGATTTCGATGATATCTTTGATCATCTCTTTGGCGGCTCTGGCTCTCGTTCACAAAGCTCACGCGGTCGTCGAGGTTCTGACCTCCTCTACAAACTCGAAATAACTCTTGAAGATGCTGCCAAGGGCACAAAAAAGAACATCGAATTAAACAAACTCGAACGCTGCCCCGACTGCCATGGCAAAGGTGCAACGCAATTTGAAAATTGCCATCACTGTCAAGGTTCCGGTTATATGAAACGCACCCAACGTACCCCTTTTGGTATATTTCAACAAACTGGTCCCTGTCCCTACTGTCATGGCCATGGTGAACTACCACAAGATTCTTGTAAAGCCTGTGGCGGCGAAAGCGTTATTCGTAAAAAGAAAAAAATCGAAGTCAACATCCCTGCCGGAATTGATGAAAACACCCGTCTGAGAATATCTGGCGAAGGGGAAATCGGTGACAATAACGGTCCTTCTGGCGATCTCTACATCCAAGTCCATATCTCAGAACATGAATACTTCACAAGAAAAGACAACGATCTTCATATTAGCATCCCTATTTCTTTCACACAAGCAGTTTTAGGTGACGAAATCGAAGTCCCAACTATTGATGGCAAAGCCAAACTCAAAATTCCTCCCTATACTCAAACCGAAACCATCTTTCGCATGAAACACAAAGGCATACCCTCCATTCATGGTCATGACCAAGGCGATCAGATGGTCAAAGTACACATCGAAGTGCCTAAAAAACTCAGCAAAAAACAGCTTGACTTAATCAAACAAATAGACGAAGAGAAACCAAGCAAAAGTTTCATTGAGAAAATATTTGGGTAATTCTAAGTCATCTCAAAACTGGTTGGGTATTAGAACAATAGATACAAACATCAATTCATTTTCCTATTACCTTGCCAACATCCTATCAATTTTCACTCTACTCACCATATAAGAATATCTATCAGGTAGATTTCCATATCCATATATATCTACGGGAATGCTATCATATCCTGAAACAATCTTTCCAGATTCCCAGCGTAATAACAACGGTACGGATGTGATCTGTATACCCAATTCCCGTTCTAAGCGTGCCGTATCTGGCGCATTTTTGACTTTTCCCTCTTCAAAATCATTCTTAAACACATACACCGGAACTGTTTTCTTTTTCTCCTCTAAGCGTTCTGCTAAAAAAGAAGAAAGATTCTCACACGCTCCACATCCATCGGCTTGCACATAGAATACAGCATTTGGTTCTGCCAGTGCTCTACTATGCATTGCCTCATCTTGTACTAAAAACACTTTTCCTTCTCGAGCTAATTGATCAATAGTCGGTTCTCTAAAGGATTGCACCGGACTATTGGGCATAAATACAGAAAATAACATAGAACTTGGTTTTACTTCTGGCACTAATATCGGATTATAACTTCCTCTCATCGTAATATGTGCTTTCGCACCGCCCTTATCTAATGCTTTTGTCGTATACTCCAGCGCATCTGTAAGTGTTACATTTCTCTTGTCATCTAATCCCCAATTAAACGGCGTATGAAAAAACTCATTTGCAAAATAAACACAACTATCCGTTTGTCCTTTCGCTGATTTAGTAATCGCGGTAATATTCTCCCCTCCCACCACTTCTGCAAATCCCTCTCCGTTACACCCATCAAAGACTACCACTCCTTTATACGATTTTTTTCCTTTTTGTAGTAATTCACTCAAATGTTGATCCGTCAATTTATCATAACGACCTCTCGCAAATGGTTCATTTAATTGTGCATAACTATTCTTTTTCTTCTCATCCACGCCGCCATGTCCTGTAATATATACAAACAGTTCCTGATCCGTTGCCAGTTCTCCTACCAATCTCTCCAGCGTCACTTCCGTGTTTCGTAACGTTGCCAACCCTTCAATGTGAGGCAAATAAAATCCTCCCTCTGTAGCATCATTTTGCAAATATCCTACTTTCTGTTTAGGAAATGCCTCATACGGTGCGGATAAGATGGTAATATCTTCACTTCCATATCCAATGCCTAACAGAAATCTTTCTGCTCGCACAATATTCTCCATATGATAAAAATCCCATTGATCACCATTAAGAATCAGTGCTTTTCCACGTTTGGTTCGTTGTGGATATTGCGGATGAAATTCTTCTGTTCGCTGTGATAATCTACTCGCACCACATGCGTTTAATCCAATTCCTGCCGCAGTTAGCCCTATTCGTTGTAAAAAATCCCTTCGTGCTATATCCATTCCCTACTAGAATCAACACCTATTTATAAACTTTTTGCAAAATAATCACTAAAAAGTAGTACTAAAAATCAATCCCCACCTTCCTCACAATCCCTTCATGCGCATCCACTTCCACCATCTCTCCTTCTCGAAACACATGAGTCCCATGTACCGTTCCCACAATACACGGAATCCCTAACTCTCGTGACACAATCGCTGCATGAGATAACATCCCTCCTTGATCGGTCACAATTGCTCCCGCTTTATGGCACGCCTGTAATAGGTCTGGTGACGTTGTCTCAGAAAATAATATCTCTCCTCTCTTCATCTCCTCAATAATCGCATGCAGCTGATCATAATTATCATACCCTGCTTTAATTACTCTCACTCGACCACGAACTTTACCCGCATTTGCAACAACTCCTGTAATCTCTCCCGACATCTCAATTCGCGTGTCAAACTGTCGTGCAATTTTCTCTGCATTCAAACCTCTATCCACAATAACTCCCTCACCAGCTCCCAAAAACACAAAACAATTTCGTTCTCGCACAATTTCTTCTGCCACTCTCTGTTCTTGAAATAAGGTATAAATCTCCTCTCTGCTATAGTTTTCTAAATCTTCCATAGTCACGCCAAACTGCTCATAGAGCGTTCTCAAAACTCTATTCAAATACCCTTGCGCACCAAAAAATAATGTATTAAGTACTCCTCGTGCAAAATTCTTCAACTCTCCCTGTGTTTCTAAATTACCTCTCAAAACAGTATTCTCTTTAGACAAATGATATGCCCTATCCATATAAAAAAATTCCGTTTTGCTATAATATCTAAAAAAATCACTCAATATCGTTAAAAATTCTCTACAATCCTGCACACTCAACTTATTTTTATGAGCTATTTCTCCTGTTACTCTCTGAGCAGATGAAATATATTCTAGAAATTCTCTGCGATATGATTGAAATTTCTGCGTATTCGTAAAGAGCTCAACTCCTTCTTGCAATGTCTGCTCCACGACCTCTTTTGGCAGATAACTCGTATAATATCCTTCCTCCAAAATCACCAGCGCTTTTTTTGTCTTATAATACTCCATCCATATATCCGTAATTAAATAACGCAGTCCTTGCACTCGAAACAAACGCTGATAGTCCTCTGGATTTATGTCTGACATCATTTTAAAATAATTACCTAAAACTTATAAATACTCTTGCACCGCTTTATCCACACTCATCGGCACTGCTTTAAGTAAATCCGCTCGTGTTGCTTGGTACACCGGCAATAGTTGGCAAAATGGATTTGTAATATCTCCTTCTAATCCGACATATTGGTTGAGAGGAACAATTTGAGGCATGGGAAGATCACCTTGCGCATAAATCGTCTCTACTTGTTTAGTGTTACTTCCTGCCATCGGTAAAATAACTCTCCTTCCAGCTTGCGTAGTAGTGGGTTTATGATATTTCCCTCCTGCGACTAAACCTATCTCAAATAAGGCCATATTTCGAAACATCGCTTCCACATTTACCGCGTAAAACACACATTGATCTAACGCCATATCATCTACATCCATCCCTGTATCAATGACACGCCGTGCCTCTTCTTGTCTCCATGATTCTTGATAAATGCCATTCTTCAGAGCCAATTCTATAATCCCTATCCATTGTTTCTTTCCTTTCTCTCCACTCGGCTTGGTTAACTCATGCAGCCCACTGCCACTAGACGTAACCAATACTCTATCTTCTAACCCTTTAGAGTGCACATAATCTTGCGCAATCGCTTCCGCCATCGGACTGCGTCCATTATTTCCCGTACAAACGTATTCAATATTTAATTTTTCCATAGTTTTATTCTCCGTAGTATTTTTAATTTATTCAATGTCCCTTTCCTGTTAACGCAGCGACCACCACTAGGTTATATCACTATCAAGTAACATTATTTTAGTAACAAAATCAACCGTAATATTTAAATAGGAGGGTTCCCCTACGTAACCCCTATCGGGAAAAGTCCCAAAATAACCCTTTAAACTAGCCTCAAACCCAAATTCAAATCCTCATGTACGAAACCACCCTCAAAGAAATCGGCCTCACCGATTCCGAGATCAAAACCTATCTCTTTCTCCTGCGTAATGGCACCTCCACCAAAACACCTCTTGTCAAAGCAACCGGTATTTCCGGCTCCAAAGTCTATGAAGTCTTACATCGCCTCAGCCAAAAAGGTCTTGTCAGCATCACTCTCACTAACAATATCCAACACTTCTCTGCCTCTTCTCCCCATAAGCTCAAAGAATATCTCAAACGCAAAAAAGATGAACTCACTCGAGCAGATGAAGAAATCAACCAAATCCTGCCCTCATTATTTTCATTAGGAAAATCATCTCCTCAAACACCAGAAATCTCTCTCTTCACCGGCTGGGAAGGCCTTGCCACTGTCTATGAAGAAGCATTTGCCAACATCAAGAAAACTGAAAAAATGTACGTTATTGGTGCCAGTTCCGGTCAAAACACCGCACAGACTGAACGCTTCTTCAAAAAATATGGAAAATTAGCCGTTGAAAAAACAGACCTACACATAATCTTTAACACCTCTGCGCGTGCCTACGTTACCCGCATCGAAAAAAGCATGGGTCATACCTACAACAAACGCTTTCTCTTTCATAAAACACCAACTGAACTCACCGTCATCGGCAACACCGCCTTCATCGTTCTCCTTCATCAAGAACCCATGATCATCCGCATCAAAAACAAAGAAACCGCAGACTCATTTAAACAATACTTCAACTTCCTCTGGTCGTATGCAGAAGAATAATATTAACTACAATCTTTAATAAACTCATCAATAATTAATTCAAAAGAAACAATTCTCTTTCACGGACAAACCCCTGTCGCAAAATTAAAAAACACCTTCTGTCCCGCTTCTAAACGTACCTTATGCTCCACTGGATATTCCACCCCGCACACAATCCCTCTATTTTCTGCAGAAACTTCTACAAATGTGCGTGTTATCTCTTCATCAGCACCATATGCTCGTCGAATCACATTTCCCGTAATCGGACATCCTTGTTGTGTGGCATATTTCACAAGCGTCGCCAATGGAGGAATAGATGCTTCGTACGCCAAAGCCGTTCCAATAAGCAAATACGTTCCTTGTGGTAGCTTCGATAAAGAATAATTCTGTTTATCCTCACGTTCAATTACCACATTCGCCCCCAACAACTCCGGCGTCACATCTAACTCCATTCTCTCACTCAACACTCTGCAATCATACTCCGAAACCGCAAACACATGCCGATGTTGTCGAATCATCTCTCCTTTGGGATACACATTTTTCTCCCTAGCCGTAGAACCACGAACTGCTCGTTGATGTCTATCCCCAACAATACCTAAATAATCTAACTCCAGATATGGCACCTCATGCGTCACAGAAAACGCATCTCGATTCGTCTTCTTATCTTGCATTTTACTGGGGCATAACACTCTTGAAATTACTCCTCTCTCTGGAATATTTGCCTCATGCAATCGTGATAATCGTTCTAATTCTCCTTGAACATATGTTCCCAATGTAGTATAAAATTCCATGTTCCCTCTTAATCTTTCTCTTTTATAAAACCTCATACCCAAACTTTAATAAACCACACTCCTTCATATCTTTCTATGGCCACCCCTAAATTCAAACAACGCTGCGGTCTATGTAAAAAAAACATGGTTCTCATGTATTCTCGTAAACAATACCCCGTCTGCAACGAATGTGAATTAAAACAAATCAGCCACCCCATTGAGAATCCTGAATATAAAAAATTCTTTGACATTCCCGAAAAATTCTATCAAGAATCATATTTTCTGCGAAATATTAAAGCATCTTATCTGCGTTTTGATTCTATTACAGATAGACAAAAAGAGGCGTTTCTTAAAACAGTGGAAGATATGAAAGTAGGTAAGAAAAAAGAAGAAAAGAAAGAAGAATAAAATATTGAAATGATTAGCTGCTCTTTTTCTCAATCCTTCTCTTTATGCAGTGGATCCAATTTCTTCCCAAAATTAGGAATTCGTGGCACTAACGCTGCATACACAATAGCAATTAATGCAATAAAGTCCCAGCCAACGCCAATCGCCATACCAATTGCTGCGGAAAACCAAATACTCGCCGCCGTCGTAAGATTAGTCACTTTCCCTTCATCATTCTTCAGAATAATGCCTGCACCTAAAAAACCCACTCCCGTCACCACTTGCGCAGCAATTCTCGCCGGATCATTTGGTGCAAGATAAATAGAAATAAGCGTAAATAACATAGATCCACCGATAACTAGCGAATGTGTACTAATTCCTGCATTTTTCCCTTTAGCCTCCCGTTCTATGCCAATTACTAAACCACCTAGTAAACAAAAAAGTAATCTCACTACAAATTCTCCCTCATGTCCGCTCAGAAAAGTATTAAACATAAAAAAAAGAAAAGAAATACTCATTTAAATAATTTCCGACACAAAATTCATTTTTTAAGTGTATAACAAGTTGTAAATGAATAGCCTTCTGGAAGTTGAACTGCGGTGCAAACAAATTCTTTTTCAGCTTTATCTTTGCAGTACAATACAGGATAGTCTACATATTTTCCTGCGACTTGCAAATGAACCTCACCAACACAAAATGAGGGCGTAGGTATCTCTACTATACTCGGCGTTTGCACTCTTTGTTCCGTTTTAGTATCTTTATTACATCCTTCTGTAATTGGGCTGAGTACAATAATTCCTGCAATTATTTTTTCTAATAGTTTCATGTTTTTTTCCTCCTGTAATCACAAAATCCTCTTGCCACCCTCTTTCTCTTCAAATATACAACTCTCCTGCACGTTCATACTTTCTGCCTTGTAATGCTTCAGCGGCAATTCGATCTAGCGCTGCAACCTCTTGCTCACAATCCGTCCAAGTAATTGGTAAGAATCGTTTTGCGGCAAATTCTTTTTTAAAATCATCATCATGTACACATGCTACTAATCCAACATCGTATTGTCCTTGTTGCTGCATTCTTTGTCGAATATATTCAAATCCCGGACTTGCTCCTTCTGAGCCAAGATATCCCACCATACAATCGATTTGAGGTAGATATCTATCAATAATCTCAGGTGTGTTCTCCACACGAAACTGCGATCCGGTTGCGGTATATCGACTTGCAACAACGAGTATATCTCTACTTATTCCCTCATATAATCCTGCAGTAAAAGATCGTAGAGGCAGATGACTTACAATCGCTGTGATTGGTTTTATTGGTCGTTCTGGTTCACATTTCAATTCTAGTCCTCCTTCAAACTGTCGTACTTGTTTTAATTCTAGTGTATATTCTCTCATTTTAATCCCTCTTCTCCATTAATCGAAAGCAATATCCCGTATCATTACAACTGAGTTGATAGCCTACTTTATCTTTACAATCAATAATAGCATGACCCGTCCCGTTCGAAGTAAATCTGGTAACTTCTGCGCATTCCAATGGCACATAGACCTCTTCCATTATTCGTGCAGGTTTTTGATATGTAACAGGAATATATTTTGTTACTTCAGGTTCACTGTTACATCCAAGTAATCCCACTAATCCTACCGCGATAATCATACTTTTTATTTTTGTATTAATCATTTTTAATTCACCTTTAGTTTCATTTTATTCTTATTCTTTCATTGGAACAATTTTCCAATACTCTCAAACCATATCTTCTAATGTGTTTTTCGTCATCGTAATCATCTCCTATTTTATTCGAAGATCAATGCCAAACTGAATCATCTGGTCTCGATGATGAGGCTTGGGCGTTGTTTCCGGTCTTGGTGTGAATGTACTGTTATAAAGCGACAATGCAGCTGGCGTAAAATACTGGTCTTGTCCTTCAATACAAACTGCATACCTCGTTTCATCCTGCCGCTGCATCCGGCCAACAATTTCAACTTGTTTACTCTTCACCATCCCATCACACGCAACCATGGCATATCCTTGGGAGTGCAGTCTCTCATCATTATCTCGCATATCCCGGTTGTATCCTAATCCAATAAGCGTTGTTGCTCCAATGAACCCTGCCAGAGCTAATCCCACTAATGCCCCTTCCGCACTCGTACAAAATTTGTCTACTCTTTCTATTAAATTCATGTCAATCACCTTTTTGTTAATTGTTATCACTCAATAATACTATCTAATGGCTAAGTGATATATTAAATGTCCGCTCATTTTTTCATCCAAAATAAGAAAATAATACCCATGAGAGAGATAATGGAAAAATTTATAAGATTTTTACCTTGTCCTCTTTAGGGGGTCATTGGAATAATTTTCCAATACCATAGCCTATTCCATAAAGTCCAACTCCGACCATAGGTGGAAAAAAAACTATCATTCTAGCATCTACAAATCCTTCTTCATCAATCAATCCAATTTGTTGGATAAGCGTAGGAGTACTTTTATTTTTTTGAGGTGTTAATCCTGCTAATATTAGTGCAGTGTATCCCATGGCTGGTGCTACTATTTGTATTGAATTTCCTTCACCAAATATTTTCTGTCCACTACATCCTTCATAAATACCTGCACCAAATGCTCCAATTGTTGCGATAGCACTTGTTGTTATTACCGCAGTTGTCATTGTTACTTGGGCTGTTGTGCGAATTCCCTCAACCATATTTTCTAAAGTATTTTTCATCATAGTAATCACCCCTCTAATAGTTATTGTCACTAATGATACTATCTAATTATCAAGAAATATATTAAACAGAGTATTAAAATTTCATCCAAAATAAGAAAATTTATAAATAAAGACCTATTTAATCATAAAATATGATACAATTAGACCTCAAAGACAAAAAGATCCTCGCTGCATTAGATCAAAACGCCCGAGAAAGCAACTCCCTCATTGCCAAACAACTCAAACTCAGCAAAAACATCATCAACTATCGCATCAACCAATTAGAACAAGCCGGTATCATCAAAAGCTATCGCGCCATCATCGACTTCTCCAAAACCAACACCACGTATATCCGCGTCTATCTTGACTTATATGAATTCCACCCCGAAAAAGAGCCAGAATTAATTCAACATCTCCTCAAAGAGTCTACTACTTCTTTCATCGCCAAAACCGTGGGCAGTTGGGATCTCGTCATCTACTTCAGCGTCACTCATCTTACCCAATTCTCAAATCAGTGGTCCAAATTCCTCGAAAAATTCCGCTATCTCATCAAAGAATACAACACCAGTATTATCATTAAAGACCTCCTCTTCCCCAAAAGCTACCTTCTTGAAAACAAACAAGACACCACTCCTATGATTCTAGAACGTGGCACTTCCGAACCGGTCGAAATAGACGCCATTGATCGCCAAATACTCTCACTTCTGGGGCAAAACGCCCGTCTGCCGTTAACCGATATTGCCCAAAGCGTCAACCTCGGCAGCATGGCCATCATTTATCGAATAAAACAACTACAAAAAAATAAAATAATTCTTGGGTATCGTGTCGAACTCGATTTCACTAAATTAGGGTACGAATATTACAAAGTTGATTTAGAACTCCAAGACACCAAAATAATCTCTCAATTATTTCACCACTGCAAAGCTCATCCCAATGTCACCTCTGTCACCAAAGCCATTAGCGATAACATTGATTTCGAATTCGACATCGAAGTGCAAAACTTTGACACCTTCCTCCAATTCATGGGTCAATTAAAATCACTCTTTCCCCAAGCTATACGTGATTACAAATATCTAAAATATGTGGATATACTCAAGAATCACTAACAACCTAATTGTACTCTTCTTTCTTCTTGAGGAGGTATAGAACGCTCTCCATCATATGCTCGTACCCTAAACCCTCTACCTTCTGCCTCATTCATTGTCTCTTGCACTCTTTGACAAATAAGTTCATATTTTTCAATATCAATACCTATGTTTGGAATACGAACCAAAGAATTGATATGTTCAATCAACGGCCGTTTCATTCGTTGCATCTCCTCACTAATCTCATTGATCCAATGTTGCTTCTGAACAGAATTTCTCGTTGCAATCATGCGAATTTCTGGGAAACTGTGTTTCCCTCCTTGATATGGCCTATTTTCCAATAGAGAACACACCGCATCAACTGCTCCCAACCCTAACGCATCATCCGTAGCTTGTCCTTCATGAAAATTCCATTGCAGGTGGTGATACTGCTGGCGATGTATTGCCAACGCCGCATCAATTTCCGTTTTATATATTTTTTCTCCTCTTGGTAAGTATTGTAACGCCAATCCTCTCACGACATCCCATTCAAATTTATTACCAACCCCTATTATATCATGTGGTCGCTCTGGATCATCGCTACCTATCTGTAATCGCTCTAGAAAATACTCTATATGCATAACATGTCTTGTTGTATCCAATAGCCATTGATGCACTTCTCGTACGGTTAAACGCTCATATGCTTCCATTCCCCCCTAAATAGCGAGCTACTATATTAACTTTTAGAGCTATTTCTTAACTATTAATTGGGCGTGTAGAAAAGGGAAATGTTTATTAATGTTTAAATTCAACTTTAATATAAATGCTACAAACATATTATTTCACCGGTTATTACTTTCAAAACAATCAACGAGGTAATCTTGAAGGCACAATTATTTTCGACTCTTCTGATAATATAGCCGGTACAATTATAGATAAAATAAATCCCTCAAGTAATAGAATGATTACGGGAAAAAGATACACTAAAAATGATGAAATAAATTTAGATTTTCTAGTAAAAGTACCTGAAGAAAATTTATTAAATTTACATTATTCCTTAACAAAACAACAGATTAATAATCTTGAAGGTGCTTACTTAGGTTCATATCAACCAGTCAAAAAATTGATTAGTTTTACAGTTACAGACAGATCATTCACCCCCTTCTGGTGATGACATGTTTTATGGTAAATATGAGCATCTAGTTCCTCTTCCAGAAGATAGTCATTCACAACTCGCTGAAATAGTTTTAACCAAAGTAAATTCTTCTAGAGAATAAGGTATGCACAAAATAAGTTTTATACTTCTACTTAAAATATCCACAAACGATAGATTTAAAGAGGTAAACTACACTGTATAGTGATGGTGAATATTCTTCCAATTTCCAAATTAAACACCAAATTTTAAGAACAGAAACATTTATAAATAACCCCCTATCCCCACATACAAACCGTTAATACTACACCTGTATTATATACAGCCCCGTAGGAGGTCAAGTTACATGGATAAACCACAAATTCAAAAAGCCCTAGAAGAACTCAAAAAGAATCCCAAACGCAACTTCTCACAATCCTATGAAGTCATATTCAATCTCAAAAACTTAGTTATAAAACAAACACCTATTGATTTCTTTGTAACCCTGCATTTCTCTAAAGGCAAAAAAGCTAAAATTGCCGCTTTCGTAGACAACCAATTAGCCGACCAAGCCGCTAAATTTTGCGACCTCACTATTCGTGAAACTGATTTTCCCAAATATGTTGCTGACAAGAAACTAACAAAAAAACTCGCCGAAGACTACGATTATTTCCTTGCCCAATCAAATCTAATGCCTAAAGTCGCTGCCGCATTTGGTAAAATTTTAGGCACCAAAGGAAAAATGCCTAATCCCAAAATTGGCTGTGTTGTACCACCAAACGCCGCGCTTGAACCTTTAATCAAAAAACTCAACATGTCCGTTCACCTTGTTGCCAAAAAAGGACTCAATCTTCAATGTTTAATCGGTAAAGAATCTCAGCCTGAAGAAGAAGTCATTGACAACATCTTAACATTATATCAAACGGCGGTAAAACAACTTCCTAGTGAAGCTCAAAACGTTAAAAATGTCATGCTCAAAACAACCATGAGTAAACCGGTGAGGATCTAACAATGGTAAGCCTTGTAAAAAAACAACTCGTACAAAAGCTCACCGCCGAAATCAAAGATTATCCTATTGTGGGTATCGTTAACTTACAAAATTTACCTGCGCAGCAATACCAAAACATGCGTAAGACCCTTGCAAAAAAAGGCGTTGTTATTCGCATGGCCAGAAAACGTCTATTACAACGCGCCCTAGACGAATCCAAAAAAGCAAATATCGAACAATTAAAAGCCAAAATCAAAGGCGTTCCTGCGGTTATTCTAAGTAAAGACAACCCTTTTACGTTATACGCAACTATTCAAAAAAACAAATCCATCGCGCCCGCCAAAGCCGGCCAGATCGCTCCACGTGATATTGTTGTCAAAGCCGGTGCTACCAGTTTCGCTCCCGGACCTATCATTTCCGAATTAGCCGCTGTTGGAATTAAAACTAAAGTAGAAGCAGGAAAATTAGCCATCATGGCGGATACAACTGTCGCCAAAGAAGGCCAATCAATCACCTCAAAACTCGCCGAAGTATTAAAACGTCTCGATATCAAACCCATGGAAATTGGCTTAGATCTCGTCTCCGTTTGGGAAAACGGCCTAGTCTTTGACGCCAAAGAATTACACATTGACGAAGCAGAATTTGCCGCAAACATTACCCAAGCTGCCACATGGGCAATGAATTTAGCCGTGGAAACTTGTTACTTAAGCAAAGACACCACCGACACGATTTTACAAAAAGCTTATCGTGATGCCAAGGCCGTAGCCATGGAAGCAGCATACCTCACAGAAGAAACTAAAGATGAATTACTCGCACGCTCTGAACAACAAGCTCTCTCTGTAAAAGAAGAAGCAAACTTGTAAACAGAATTGTTTAAAGAAGAAACAAAAAATAGAAGAAAATAAAAAACAAAAAAAATAACATTAACTAAGGAGGAAACTACCATGGAATACATTTACGCCGCCATGCTGCTTCACAAAGCAGGAAAAGAAATTACGGAAGCACACGTTAAAGCTGTGCTAACCGCTGCGGGTGTTCACGCTGATGACGCTCGTGTAAAAGCTCTCGTTGCCGCTCTACAAGGAGTAGACATCGCTGAAGCAATTAAAAAAGCTGCAATGGCCGCTCCCGTCGCCGTAGCTGCTGCACCTGCCGCCAGTAGTGCTGCACCTAAGAAAGACGAAGGAAAAGCAAAAGAAGAAGCAAAGAAATCTGAAGAAGCAGCTGCTGCAGGTCTTGGCGCCCTCTTTGGGTAAGACCAGTAGTTTATTTTTTTCTTCTTTTTTTAAATTTTAATCTTATAATCCATTCAAAACAAACAAACATTATAAACAAGCATTAGATAGTAAAAAAATAGTAGAAACGTAACACACCAAAAGAGTGACCAGAAATGGAGGAAAATTCCCAACAATCGCCTGAACTTCGGCAAGAATTCGTGCAAAAGAAAAAAGAACTCTTAACTCTGCGTTCACAACTCAACGAAATTCACACTCAAAAAGAATCCATTTTTCATCAACTTCGTGCCACAAGAGATAAAATTCGCGCTCGTTCTTCTCAAATATCCAAACTCAAACAAGAGCGTGACAGCCTAACCGGCGAAGTCAAACAGCTCAAGAATGAACGTGAAAAATTACACGTTCAAGTGCAAGAGAAGTCTTTTGTAAAAAAAGAAGTCGACGAAAAACAAAAACAATTTCAAGGTCCATCTACCTATCAAGAATCTCCCGGTCAATTGAAACGTCAAATCGATGCGCTTGAGCGCAAGATAGAAACCGAAGTCATGGCGTTCACCAAAGAACAGCAATTGACCAAGACTCTCAAAGAAATGCGGGCGCGATATAAAGAAATTCAGCAAAAACAACAAGCCAAAACCGCCGTGTTAAAAGAAGCCAACACCATTAACGCCGATTTCTCTCAAGTGCGCCGTGAAGCGCATGAAACTCATAAACTCGTGCAAGATAAAGCCCAACAATCCCAACAGCGTCATGAACAATTAACCACCTTAGTTGAAGAAATCAAAGCACTGCGCGTAGAAGAAAAACCACTTGAAGCCAAAATCAAAGAATATCGCACCAAAATGGATGAGTTAAAAAAAACTCTTGACGAAAATTCTAAACGTGTCGATGAGTTAGCCAAATTATTTCAAGAAGAAGAACAAAAAAGCTTCAAAGATCGTGCCAAAGAAAAAACCGTTGAAGTACAGGAAAAACTCAAAAAAGGCAAGAAATTAACCACCGAAGACATCTTAGCATTTCAAGCATTAAAAGATTAAACAGATAAAGTATTCAACACTAGTTTCTCAAAAAATTAGTGCAAGAAGGTCGTTTAGAGAAAAGAGATAGTAATTATTATTTGACTTGTTAATCCCTTTTATACCATTCTTCCTCATTCCATCTTCCCCAGTAGATCTGCTTTCGAAATAATCCCTCGCACTTCTCCTCTCTCCATCACTAAGATTGCTGGATTATCTTTCAATAACACAGATAACGTGCGAAACCCCGTATTCATCGCAACCATCGGAGGAATTTCTTCCATCACCTCACTCACCCTCAATTTCCCCAATCGTTCCGGATGCTCCGCCATCGTATCTAAGATTGCTCTCTCGGAGATCATCCCGCATACATGCTTGCCCGAATCCATCACCGGCATTTGCGAAATACCTTTCTGTCTCAATATTTTAATCACCTCTTTCACCGCATCATTCAAAGAAGCAAAAGCCACTCTCTGATGCATCACATCTTTCGCTTTCAACTCTTTTTGTTCTTCCACATTCTCAAGGGCTCCAAAAATCTGCTCCGCACGTGTATACGTTGGATCAAGTAAGCCCGCCTCAATTTTTGCAATCAAACTCTGCGACACTCCCGCACGCTTTGCTAATTCTTGCTGGGTGAGATGATACTTTTTACGTAATCGTTTGATTTCATCCAAAGTCTTAGTCATATAATTATAACTTCCGCTAGCTCTAGAATATAAAACTTATGCAATTATTCCAATACGAATATTTCTCTCAAGATTCTTTATATATCTCTCCCCCGAAAACATCATTGGAGGAATAGAAAATGGATTTACTTCAACGAATACAACAATACGATAATACGCAAACCCGTAATTTACCCCGAGATCAACGTCAAGTATCTGCCCGTGCACTTAGCGGTATATTAGAAATCGCCTTGCAGCAAGATAGTGTACCTCAATTATCCTCATTCACCTACGGTGTACATCTTGCCGCCGAATTGCGAGGCAATACCGCCTATGCTCGAGAGCAAGCTCTCCTTCTTGCTCAGCAATATAACCAAAAAACACGCGATGATGCCTCTCAGATTAAAGAACTCACTTTCTTTGAGGAGGGCCATCGCATTGGTGTTTATAATCTCAAAGCCGGCCTGTATCAGTCAGCCCCTGCTACACCACCACAGTAATAAGAACCATATATAATAACTATTAAAAAAAATAAAATAAGTAATATAAAAAGATAATAAAATAAAAATTAAAGAGGAAAACCACATGACACAAAATTATTTATTTACCAGCGAATCCGTAACCGAGGGGCACCCTGATAAAATTTGTGACCAAATCTCGGACGCCGTTCTCGATGCCATCTACAAAGATGACCCCCAAGCTCGTGTCGCTGTCGAATGCCTCACCAAAACCGGCTTCGTTGTTGTCGCCGGAGAAGTCACAACCAAAACCTACGTTGATGTGCAAAAAATTGTCCGCGAGACCATTCTTGAAATCGGTTATGACAAACCAGACTACGGCTTTGAAGGTTCCACCTGTGGTGTACTTGTTGCTCTCTCCGAACAATCTCCTGACATTTCCCAAGGAGTAACCGAAGGAGAAGGTTTGCATCAAGAACAAGGTGCCGGCGACCAGGGTTTAATGTTTGGCTTTGCTTGTAACGAAACACCTGAACTCATGCCCCTTCCTATTATGCTCGCCCATAAATTAACCCAGCGTCTAGCATCTGCCCGAAAACGTGGCGAATTATGGTATCTGCGTCCCGATGGGAAATCACAAGTAACCATAGAATACGAAAATAATAAACCCAAACGCGTTGATGCCGTGGTTATCTCCACCCAACATCATCCTGATATCGATTTAGAAACCATTCGCCGTGATTTGGTTGAAAAAATCATCAAACCAATTTGCCATGAATGGGTTGACACAAATACAAAATACTTCATCAACCCCACCGGTAGATTCGTTATTGGCGGCCCCGTGGGTGACGCAGGTGTCACTGGAAGAAAAATCATCGTGGACACCTATGGCGGGTATGGACGACATGGCGGTGGCGCGTTGAGTGGAAAAGATCCCACCAAAGTAGATCGCTCTGCGTGTTATATGGGCCGCTACATTGCCAAAAACATCGTTGCCGCAAACCTAGCCGACAAATGCGAAGTGCAATTAGCCTACGCCATTGGTGTTGCTCAACCCGTATCAATTTACGTTCAAACATTTGGCACTAATAAAATCCCTGAAGAAAAAATATCTGAAATTGTCAAAAAGAACTTCAACTGCACCCCCAAAGGCATCATTGACACATTAAATCTTCGCAGGCCTATCTACAAAAAAACCGCAAGTTATGGACATTTTGGCCGAAACGATCCTGATTTCACATGGGAGAAGACAGATAAAGCTGACCTATTGCGCAAAGAAGCAGGTTTATAACCATTTTCTTTGACTCATTAATAAAGCTTGGCCTGTTAAATGCACTTTTTATCTTTCTTCTAACTTTTATTCATTCTATCTCTCTACTTCAAGCCCCTAATTACGCAAAGCTTATAAATCTCAATCTCCTACTTCACTAAAAACAGACTAACCGTAAAATGGTAGTCTAAAAAAAAAGAAAGGTGAAAACATGAAAAAAAGAACAATTCTCGCAAGCATCTTAGCTATTATTTTAATAATCGTTGCTGGATGTAATGTAAAACCCGGTCAAGGCCTCTCCAGTAGCAATGCTGAACAAACCAACTTAGCTGGACAAGCAACGGCAACTGAAGTAACCAATTGTAACGCCGATTCCGCTTGTAGTACCGTATACAAAAAATGTCTCAATGAACAATGCACTGGCTTAAAATCAAGATATGATTATTACACATTAAAAATAAAGAAAAGACCTGTTTCTAAATCAGACTTTAGTTCATATACTAAATTTAAAAACGACTTCAAACAATGTGATAATGATTGTTATGACTCCGCTCTGGCTGCAACTATCTACTATATCGCTCCCGGACCTGCACCTATAACATTAAAATGTGGTGATACCATTACCAGTGATACAATTCTTGCAAGTGATATCACCTGTGGAAAATTAGGTCCTGGGTTATCCTTTGCTGCGGATAACGTTGTACTCGACTGTAATGGTCATGGCATTGCCGGTCCTCAAAATCTACAATATACTCCAGGGTTAAGCGATGATGCCGCAAAAGCAGAAGCAAAAGCTATTGCCGGCACAGTTGGAATTAATATCGATAGCCATAAAGGAGTTACTCTTAAAAATTGTAACATCGAAGGCTTTTACAGTGGTATTTCCCTTCAATATGCCGACAACGCTAAAATCTTAAATAATGTGGTTAACCAAGCACAAGTAAGTGGCTTACGCATTTGGGTTACCAATACCGCAGAAGTCTCAGGGAACACATTTATGGGTGCATCAGGTAAAGAGTACCTTCAAGGAAATGGCGTCTGGATTGGCAACTCCGTTGATATTGCTTTAAAAAACAACATTATCAAAGATAACCCTCACGTAGGTATTATAATTGGGACTATAAGCGGTTCTGTAACCGGAAATACCATTCAAAACAATGGTGGAAAAGGTCTTCAACTCGCTGGCACAAGTACTTTAGCAATAAACAACAACAACCTATGTAATAACAAAGAAGGAGATCTTTACTTTGCTCCCGGCAGTTATCCTCTTAGCAAAGGGGTTTTAAGTGGGACAGGGAACAAGCTTCAAAACATTGTAGCTTCCCCTACCGCATTATATGGTGTTGGTGTCCAAAAAGATTTTAAAACGATTCAAGAACTCTTGAATATCGTAGGCTGGCCAATGAAAGGAAAAGATTACACTCTGTGTAATCCAAGTGCAATCTCCACCCCTTAATTTTTTCTTTTTCTTTTTTTTTAATCTTTTTCTACAATAAACTTCTAACCTCTACCTAAAAATCCCTCTCCGCGAAAAATCATTCTTCCAACAAATCAACAAGAATAATAACTCTCTATAACATTCCCCAATAACTCAAAAATTACTTCTTCTCCATCTCTCGCAGCCACATCAATCCAATTCTCATCATCATCTTATTAAACTTATCAGACAGACGATACATCTTCTTATACAAATCATAATCAATCAAACCCATACCTCGCATCGGTGTAAGAATTCGATCATAAAACTGCCTCTTATTATAAGACAATTTCTCCTCTTTGCCAAACGGCCCTCTCGCTTGTTCTCTCACCACCATCTCTCCATCATGCAACTTCTGCGCAAATACCCCCATCTCCGTTTTGCCAATCTGTCCTCCCTGTTGCTGCATATAGCGAATCAACAACTTCCCTACTACCTCTTGCTGTTCCGTTGCAAAAATCACTTTAAAAATATCTTCAGGCAGATTGTCTTGATCAAAGAGGATAACCATACCTACTTATAGACGAAAACACTTTATAAATGTTACGTAAAAGGTATACTAGGATAGGATTTTGAAAAACTATGCCCTGGCCTCAAAAATTAACCACCGCAACCTTTATAAATAAACACTCTCCCAAATACAAAACATGGGAAGAATTAAAACCACTTACTTAAAACGTAAAACCAAAGAGCTCTTCAAGCTTCATGGTGACAAATTTGCCACCGAGTTCACGCAGAATAAAACCATAACCAACGCCTATACTGATATTAAAAGTAAGAAATTACGCAACATCATCGCCGGTTATATGACACGTTTGAAACAAAAAGAACAATAAAGCATTTTCTTGTCACATAATCTCTTTCTCCCTTACTCCTCACTTCTCGTAACGAACCTATAAATACCTCTCTCTAATAACTTCGTTATGCATCCCACTCTCCTCAAACACTCCGCCTGGCTGCAACCCTATTCTACTCACAAACTGGACCCTATTCAAAAAAAATCCCTCTCCAGCCCCCAAGTTCTCTACCCCCTCGAAAATGCGCCAATTGAGTGGTGGTACTTCTCAGGTCATCTTCACACAAAAGATTCCACACAAGAATTTGGCTACGAATTCTGTATCTTTAAATTCCATCCTGTCGCCCTAGCCCATCACGCCCTTCCTCAATTCATCGCACGGCCAATTCTTGTTTTACACCTCGCGCTCACCGACACCAAAAACAAAACCTTCTGGTTCACCCAAACCATCCCTTTAACCTACCAAATAAAAAAATCAAAACTCAACATCTCCTTTGACCACACCTCCTTAACCTTAAATAAAACATTTCATCTCAAAACAAATCATGAAATCTCATTTGATTTGCAGCTCAAACCCCTCAAAAAGCTCATCAAACAATACAATCATGGTTTTGAAATCATGTATAACAAACCCCAACATCGCACCTACTATGTAACTTATCCTCGTCTAGCCACCCGTGGCACAATCAAAAAAGACAATCACACCTATCGCGTTCATGGCCAGAGCTGGTTCGATCATCAAAAAATGAATCTGCCAAAAAATTCCCCTCTGCATGGCTGGGATTGGTTCAGTATTATGTTTGATGACTTCACAGAACTTATGCTCTTTGTCCTCAAATCAAAACGTGGCGTATTACATCAACACATGGGTGGAACATACATCACCAAAAGTGGTCGCACCATCTCATTAAAACCAAAAGACATCCAAATAAAACCACTAACATATTGGCAGAGTCCTAAAACCAACATCACCTATCCCTCAACCTGGCACTGCACCATTCCCTCCCTCTCCCTCACCTTCACCATAACTCCTCTTATTTTGAATCAAGAACTCTATAACAAAAAATTCAACCCTCTCACCTATTGGGAAGGTGCCTGTATCGTTAAAGGCACAAAATCTCATAAACCCCTTCATGGCAAATCTTATGTTGAATTAGTAGGCTATGACCAGCGTTGGCATACCACTCTACTGCATAAAGTATTCTCCTCTATCTAATATCCCCTAAAAGCTTCTTTTATGAAAACAAATACAACACAAATATTTCTCCCCCTATTCCTCTCATTTTAATCTCCTAAACCTTTATAAATAAACCATTCTATGACCCTCTCAATGACCGAAAAAAAGAAATCCGAACCAAAATCCCACGAATCTAAACACTCCTCCGAACCAAATCATGTAGAATCAGACCACAAACAATCCCACCCAAAAAATTCTCCTCCTCAGTCCCATTCTCCCGAATCTCATCCCTCAAAATCCGAAAAAATTGCCACCCAGCCCGAAATCAATCTTGCCCTAGTTGGCCACGTCGATCACGGCAAAACCACATTAACCGAACGCCTCTCTGGCAAATGGACAGACACCCATTCCGAAGAGATGAAAAAAGGTATCACCATCCGCTTGGGCTACGCCGACTTCACCATCTCCAAATGTACCAACTGCAACTTCTACACCAGTAAAGACAAATGTCTCAAATGTAATTCTCCCACAACTGCGCTACGTAAAATCTCTCTTGTTGATGCGCCCGGTCACGAATCATTAATGGCCACCATGTTATCTGGCGCCGCCATAGTTGATGGCGCTCTTCTCTTAGTTGCCGCCAATGAACCCTGTCCCCAGCCTCAAACCAAAGAACATCTCATGGCGCTGCAGATCACCGGCATTAAAAACGTCATTATTCTTCAAAATAAAATCGATCTCGTCTCACATGAAGAAGCACTTGAAAATTACAACCAAATCAAAGCATTTCTCGCTGACACCGAATTCAAAAACGCACCCATTTTACCTATTTCCGCAAGAGCAAACGCCAATATCGACATTTTACTTAAAACCATCAATGAACATATTCCCACTCCCACTCGTGACATCAATAAAGACCCAATCATGCTCGTCGCACGCTCATTTGATATAAATAAACCCGGCACAAAACCACAGCAATTACTTGGTGGCGTTCTGGGTGGCACAGTCAAACAAGGCAAATTCAAAATCGGCGATGACATTGAAATCCTTCCCGGCTACATGGTCGAAGAAAAAAACAAAAAAATTTGGAGATCTCTCAAAACAAAAATCACTCAAATTTTCTCAGGCGGTGTTGCCGTTCCTCAAATCACTCCAGGTGGCAGCATGGCACTCGGAACATCATTAGATCCAACCATTGTTAAATCCGATTCTTTAACCGGCTCATTAGTAGGCATCGCTGGCAAATTGCCTCCCGTACATAACCAAATAACCATTGACACCTTCTTGCTCGAACGCGTAGTTGGAACCAAAGAAGAAACCGAAGTAAAACCTCTCGCCAAAAGCGAAGTATTAATGTTAAACGTCAACTCCGCCGCAACCGTTGGCGTCGTCATCGATCCTTCTAAAAAGAACACCACCTGCATCCTCAAAAAACCCATTTGCGCCTATCCTGGTGAGCGCATTACCATTTCTCGCAGAGTCGGCGATCGATTTCGATTGATTGGGTACGGGATTTTAAAATAATTTCAAAATTATTCTTTTTCGTCAGAAAATAAGAGTTTGAGATGCCCATACTCATTCATCTTCAACCGAGCTTGTCCTTGTTCTATTGCCGCTTTCGCGTGAGTATAATAATCTCTTGCGTCTCGTTCTATTGCTGAAGTATATATAGGATGTATTCCTAAAGAGATCGAATAATATTGCTCAAACAGGTCTAAACGTAAAGGCAACGTCTTTGGTAATTCCATCACAAGATTTTCTAATCTAACAACAACTTCTTCTGAGTTTGTTCCTACGAGTATCATCTTTTCTAAAAGAGAAATACTCTATTTAAATGTTATCAAAAAGCAATCTTTTTATACTCGAAAAATAACCTTCTATCAATCCTATCAAAAGAGGTGTCTCATGTCCCAAGTCTATTTCAAAGATGTCAATCAAATAAAAGGCCCCATTCTCTCTCTGCTAAAAAAAGAAGGCTACCAAGCAGTAGACATGCATTATCACTCCCGCTTTAGCGTAGATGGCCTCTCTCCCATTTTACCCATTATAAAAAAATGTAAACAAGACAGTATTGGTACTTCTTTTACCGACCACAACCATATTGGCGGCACTCTGCAAGCCCTCACGCTCGCCAAAAAAGATGTATTTATTCTCCCTGGTATCGAACTCACCTGCCACAACGGCGTTCATGTACTACTTCACTTTGCCAATATCCCCGAGTACAAAGAATTCTTTCAAAAAGCCATCCAACCTCGTCTCAAACAAAATCCCTGGTTTCTTGACATCAATCACGAAGAAGCCATAGACCTTGCCAGCAACTGGAACTGTCTTATTACAACTCCCCATCCCTACGGTCCTGGTTTTTGCGGCATTAAAAAATTCTCCGTCTCAAACAACACATTAAAAAAAGTCCACGCCATCGAAGTCCTCAACGGCTGTGGCCAAGGTCAAATGAACCCTCTCGCTATTGCCTGGGCCAAATCGCTCAACAAAAGCTTTACCGGCGGCTCCGATGGCCATTGTCTCAAAGAACACGGCACCGCATTAACCATTTGTCAAGCCCAAACACGAGAACAATTCATTGAACAAATGCGCAAACGTCAATCACTCGTCATAGGAAAAGAAGAAAGACTGCTCGAAGACGGCGTCAACGCCATAGAAAAATTCATGCGCGAAGAAAAAAAAGCCCCCTCCTCGCAGCTCGAACACATGTGGAAAGATCGCGGTTTACTTGAATGGAATTACCTCAAACAAAAAATGCTAGGCAAACATTTCTTCTCCCATTTTCATAGTCATCATCAAGAACCACAACCAAAGCACTTATCAAGACATGAAAATACTATTCACTTACTAAAATATCAAAAACAACTCAAACCATGAATTCACCAAAAAATTGGAAAACATTTACAAAATTTGAACTTCATCACCAAGTTATATTCTTTATATCTCTCATGGTATTAACTATCTTTTTTACAAGAATCTTTGTCTTCTTTTATAACCCCAATCCCACCATTGCCCATTTCGAGCTTCATCATTTTGATTACGGTTTACTCTTATTGATGATTACCATTTTATCGATGTTATTTGGCAAATTAAAAACTACGTATTCATTAATATTGTCCTCTCTTTCATTTGGCCTCATCATTGACGATCTTTGGTTTATACGTAGCAACATCATTGACCCCGCCACCAATGAAGTTGAAATATATTCCCACACATTTTCTTCAGTAGTTATTCTAATAGTATTTGTCTTACTCTGCATTTTTATAATTAAATCTGTTGCAGCTAACGCAAACCAAAAAAAAGTATTTCTCAACAAAAATAAAAAATAAAATAAATGGCCCTGCCGGGACTCTCCTGAAAATAGTAGGGTCTAATCCACCCCCTACTTCCCATTTGAACCCGGGAACCTCTGCTTAACTTCTGATGCATTGTGTAAAACACACCCCTATAAGAGCAGCGCTCTACCAGACTAAGCTACAGGGCCACAATACCACAGAATATGCCCACTTTAAAATATTTCCGCTTTCCCAACCTAAAACCCCTCCCTCTCATTTTCTGTTTATCCTTTTTGTACTTTTTGTCTTTATAAATCCCCTCACCTTTTTTCATTAGATTTATAAATAAAACCCTAAAATATCAATTTCCCACTCAAAAATTACTACAAAGATATATAAAACCAAAAAAAGACCCTCTCCCCTAGGTCAAAGTAAAAAAGAGGCAGCATGAATCTAAACTACGTCAAAAAGTTAATGGATCGTAAGAAAACTTCTCACAAAGGTGAAAACGGCTACGCACTCGTCATTGGTGGCTCTGAAGAATACGTTGGTGCACTAACCCTTGCTGGTCTCTCTGCTCTGCGTGCTGGTTGCGACGCCGTAACCATTGCCTCTTCTGAAAAAGTTGCGTGGGCCGTTAATCGCTATTCTCCCGATTTGATGACCTACAAATTGCGCGGTGAAACATTCAGCGTAAAAAACGCCAAAGAGATGGTCAAATACGCCGAACGCTTTGACGCCGTTCTCATTGGCAACGGCATGGGCAAACGCGTAGATAAATTCGTCCACTACTTTCTGCGCAAATATCAAAAACCCAAAGTCATTGACGCCGATGCCCTCAAAACCCTCTCATTCAAAGACTTTAGTAACTCCATTCTCACCCCTCATGAAAAAGAGTTAGAGATTATGCTAATCAACAGCAACAAAGAATTCCTGCTTCCCAAGCTTCGCGAAAGCAATATCAAAGAGAAAGCTGAAATCCTCCAAGGGAACTTACGCTACTTCCTGCAAAACGATAACGTGCTTCTCGTCAAAGGTGCCACCGACATCATCATCTCCAAAAACAAAATTGCTTATAACCGCACAGGCAACCAAGGCATGACCAAAGCCGGCACCGGTGACGTTCTAGCAGGTCTGTGTACTGGCTTCTTAGCCAAATCCGGCGATCTCTTTAAAAGCGCTGTCGCCGCTGCCTATATTAACGGTTTCATAGGAGATAATTTATTGCGGCAAAAGAAGAGCTACTGCTTTATTGCCTCTGACATTGTGAAAGATTTAGTAGACATTCAAAAAATTGAGAAAAAGAAATAAATTAATTCTTTCTCTTTTAGTCTTTCTCATTCTATAACCTCAAGTATCCAAAAACTTAAAAACCCCTGCTTATTTCCAACACCTCATGAAACCAATCAATCTTGTTCAATATCGCGGCGTTCCTAAAAGTATTCGTAAAACCCAATTCTCTGATGTCAGTGTCATGACCCTAAAATCCGGTGCCGAAACCTCACTAGACGAAGCCCCTCGTGGCGACTTAATTCTCTACGTCATCGAAGGCAAAGCCCGTGTTGAAATTGGTATGGAACAATCACTCCTCAGTGCTGGTATGATTCTCTTCATCTCCGAACGCTCTCGTCCCCGAATCATCAACAGCGGCACATCTGATCTATTTTATATGACCATTTACACGCCACCCATTTACTAATTTTGAGCATATGATCTCACGTTAAATCAACATTCTAGCAATTATAGTAAACTGCGTTACTTATAGTACATTAATATTTACAGAAAATATTCCTTTATAAACGCAGTTTACTTATTAGATTACTGCGCCAAATAGTGATATAACTTGCGCAGTTATCTATATCTTAACAGCTATAAAGAAAAAAAACTTCTCCAGAAATGGTTTGATAGAATTAAGAATTAAATCTCAATTTAACGTACACATCCTATATACGTAATCGCCTCAGTACCACTCAGAATCTTACCCTCATACGGCGTCCATTGTTCAATTTGTCCTGAACTAAGAAGTTGGTCGTATTCTAATTTGATTTTTTCATCCGACACTTTATTTTTGTTATAACTTCGCACAATCGGTATAAACGAGAGTAATGCTAATCCGCAAATCGTTCCTGTCACAGGATATTTCATCATACGTTCCAGAAGAGAGAGGTCATTCATTTTTGGAGATAGAATTGATAGAATTGAATCTAATATAATATACCCCCCCGTTAAAAAACTTATCGCTCCTGATAACATAGACTTTATAAATCGAGCGTCATTATTTTCATAATTCGCAGAGGCATATTTTGTAAGCAATGCGTGATGTTCTGGAGTTTTATCAACCGCATTTTTCCACACATTCCCTAACTCTTGAGGTTGACTACTATGTTCAATTCGACTGGTACCCACATGGCCTAAATACATTTCACTATGTTCACATAACTTCTCAAATAAATCTTTCCGTTTTAATTTCAATGCCCATAATTTATTTTCTTTTTTATTTCGAATGACCA
This sequence comes from archaeon, assembly GCA_023259115.1. GTDB lineage: Archaea > Nanobdellota > Nanobdellia > Woesearchaeales > GW2011-AR9 > JACPNA01. The sequence goes on from JAHFQW010000011.1 coordinate 47,092, forward strand.
CATCTATCGCTGCATTCTCCCCTTTATCTTTTCCTCGTACATAGAATGATTTATTATCTTTTTCTCGAATAAATTCATATCCTCTTTTGCTCAATAGTTCATTTAAATTTGCTTCTAATCCTTGCGCATCATAAAACCCACTTTCTGCTTCTTCCCACTGACGTAACGTTGTGGCAAACAATTCATCCAACGAACCAAAGATTGGAAGCACAGTTGAACTCTCCAGAGAGACAGGAGTCGTACTCACCAAATCCCCCTCTAATATCTCCTTCAACTCCGCCGCAGATTGATAACGTTTTCTTGGGTTCACATCCACCATCCGCTGGAGAATCTCTTTCAACCGTGGCGCAATTAATAATGACGAAAGATCAAACCCCTCGGCAATATTATCATTAATCAAATAATGCTCCAACGTTTTCCCTGTCAGAATCTCCACTAAAGTAGATCCCAATCCAAAAATATCACTCGAAAAATACGCTTTGCCATAATATTGTTCTGGCACCGTATGAGAAAATGTCCCTCCGCTATTCGAAGAAGTTGAACCCGCAAACGCATATAATTTTGCCAATCCAAAATCAACCACACAAACAGCTCTCTTCTCCGATTCATAAATAAGATTACTTGGTTTCATATCCCTATGAATAATACCTCTGCCATGCACATACGCTAACGCATCCAGAACTTGAATGGCAATATCTTTTGCCTCCTCCTGAGAAAATAAACGTCCCTCTTTCACATAATCGCTCAACGACTTCCCCTCTCGATATTCCCTTCGTAACGAAAAATTACCCTCTATCGTCACATCCACTCTAGGAATAGCTGGATGATCTAGATTTTGTAATGCTCTTGCTTCTGTTTCAAGTGCTTCCATATCCTCAGATGTAAAAGGCGGTACCAGCACTTTTTTAATATATCTCGTACCTTCATCATCTACAAGATACGTTTGAATACCCCCGCGCTGTTGTAGTAATGTCTGACTCCTATGATTCATATCCCCTCAAAAAGGCAGCCTAGTTATAAACGTTCCCCTAAAATGACTACTTTAAAGTAACGTGCCAATCCCCAATAAAAAGAACACCCCCACTGCCACCATCGCAAGCCATATTGGCACACTCCAATCAAAAATCTTCTTACCATCAAACACAAAAAAAGGAATCAGATTAAATAAACCCAGCCACGCATTAATCGAAAAACCTATCATACACATCCAACTAATCACTGGAAAAAGATATCCCGCACCTAAAAACAACAACGCCAACACATAATTTGTCAATGGACCCGCAACACTAATAATCCCATTCTCACGTCGTGTCACCATTCCTGAAATCATCACCGCTCCTGGTGCAATAAATGTAAACCCGAGCAAAATTGCTAATACCAACGCCAACCCCAACATCTGATTATCCGCCCGAAACTCCGCCTCACAGCCATAATGCTGCGCCACCACTTTATGCGCCATCTCATGTAATAAAAAGCCAATTCCTACTGTACACAACGCTACCACAAAATAGAGCCAAAACTGCGGTGTAATAACTTTTGTCAACGACGAACTATAAAACGCACTCACCCCTAAATGTAAAAACGTAAAAATCAGCGCAATCGCCAGCCACGACTTGGTAATCTCTTTCAACTCAATGGTAGAAGTGCGCAGCTTTCCTAACTTAATCTCCTTGTATATCATCATTCTCATCCACTTCACCATTCATTTTCTTCTTCTCTAAATACTCCTTGAGTCGTTGCGCTTCCTCTTCCACTTTCACAAGAATTGTTAAATCCGCAAAATTCTCCTCCGCACACTCCACACAATAATAATCAAACGTATCTTTAATCTTATACACCGCTTCCTGCTCATTACAAATAATACATTTCTTAGCCATTCTACACTAAAAGACGACTTGCTTTAAAAAGATTTCTTCTCTGTACCACTTTCTAAAACATTCACTTCACTTCTTTCGTCTTATTTTCTTTCATCTTATTTCTTTTCGTCTTATTCCAAAACCATTCAAAATAATTCTTAAATGAATCCGCCACCTCTTGATTTACAATTTCAAACGCCAAAGACTTCTCAGTCACCGGCAGACCTATTACCGTCACATCTTTATATCCTAAAATCCACGCCGGCGTATCAATATCAATAGGCATACGTCTGGCATCACAGAGTTTGAAACTATTTCGATTTTGTAGAACCGCGGTATCAACTTTAGAATTATAAAGCATTCGGCATTTTATCCCTAATTTTTCCCTTTTTTGATGGTCTCTACGCCAATACGCATGATAATACTCCGGTTGCGTTGCCGGCAAGCCAAAAAAGAAGTATTCCTCTCCTCTCCTGAGTTTTTCAAAACGCTTATCAT
>JAHFQW010000012.1 GCA_023259115.1 archaeon
GGCTTGCACAATGTCGCATTTAACTTCGGCTCAAAACTCCTCAAACAAGGCCAACAATCCTGGCAGATATATCAAGATTTAATTACTAATATTCTCTCTATAAATTCTGTCTCAACTTAAATCTGTGCATTCTTTTTCTTTCACCTCGCCTCATTTTCAAAAAAGAGACTTAACTTAATACGTACCAAAAAAGAAAGCTTTTTAAGTACTAAAACACTCCCTCCTCACATGAAAAAAAGTATTGTGATAGTGTTGCTCATGCTCAGTGTACTATTCATTCTCAGCTGTAACACCCCCAAAATTACCTCCCCTCCCGTATCAGAACCGGTTTCCCCATCCCCTTCACAAACACCCTCTCCCCTCCCTCCCGCGGAAATAAAAGTAACTGAATCCCCTGTGCCATCAGCTCAACCAACACCTCCTCCCGCCACATCTAAACCAACTTCTCAGCCTATCACTAAACCTGCCATCCTCCCTCCCGTTCTCGCACCAGAAAAAAGAACCACTCCTCCTATAACTCTTCCGACCCCAATCATTTCATCTCAAGAAACATTTGACGGCACAGTCATAGACAATTCAAAATATAAAACCCAACTCACCGGTTCAGCCTTCCTCAATCAAGACAATAAAATAAGTATGTCTGGCAATAGCACAAACGGCATCGCCTGGGCTTCACTTTATACTCTCCAAAAATATAACCAAAACACCGATTACAATCTCTCGGTTTACGTCAACCTAACCGGCCCTACCACGATTGGCACCGCCAACGCCGTTGTCGGTTTAGAAACACTTCCCACTTTAATCTCAGGAAAAAATTCCGAACAAGGCTACTGCGAGCTTAGTATTGGTCAATATGACAAAACCCTACGCATGTCGCGCTCCGTTGGTCATCTCATTCAAGACGCCTCCCCCAGTGGTATTCTCAACATCTATTGGAATAAAAAATTAGGCAAACTCACCTGCACATTTAATGATCTTACCATCACTCAATACCAAATCCCCCTTAATGGAGAATATTACGCCTCTATTCGCGGCGGCATCAATTATCTCTCCAGTGGCGGACTCGAGAGCGCCGGCCTTGGCAGCTTTCAAGTAACATTTGATAACTTTTCTGTAAAACAAGAATAGACACCTTACCTCATTTTCTTCTAATCCACCATTTTCTTGCCATAAACCTATTAAAACAACCTCAATTATCAAGCATAATGCTCCTCTCCTCTCTTCTTCAAACAGTTGGCTCACAACAAAAAGCCCAAGAAATCTTACTCATTCTCCACAACCAAAAACCACTCCTCCGTCAAGGCTATTACGAATCGGAACTACCACCCATTCAAGCATTCTGCTCTCAGCACTCTCTCCATCTCGTCAAATCAACATTCAAAGTCCTCTTAGACGACCCAAATCACTTCACCAACAAAGGCATCAGAATCCCATCCACTGACCCTCGTTCTGGCATGTATTTCATCTACATCGCCAAAGACGAAAAAACCGCCTATCTCGCCTCCTATCACGAACTCACAAATAACCATCATGACCTAGGATTACTCTTAGGGTATCCTCCTTGTTGTATTGATTTTTTTAGTAATCATTTTAATGAACAACACACAAATCTCGAACACCCCCCCGCCAATCCCTGGACCAATCTCACCTTGCGCGAAAAAGACATCTGCCTGCTCTCCCACTTTCCTTGTTCATCTGATTGTGAGCAGAGTATTCTTCTCGCACAGAAATATTATGCCACTCTAGAACAAGTTGATCCGACATACGCCAAAGAAATCATCACTCATTTAAACATCTAATCCCTTCTCTCGCAACTCCTCTAGAGTCCCCGCTCGTTTAAAAATATGTTGAATATTTTCTTTATCATATCCCAACGTAAGTAAATCAAACATCGCTCGTTGAGCTACTGCAATAATTGACTCGCCAGTTCTCGCCTCAGCATCCACTTCTTCAATAACTCGCCTAACCATCTCTTGATACCGCGCCATTTCACTCGTCATTTCTTTTTGTGGAACATCAATTCCCACCAGCTCATCTTCATGAAAATGCGCATACCCTCCCCGGACATAATATTCTCTTTTAATACTCCAATCTACACTCCAAGAAATATCTTTTTTGTCTTGATATCGTACCACATACGAATTCTTATCTATTATCTCAACCAATGTCACCTCTGACCCCAGAGGAATATTTCGTATGCGGTCATTGAAATAATCTGTTGAATAATCACTTTTAATATTTTCCCGCACTCTCAACTTCATCCCTTTCACCAGTTGAGGCTCAGCAAATAATCGTTCCACCGCAACCATATCTGCCGCATTCGCATGAATAGTTCCAATCGGTTTATTTCTCAAAAGAGAGACATGATAACTACCCCTGTTACACAATTCATCTACCTTCACAATAGTTCCGGGGGTATATCTTTCTACCTCTTGCGTAAGCATCGCCACGATTCCCCCCTCAATTTTCCTATCTACAACCTTATACGCTTTTCTGATACTATTTTCAATATCTCTTATCCACTCCTCATATTTCTTCTTAGAATTAACACCCAAAGCATCCAACACAATTCCTTCTCTCTCTTTCACTCGCTTTGCAATGATATTTACTCTGCTCTGATAATCTTTTCTAATCCTACAAATCGTTAACTTCTCAACAATATCTTCACCCAAATACGTTACATCTCTCAGAACATCTTCATGATGCTCTCTCACCACATACGAAATAACTTCCTCCATCACTCCCGCATTTCGTAATTGCGTAACAAACGTTTGCACCACTGCTCGTTCTTGTTCCTCTCTTACTCTGCCAATCATCTCCGCTTCTCGTACAACTTCCTCAATACCTAGCGTTAATTGGTGTATTCTTCTCCGTCTCTCTTGTTCTAATGCTTTTCCTCTCATCACTCTAAATGTATCAGGTCTTTTCACAAACTCTAATTCATCAGGCCCATACTCTTTCACCATAGTCTTAGAAAAACGCACCAGATAAGGTCGTTCATCTGATTTAATATGTTCAATCACCACTCCTTCTCCTCCTCTCACTAACTTTGAAAACCTACTCCCCTTCTTCAATCTCACTTTACTTCCCACATCATATACCAATTCACCTCTCTCCATTGCCTCTGCTAATGGATCAAACACTTTTTCTTCCTTGCTCATCTGAAATACTCCCTCTACATACTGTTTTTCAATTTCCCATGTTACAGGTAATTGTTTATCATAATTCCCAGATAAATAATGAAATTCAATATGCCAATATGTTCCAATATCATTTCGCACATATCCCCAACTACCCTCTGTACTGTAATTATAATGAGACCCATCGATAATCTCTACTTTATCACCCACTTTGATCTCTCTACTCTTATTTATCCCTGGAATAAGTGTCGGTCGTATCAATTTCATCTCTAAATCATCCAAGCGTTCCAGAATAGAATACATTTTTCCTTTCTCCATAAAATTTAATTTTTTTCCTTCTAATCTACCTCTACTTCCCAGAGGCAATCTCTCTAGTGTAACCCCGCATTTATACTCTCGTCCTTCTTTCCCCAACGCCTGAATCGTGATAACCTCATCACCTAACTTAAACTCTCTAAGTATATTCACGGCCTCCCAGCCATTCAACACTCGTTCTAATAAACTACTTGTAAATGTGTCATACTCTTTTTGCGAATCCATTCTTGTAGGAAGATCTATAATAATCCCTCTCTTTTCTCTCAATTTCTTGCCAATTTCTCTCACCTGCTTCATATAAACATCTGTATTCGTTCCCAATTCTTCTAATACTTTTTTAAAATTCTGCCGTTGCTCTGCACGTAACTCTCTGGCAGTCATATAGTGCAACACTTCTAATGTCACTCTATCCTCTGGCGTATCTTTCTCAACTAGTAAACTATAAAGCATCACTTCGTCTGCTCCTCTATCTTTCCTCTTTTTATAATCAAACACTCTCTGTTGCGTCTCTCTATCCTTATTTGTCTCTATAACTGTTGTAAGAGCGAGTAATTCTTGTATCTCTTCTTTAGTTTGCAGAGTTGGGATATATCTACTTGCAATCTTCAACTCATCTGCAATTAATCCCGCCACCATCAACTCCTCAGGTTCAAAAGTCAAAAAATGCAAGAACGATTCTTGATACAATAACCCTCCTACTTCTTGCTTCTCTTTGGTCATATCAAATTTTTTTTTGGATTGTGGTAAGACATCGTTCAAGAATCTCACCTCTTGCCTAAAAAATGTTCTTGCTTTCTCAACCATTTCTTCTAATCCCTCTTCAGAGTCAAAAGCATAGGGATACTGCAATCTCTTAAACACATTTTTCAAGATAAAATATTTAATAGTAAATGAATCTTCTAGAAATTCTTGTGCATCAATTTTCTCTCTCTCTGTTACCAGAGAATAACTCCACAATAATTTCATAAGATCTTCCCCAGGAAAATCACTCCAATCAATATTTACTCCTGTATGGATAATTGACGCAATATGTTTTATCGCATCATAGGGTGGTTTGACAATCTCTATCTCTTCTGTCTTTCGTTCTTCTTCTTCCGCTGTATCTAATAATGCTAATAAATCTATTTCTGATTCTAAGTCCAATTTATCTTTTTCATCATGTGCCATATTCAATATATTATAGAGGAATTTGAATAAACCCTCTATTCATCAATATAATAGACCGCAGTTTATTTACAAGAAATACGAAAACTATCGTATTTCTGTACAGAAAATAAATCGTTTATTTTCTTGTATTAGATAACTGTGTCAAATATTATATATTCTACACCGTTATCTATATTCAAAGTCATCCTATATCTCTAAATTCGGTATTCTCTCCTTATGTACATAACAATCACACACCGATCGCAGTGCTGTAAACCCTAATCGCGAATCCAAATCAGTCGCATATTTAATCGAGCCATTCAATGGGAGGCCGTATCGCTGCCCATCAAAAAGTGTTCCTAGTTCCAATGCCGCAAGCGCCGCTCCAACTTGATTGGTCATAATAACCGAAGGATCTGGCTGTGCAATACAACTCTGTCTTCGAATAATCTCCTCTTGCCTGCCTCTCTCATAATAATCACTAAATACATGATTCATACACGAACTCTTTCCTGGCACATACACTGCCACTTGCGCCGCATCTGGTGAAGACGCCGCACTAATCAACGCAATATCCCTCTCTGTTGCATACGCACTAATCAATGCCCGCGCATATAAATTATCCACTAAATCAAAAATCGCATCATACTTTCCTCTTCCGTAAGTATCAATTGAATATGTTCCCTCTTTTCGTTCAAATCTCTCAACCAATGCTCTCGTCTTAGCACTAGGATCCATTCTGTGATGTTTTTGTGCAAGCACTCCTGCTTTCTCTTTTCCCACCGCATCATAAAATAACACTTGGCGGTTCAAATTATGACTCTCAATCGTATCATAATCCAAATAATCAACCTCACCGATCCCCATTGTGCTCAACGCTAGTGTCATAATATTCCCTAACGCTCCCGCACCAATTACCAGCACTCTCTTATCAGCATATAATTCTCTCTCCTCTTTTTTCTCACTCGGTATATTTTGTGGTACTATCATCTCCCCCAGACGTCGAAAAGAAAATCTCTCTCCCTCTACGCCTCGCTTGTAATATAACGCGCGAGGAAATTCCATTCTTGTTGCATCAGTTAAAATAATCTTTTTGACTTCTTCCGAAATAACTCCCCCCCACAGCAAAGCTAAGAGCGGATGTTGTTCAAAACCAGAAAAATGGGTCATCAAATGATCTACCTCCATTTTCTCTCCTTGCCATATCATCATCTTTGCATAATTATTGGAAATTCCTGTTGTAATAAAAGGAATTCTTTCAGATCCATATCTATTCTTGGCAAATTCTAACGCCAGCATCTTTGATTTAGGATTATTTGTCGTATCAATTATCACCGAACTCTTCTGCAGAAAATCTTGCGCTAATCTTGTTTCTAAATCTACCGGAATACCAATCACTCTTGTATTTGGGTTAAGCATTTTAAAGCCTCTTTCATACGCCAGAACTCTCTCTTTCCCTGTAAAGCGCATATCCAATACTCGATCTTCTGTTTTCATCTTACCCGTTCCAATAATGCGCACTTCTCCAACCCCTAATGCCACCAAGGGCAGCGCCGCATAATATGCGCCATAATCTGCCCCAATAATTGTAACAACGGCGTTCTCTAATTTTATTTGTCCTTCTTCACCCCAAATTTTCTTTTGGCGGTCATAGCGTACCAACTCATTCATTCCCTCAAGCTCAGTATGTTCTACTTCTGCATGCCCCCTCTCTCCATCTACATGCTCCATCTCTACAAGATCTATCCCTGCATGCTCTACCTCATCTAGCACCGTTGCTGTCTCTTGTTCTTCTACTAATTCCCCTATTTTTTCTTTTCTGGGAGGAGGCATAGGTAAACCTATTTTCAAACCTGCATTTTCCAATTCTCCGATTTCTATATCTCCCATTTTTCAATTCTCTGAGTTCCAATTCTCTTCTCTTTATTATAATTTCTCTACTCTCACTTGTTTCTTCACAATCTTAATCCCTCCTGATTTTATTTTTTCGTATTCATATTTACTCCTAATCCTATTTCCTCAGAATTTCGTTCTATCTCTGTGAACCTCATCATATAACTCTGGAATAAATTTTTCCATAGCCTCATTCTGATCATGTGCTAAAAAATTCCACAGAAAAGATACTTGTATATCCTCTTTATTTCCCTCCAGTGTCTTTCTAATATTCTCTCTCGCTTTTCCCAATATATAATCTTCATTTCTATCAACTAACGTTGGCACTTCCACCTCTTCTCCATCCGATTCCAGAGGACCTATTTGGTATATTGCTTGTCGTAAACTAATTCCCTGCTGCGATCTCCCTAATACTCCCAGTAAATCATTCATATATCCTGAGTAAAATACCTCTTGTGAACGATATCTGCTCACATACCCTGCCGCCGCATACACAAAAAGATTTACTAATTCTTCTGGTCGTAGACTCGGTTGTTCTTTTTTCACAAATTTATTTGTATGTGACATGAAATAGGAACTATTCGATTTTTGATATTTTTCATATCCATCTAACAACGATTGTGAACTAGCCATTTCCCTTCCTGCTTGAAATCCTAACCCATTTGATATGCCCACATCCTCATCTAAATCCCTTTGAAACCATCTCTTATTTCTCTTGCCATTCCCACTTGGAAATTTCGCCACATATTTGGGTGGAAAAACAATCCTCTCTCGCACTAATTCTTGCATTGCCTGTGTTGTAAACTCAACATCATCTTCTACATCAACAACTTCCAGTGATATAGTCTGTCGTATAATCGTTTTCTTGCCAATCCCCGTAATGCCTTTCTCCTCTACAATCCCTATCTCTGCATAAGGCGTATCTTTTTTTTCATTTACCACAATACTATAGCCAAACCCTCTGATCAGTGGCTCATACGTTTTAAGATCGCACAACTCCACAACTTCTCGCCACAATCTCTGCACCTCCTCTTCGCTTGCTCTCTTCTTACCAAAACTAAACCCATTTTTTTTCCCAAAGCCATATTGTTCTAATAATTGTTCTAATCTTTCTGGATTAGGAATGGTATATTCTAAATACCCATCCACCGTATCTTGACCTGTAATCCTAATCTTTCCCTCTTTCAGCTCCCAGCTAGGTGCACTCTCCACAATATTAAGAGGTATTCTCTCTCGTTGTTGTGTATTAAGATAGAGGGTATTCAATAACTGCTCAAAATTCTCATTATCTGTTTGAGAATGATTTGGTTGAAAGTCCGCATGACTATGCAGCCAGCCAATAATATAATAATCTCTGTCTAACTCCTCATTTAATTTTACAACTTCCAAATTTGCTCTTGCATGATTCTCACCTGACACTGCCACATAGGCATGACCTGCGTGTGTACCTTTTACCAGCAGTAAATCTCGTACCACATAGCATGGATCATTTTTTTGCGCCAACAGAAACGAAAACCACTCATTTGCTTTGCCATCAATTGTATGCACCGCTCTACATATCTCATACGCTTTCTCTAACGTATTTCTGGTAATTGGCAATGTTGAAGGAATAAATACTCTTTCTTGTATTAATTTCTCTTCCCGTTTCATATCCCCTTGTAATAATGCTAATAATTCCTCATCATCTTCGTTCGTCATTGCTTTTCCCCCTGTATCTCTTCTCCCCTCTCCTTACCATCTAAAATCCACTCATTCGTAATTCTATACCCTGCCTCAACTGCCTGTTCACGTGTCAATGTTCCCACTGTGGTATACGTTTCTTTGAGCGATCGTCCAAAATACATTGCATTCTCATCTCGTGAACCATGTTCATCTAAACTCTTTAAAGTCAACCCGTTGGTAAACGCATTAATCGCGCTAGATATATGGCGTACAATTCCCTGCGCTGTATTCTCGAAATTTCCCCCACTTAAAATACAAATATGTTCATACCTATTCTTCCAATCACGCAGAAAAGGATGCGCCATTTCATCAACAACATATGCTCCTTCATGGTAAACACGTCCATCACTGGCATTTACCCGTACACTCACTCTTGTCGCAGGAAAAGGATGATATCGTTGTGGTTCTAGTGGATTTTGCATTGCAAATTTGGGCATTTCCCAATAAACATAGAACAATTCACCCTCTCGAATATATCCTAAATTTCCATACTCAAAATTCTTTGTATCTGCCAATCTTTCCAACGCTCCTCTTCGTTTCTTCTCATTCGCCGGAATCATCACTCGCTCATCTGTCTCTACATTCCACTGTGCTAATGCGCTCTGTTTTAACGTATTCAGAAGTAACTGATCATACTTCTCTCCTAAATCACTCGCAGAACAATTATATTCTAATCCATACATTATATTTTCAATTGATATGCGTATTTCTCCTTCTTTCTCCTCCTCGTCTATATCCCGTAATCCAAATATCTCTCCTCCCATAACACAAATTGATCCTTGCACCAAACGATCCCACAATGTCTTCTCTCCCTGCTCTTTTATAATTCCCTCCGCTCTAATATACGGCTCTTCTCGTATCTCTTGTGTTATACGTTCTAACACTTTCTGTCGTAATCGCTCTTTTTCTTGAAATACATTAATCTCCTCAACATCTTCCCCCTCTTTGGAATTTAACTGCAAAACATCCTCAATCACTTCTCTTCCTGATTTTTTTACCTCTAAATCAACATGAAGTAATTCTCCTAAATCATACGCTGTATCAATCATCAACGGTAACACTTCTAACAATACAAATTCCTGCAATCGTAAAATATCTTTTCTACTATCTTTTTGCCTCTCTGATAGAATCTCCGCCTGTAATGCTTCTTGCACATAGTTTTGTGTAAACGTAAACATTTTCCCTTGATACAACCGTTCTTCTAAATCCTCCATTGCCGCAACCGACATAAACTGGTTCAAATCATATCTTCTTTCTCCCACTTCAACTCTGTTTGACTTCCTAGAATCATGTTCACTAATGGTATAAATAACCCCTGAATCAATCACAAAAGAAGATAAATTTGCTAAACGTTCAAAAAAATTCGTATGATTTTTCATAGGGCTTATTCCTCTACCCCGCCTCTCTCATGTCACTTTCTCTCTCACTCTTTCATATTAACTTCTCTCTCTTCTCTTTTTCTCTTCAACCAAAATTCACACTCAAATCCTCTATTCAATGCATTATTAAAAAAAAATTAAAATAAATCTACTTAAAGTAGTATTCTGCTCCACCCGTTTGTTTGGATGCCACAATCAGATCAAGACCCATATAGGTATTCCCTTTCATAGTTTTCTCAGTAAAATATAATAGAGATTTATCTTTACCCAGACGTGCTTCACCATTCACCGTAAGTCCATATCCCCTCTTCATTTCTCCTTTAATTGTTGCCGCAATTTGTTCTGCTTTGCGCGCTTTTGTCGCTGGACCAAGACCATATTGAATAATCTCATCTAACGATCCTTGTAAGAATTCTGCTGGCACGTCATATCGTAATGCCCCTTCCGCCGCACTTCCTGGTTTCATTGCCACAATATATCTTAATCCCTCTCGAATCGCAGGCACTACTACTTCTGGAAGCACTGCTGCTTTTTCTGCAGGTATTGCCGTTTTATTTTTTTTTGCCATATTTATTTCACTCCTTAATATTTCACCTATTAAATAGACAAGTATAGTAATTTCACTACTTTATCATAGTCTAATATCCCCTTAAAAACAAGCCTCAATTTATAAACATTTCCTTCCAAAATGTTAATATGAAACCCTCGCCAAAGGGCCAGCGAACTAGTCTGGTGTCTCGTCAGACAACACCCGGTGCTCCATTCAAATTTATAGTAAATGTGTGAAATAATCAAATATTAATTTACACATTTACTTACAAGAAATGTGAAAGCTATCACATTTCTGTACACACAAAATAGGAAAACTATCCTATTTGTGCACAGAAAAAATCGCTGTTTTGTCTTGTGGAAAATGAGTCATTACTCATTTTCTTGTATTAGTAATGGTGAACTCCCATTCGAAAATTATTCACCATTACTATACATTGATTGGAGCAAGTGAGGGGGAGGGTTTCATATTAGCCCTTCCAAAATCATCTCCATCCCCCTCCTCAACCTATACGCGGTATACGATTAATAAGAACCACTATAAAGTAGATATTAAAAAGAAAACTTTATAAAGAAACATCTCAAAAGTATAAAAAACATGCCTCCTCTCGAAGTTGCCATAATTGGCGCAGGTCCCAGTGGACTTCTAGCTGCTGATAAGCTCCTTGGAACCGCCACTTTTGAGAGCAACATCCATTTAATCGAAAAATCACAATCTATTGGGGGAATTCCTTCCCAATATTCTACCGTATCTCCTAATAGTCCATTTCATGATTTATACTCATTTCTAATGGATTTGCGCGCCGAAGAAATATTCTCTGACCAAGGTAATAAAACCGCAGATAAAATTCTACAACAGGCCAAAACAGATCCTTCCTTGGCTCACGTTGCCTCCGCATTTCAGCTCCTCTGGGACGACCTCTTAAGTAAAGCACACAATTCACGATTAGATTTTCAATATGGCACTACTGCTACCAAAATCATCGAGTTATCTAACGGCCAATATCATGTAGAACTCTTAGAAAATATCTGGGACACATCCACACTCACCGTTGACGTTATTATATCCGCCATAGGTGGTGAACTTTCTCAAAATCCCTATAATGGGCTATGTGAATCTGAAATTGATCTTAAAACCGCTCTTGATGCTCATGGTTCTCTCTTTAAAGAAAAGAAAGTAGTCATTGTTGGAGCATCCCATTCTGCCGCTATTGCCTTCATTAATGCAGTCAATCAAGGAGCTAAACAAATAGAAGTATGGTATCAAAACAATGCATTTCGTGAACATCGTATCAACGGTAATAACATTAAAGAATACCAATTTAGTGGAATCAACGAACCAACCTTGAGCAGATTAAAAAAAGCCATGGCCCAATTTTCAGGGAGATACCAATGCAAATCAGTAATTGATCCTCAATTTAACATCCAAACTACAAAAGAAAAATATCAAGAATGGTGTATCGTTCCAGCTCTGGGATTTAAAAAACCCTCTTTGCCTTTTTATGCACTCAATGGAAAAGTAGGACAACTCGAAAACATCACTCAAGGCGAACATTTTCTCGATTGCGCCCCAAATTTATGTTATCCAGGAACTAATAATCCCATCCCAAGAATATACGGACTAGGATTAGCCTATCCTTTAGAATACACGCAAAACTTCCTGGAAAACACACATGAAATTCCTGGTGCAAAAATAGTGGGAATTTATTTCACAAATGAACTTACAAAATATCTCGTACCCGACATACTACAAAATTGGCCAGAGCACTTAATTGAGCAAGAAGATGATGAACTTGATTAATGATAGATGAAATTTATGATAAATTTAATTATGATATAGTAAATGTGTGAAATAATCGAATATTAAACCACACATTTACTTACAAGAAATGTGAAAGCTATCACATTTCTGTACACACAAAATAGGAAAACTATCCTATTTGTGCACAGACAAAATCGCTGTTTTGTCTTGTGGAAAATGAGTCATTACTCATTTTCTTGTATTAGTAATGGTGAACAAAGCTTTGCTTCAGCAAAGTGTTGCATCAGCAACATTACTTGCTGATAAGCAAGTCACAAACGTCAGTGACTTGAGGAACGCTAGTGACTTTATCATGAACGGAGTGACTCGAATTCGAAAATTATTCACCATTACTATAACTGATAAAACCCGGAGGAAATATAATGACTTATACACCATTTAATGGAACTAAAAAATACCAACCAGATGCCCGATTAACAACCATGGTAAATATCGCCATCGCTCGTGAGCGTCCCCTTCTTATTACCGGTGAAGCAGGAACGGGTAAAACTCAACTCGCCTATGCCATTTCTGAATTTCTAGGATTACCTCTATATAGAGCACAAATGACATCAACCATGGAAGGAGAAGAAATATGTTATACATTTGATTCCGTTCTGCGTTTAACTGATTCACAACTTGTCAGCCATGGCAGCAGTATCGATGGACGTGTCATTTCTAATCCTTTATGTTATGTAAGATATGGTGCTATGGGCAAAGCATTTTGTGATGAGAAACGCAGTGTAGTTTTAATAGATGAAATAGATAAAACAGAGAGTACGGTTCAAGATGATTTACTGCGAGTATTAGAATCGTATGAATTTGAGGTTCGTGAAGCCAACACCGTAATCAAAGCTCATCAGAAACCTATCATTGTAATTACCAGCAACGGTAAGAGAGAATTATCTGATGCTTTTCTGCGAAGATGTTATGCCCATCACATCGATTTTCCCGCAAAAGAACAACTACACAAAATTGTGCAAATACATTATCCCCAAACCAATCCTCTCATTCAACAACATGCCATAAATATTCTCTACGAATTCCGTTCAATTGGTTTGGAAAAATCACCTGCAACCTCTGAAATATTAGATTGGATTGGTGCACTCAACGATTTAAACATCATTCCTCCCAGAACAATTCACAATAAAGAAGAAATCCCCTTAATCGGCCTTCTCTTAAAACGAGGGATGGATTTAGAGAGGGTAACAGAAGGAAACTTCCAAACCCGCCGGAATCGTGATGAGAGGGTAGGAGTGTAAAATAAAGAATATAGAATAAGAAATATAACTTCAGAAATATAAAATTAGAAATATAACTTCAGATAAGAGATACAATGTACACTTCATTCACCTATGCCCTCAGAAAAGAAGAAATATCCGCAACCCCTGCTCATCTTCTTGATTTAATGGAAGGTATAGAGCAAGGACTTGCACCAACTCTGGGCGATCTCTTTCTTCTTGCCAGAGCCACTTATGTTAAAAAACATCGACAAGAAAAAGCTTTCCAGCGCGCTTTCTTTTCCTATTTTCTCAATATCCCTACTGCTAAAAGTATTCCTCTAGAACAGTCCATTGAGCAATCAACACAATTTCAACAATGGGTTCAACAAGCAGAAATACCAGAACATGAACCTAAAGTAAAATATTTTATTATGGTTCTCTTTGGTGATCAGCCAATTTCTCTAAAATCATCCCTCCTAAAATCATCAATCCCCAGACCAAATATACCTAATTCCCATTTATCCGATCTAGATTCTATTCTAGATGAATTTAAAAAAAGAATGATGCAGGAAAAAATACAACCCCATTTTGATAAAAATTATCAACCGGCAATAAAGCCAAAATCAATTTTGGAGAGTAACCTCAATGACACGGGGGGATATACCGTCGCAGAAGATCACAAAGCCGAATTGATCGATTACGGTGATATTTCTAATAAAGAATTAGAAGAGAGATTACGTAAAACACTCCAAGCGCAGCAAGAGAAACATGAAGGAGGTAACCAGTGGATTGGTCAAAAAGGTAATAGTCCATTTGGTCATAATGGCTTTAGTAGATATGGCATTCGTATTGGTGGCAGCAGTCAAAACCGTGCTGCACGCCATGTAATTGACACTGCAGGAACAAGTTATGGTACAGGTAGAAAAATAAAAGGCTACGAAGATGGTACTATCCAAGAAACGTTACAGCAACTCAAATTAGTCCGTGTCGTAGAAAATAGTTCATCAACAGTTCTCAATCTTCGAAAAACCATCCGCCAGGCAGGAAAAAAAGGCTATGTTCAACTACACTACGAACATCAAAAGAAAGATCAAATGCACGTGATCACCTTCATTGATAGTGGTGGCCGTTCCATGAATCGCCATGTTGCAAAAGTAGAAGAACTCCTTGCCAAAATGCGTTCAGAATTGAAATCACTTGATACTTATTATTTTCATAATTGTATCTATGAACACGTTTTTTCAAATCCTCTACAGCAACACCCTCTCTCATTAGAAACCATCACTTCTCAACCTAAAGAAACTAGAATAATCATTATTGGTGATGCTTCTATGGATGAATCTCGAGAAATTAATCTCAATACCCTTGGAAGAGTACAAAAAGCATTTCCTTACACCGCATGGCTCAATCCTGTACCACAAGAGTTATGGGATGAAACAGCCAGTATTAAACAGATCAAGACTATATTTGAAATGTTCCCTCTCACGCCTCCCGGATTATCTAAAATGGTAGATTATCTAACACGTGAAATAAAAAAATAAACTCATCTCAAAAATAGAAGACACCATGCCCACTGCCATCTCCCAACTCAAATCTGAACCAACCACCAATCAAACACAAGAATTTCTCAGTTCCTATCTCTCACAATGCCTGCGCGATAAAAGCTATAGCCCCAAAGATCTTAAAGAATTATTAGATAACCCGCAATTTTCTTCATTTTTTCTCAGCAAATCACTGCGTATTACTCCCACCCAGAATCAAGCTCTCCAAACCGCCGTTCATAGCGCCTTCCAAAAAATCACCCAAGAAAAAAATATATCTCCTCCTCTACCAACATTCATTGAACCCTACTTTGGATCCCCTAATCAAAATGTTCTCATTGACCAAAGTATCGCTCAATCAACCAATGCCAAAGAGGGAGCCAACTATTATCTACGTAACATCGATCGTATCGGCGCAACCACTGCTTTTGGCATCTATCCACAAGAACAAAATCTCCCTCTCAAAATATATCAAACCCCTATCGCCATCATCGGTACCGGTATAAATGGTGTCATGACCGCTCGTACTTTAATCCAACTAGGCTGGAATCCCGATGTCATAACTCTCTTTGATAAAAGCGGTAAATACGGTGGTATTTGGAACTTTGATTTTGTCGCAGGTCTTTCCCGCAACAATCCTCGTGATTTATCTTTCTTAGGCCAAACTCTCCCTAGAGCTCCCGGTTCAGGCGAAGAAATCTCTAATTTTATTCATCAACTCCACACAGAATACTTTCACTTGCTGCCAGAACCCAAACGCGCAATTGTCACACAAATCTCCCCAGGCAACCTTGAACATAAAATTATCTTTAAAGAAAAAAATAAACAAATAGAACAAACATTTCCCATTATTATCCTCGCCCCAGGCATAGGCAAACCCCTGCCCCTCTCTAACCCTGAAAAAATGACAACCCTAACACCTCTAACTCAAGCAGGATATCGCTGGCAGCAAGTCATAACTCCAGAAAAAGCCAACGAATATAGAAATAAAACTCTCATTTTCATTGGTTTAGGTAATAGCACCGGAGAAATGCTTGTTCAAATTCAACAATGGAACCAACGAGGCTATAACATTGACTATCGTATTCTCACCCATTATCCCCAAAAATCTCTTCAATATCCTAACGATATCTTCACTACCAAAAATCAAACCTATCGATTATTTCGAGATATCAAAACACCCAATCTCGTTGATTATGCTGGTGATCTGCCTGAACTCAATTACGTCTATTTCTCCGCTCTTAAAGAAAAAAAAATAATCTCCGATGTTGTTAATTGGCAACGTAAAGAGAATACCATTCACCTAATCAACCATCAAGGCAAAACTGAAAAATTAGCTTTTGATCAACTCTTCACTCTCATCGGCTACGGTCATTCTCCTGACGAATTACATCAATTTGGATTAACTCTTAACCCCCAAACAAATTCCGTGCTCTATGACTACGATGGCGAATTTCAGCGTCCAAACCCCCATGGTCTCTCTCGTCTCTACAAAGGCTATTTTGGCATAGGACCCATCCTCAATTGTCCCGAAAATCCTAACGCTTTCGTTATCCCCGGCACAATGTACCGCCTCAATGATCTATTATGCGGCATTGTCTTACGTTCTTACGAATATACTATCGGGAAAAAATGATAGGCCACTTCGAATAACCCTATTATCTTCTAATTATCATCTAATTCTCTTTCTCCTCATATCTCTCTCATCCTTTCCCAACCATCCATAAACTCTCAAAAAACGCATCAAATGACTTCGCAACCTGCCCAGACAAAATATGAATACACGTAAACTCTTCTTCATACGAAAAAATAAATACATGTTCTCCCAAAATCATCATCGCAGATGGACTCACCGTACTCAAACTTCTCACCTGCGTATATTTCATTGACATAAATTTTTGCCAATACTCCCCTCGATCACTAAATAACACCCTAGCTTTTTTCCCCAGAGCCATTCGTTGTGTATGCCAATGCAGCCAAAACGTATTAAACATTCTCTGCTTCACCGAACGCACTCCCATAATCTTAATCTCCTCCTCGGTCTGCGTAAGTACGTCATACACCATTGGTTTTATCCCTCGCATTCCTTTCACTAAAAACACTCCCTCCGGCAATTCTTCCCATCGTTTCATCTCCTCTAGAGAAGGAATAATCTGCGCTAATTGTTTTGCCTGCACACTAATCTGCTCTT
Organism: archaeon; assembly: GCA_023259115.1. Lineage (GTDB taxonomy): Archaea > Nanobdellota > Nanobdellia > Woesearchaeales > GW2011-AR9 > JACPNA01. The sequence goes on from JAHFQW010000012.1 coordinate 16,901, forward strand.
CACGCTCTTTCATATACAACAGTAATGACTTGGGATTCCCTGCATGAAATTGCTTCACCCCATTCTCCACCACCGCTTCAATTAAGCCTTTTTCTATTAATTTTTGTAATGTCTCATAGATCTTCCCGCTCGCAATTCCTGCCTCTTCAATAATCTTGCCTGATGTTGATTTGCCTAATCGCAGCAGCGCCAAATACGCTTTTGCCTCATTTTGCGTCAGTCCCACCTGTACAAGTTCATTTTCATACATAATACACACCACTACGTGGGATGTAATATTTAAATATTAGTAATAACTTAATAGTAGTATAAAAAAACAAAATCAACTGAGTTTCAAAAAATTCAACAAAAAGAGGGCAAAAACATGACCACATACTTCAAAAGTTTCACACAAGAACAACAAGTACCTATGCTGCGCACCTATGACCCCACGACAAGCAGGTATTATTGTTCTCAAACCCTCCCTGAAATCATCAACTCCCAAACCATTACTCCCAATACCGTTCATTCCCAACTCCCCAAACGACTCTGCGTATCTCATCTTACGCAAGAATATCAAGGAACCTATCGTTCCCAAGGCCTATTCTTTCAAACCGCGCAACCACTAAGCTACGCCGCTCCCTTCGATCTCATGACCCTCACCACTGGAAAATCATTTACCAGTTCCGACTACCTCGACCAGTTTATTTCCGGCCACGAACAATTTCGTGTTGAATCTCTGGAACAATTATTTCAACAATTTCCAAACTCCTCTCTTGCCATTGAGGCACTCAATTTGTTTAGAGAACAACATGGCGTAACCCCTATTGACCCAAATCGTTTACGCTATAACGAATGTTGCTTTGAACAAGATATCAAAATCACTCCCGTGGCATTAGTTGGCCCAAGTGAGATTTACCGCCCACTTGCCATCCACTACAATTTGCCGCACTACGAAACCCCTCAAGATCGTCCAATCTTCTTCTAATCAAAAAATAAAGAAGTAAAAAAATAAAAGAGGAAACCTCCATGAAGACTCCCCAAGAATTAAGACAAGACGAAATAACAACCCAGAACACAAGTGATAGAATAGAAAAACAAAAACTTGAAACACTCATTGAACTATCCTTTGCCCGTGCTGTAGAGCAAAGAGATATAACTTCTCAAGGCGGAACAATGACCCTTAATTTCAATATACTTGGACCAAGAGCACCTACAGAAGAATACATCTCTCGTAATCCTCACATTGCCCAAGGATATTTCAGAATACATGGTTGGGAATCCATTTATCAACCCTATTATTCTGACACTGCTTATCTAAATAACAAATTTACACATGAATACAATCTAAAACCACTTATGCCCCAATAACATTTTTGACATCATTCTTTTTCCTCAACTATCGAAAACTAAATAAACTATTGCCTCAATCAACTCCTCCATGGATTCCTGCCTCTTCTGCAAAATCGTCGCAAAAGAAATCCCCTCACATAAAGTCTACGAAGACAGCCATAATTTCGCATTTCTCGACATCAAGCCCCACACCAAAGGCCACACCGTTATCATTCCTAAAATCCATGCCGTACGCATCTTTGATCAAAACGACAATCAAAGCCAGAACCTCATCCTCACAGTTAAACGCGTCATGGAACTCCTAGATAAAAAGCTCAACCCAGACGGCTTCAACGTTGGCTGGAACCATAACACCGCCGCCGGCCAAGTCGTCCCCCATCTGCACATCCATATCATGCCTCGTTACATCAACGACGGTGGCGGCAGTATGCATTCTATTATTAAAAATCCTGGACCACATATCGACGAAGTTGCCAAATTATTAAAATGAGTGTAAAGTTAATTTATCTTCTGTCATAAGTCTAACCCTACTTAGTCACTAATTACTTCATTTAGATACCTTTTCTTTTATTTTTTTTGTAGAAACCTTTTTATAAAGACCCCCTTCTTTTTCCTCATAAATGGCGAAGTAGCTTAACCTGGTATAGCGTTACGCTCATATGTCTTGAGCTATGAGGTTCACACCAATGACTAATAGCGAGTTGGGTTACGTAAAGGTCGGGGGTTCAAATTTCGTACAGAATGAAAGTCCCCCCTTCGCCACTCTTTTTTTTTACCATGGTCCACACCGCTCAAGAAGGCGATAAATACATTTGTCCCAAATGCCGCTCTTCTCACGTTGACATCTACACCGCTGACAATCAAACATATCAATCCTGTCTCGATTGTGGGTATGAACAGCTCATCAACAACATATTAAAAAACACTAATTAAAAAAGCCACATCAATATAGTAAATTGCAGTAATTAAGTTACATCAAATTAGGCAATTTACTTACAAGAAATGCAAAAACTATCGCATTTCTGTACACACAAAATAGGAAAACTATCCTATTTGTGCACAGACAAAATCGCTGTTTTGTCTTGTGGAAAATAAATCGTTATTATTTATTTTCTTGTATTAGATAATTGCGTGTAATGTAACAATAATAACGCAATTATCAATAATTCCCATTAAACGTCTGCCAATGTTCCATCATTTTCGCCATACGCGTCTGAGCCACTTTAATTGTATCCAGAATTAACGCTTTCTCTTCCACTGCTAAAATACGATATCCTTTCGTATGTTCTGTCTCTTTCAAAATAACATGCACCGCCGCCTGCAACTGCCGCAACCCCTCCGCTGTAACCTGACTACTCTCTTTCACTTTTATATTTACAAATGTCGGTATTTGCTCTTGAAATTTCCCCAAAACCCCCTGAATTTGCCCCAGTTCGCTCGCCATCGCCTGCCAGGTTTTAACACCCACCTCTCCTCTCTTATGTTCAATCGACGTATGTAATTCCTGCAGAGAAGAACGTAGTGGCTCAAATGCCGGCAGAACTTGCAGTGTCATAACCTCTCTGAGTGCACTATAATCGGAGATATCCGCATTTGGCGCATTCGTCGTTTTCCCTGTAAATAAACGTGCAAGTAATCCCATATCTTCCTCAGGAGCATCGCTTCTATAAATAGATTTAGATACTTTAATAGTAAATATCAGAAATATTTAAATAACAGCCACAAGCTTCCCCTCTATAAGCCACGATGGCACAATCCGGTACTGCGCAAATCGAGAAATCGAGCGTAAGCCTGGAATAAACAGGAGTACTGAGAGCTTGTTTCCGCAAGGATATCCCGGTTCAAATATTACCATCTGAAACCAAATTCATATGGGATGTGAAAGTCCGGGTCGTGGCGCTCTACTTCAAGGAAAGCTCCGCTTTCCTTGGGGTTATTTTTTTATGGCGTTTTAACTAATGTTGAACGCTGGGTCGTGGCGCTTTTTATTTTTGTAAATAATACACTTAACCTCCACAAAGCTTATAAGAGAAAATAAGCCACCCTTCCAGACATGAACTATAAACCTCTGCTCTTCATACTCCTCCTCTCAGCACTCATAATCTCAGGCACACTCTTTGCCGGCAGTCGATCAGAAACGTATAACTCCTCTTCTCAAAATACACCCACCCAACCGCTCACCACCAACGCTCAAAAAGTCACTCTCTCCGAATTAAACAAACACACTCAACTCACAGATTGCTGGGTCGCCTACAAAAGCAAAGTCTATGACATCACAAATTGGCTTCCAAAACATCCCGGGACCGCCCAAGTCATTCTCCCCTACTGTGGCACCGCACAAGAATTTGAACAAGCCTTCACCCAAAAACATGGCACCAAAAAAGCTTCACTGCTCATGAAAGTCGGCGTATTTATCGGTGATTTCCAAGACAGAGGAAATCTTCAAGAGAGCAATAATAATCAAGATAACAACATCATCATTCAAGATAGTAATACCATTGAAAATAAAAATAATATCCCACTTAAAGAAAAATTAACAAATGACAATTAAACCAGAACACGCACAAATTGTACTACGTCTATCTCTTGCCGCATTATTCTTATGGTTTGGCATAAATCAACTCTACGCCCCTCAAGCATGGATTGGATTTGTTCCATCTTTTGCAGCCATTTTTTTATCCGCCAAACTTCTTGTAATTCTCAATGGATCAATGGAAATCATATTAGGATTAATGTTGCTCTGTGGGATATATGTTCGATTTTCCGCCCTTATTCTCTCCCTACATCTCCTAGGCATTGCCCTCGCCATGGGCTATAATCCCCTTACCATTCGCGATATCGCCCTAAGCCTTGCCACTTTCTCTGTATTCTTGTCAGGAAACGACAAATATTGTTATGACTCTAAAAATAGCTCTCAACAGCATAAAACAGAGCCACAATAACCCCAAAACCATAAAAAAGTTTAAAAATACCCCCTCATTAATGCTCCCTAATGGAAGCTATACCAACTCCTCTTCAAATAGAAAGTCTTCAAATGGAAAGTATTGATGTAGAAATCATACGCAGCATTCGTCCTCTTGACTCTTGCTGTCAATCATACCTCACTGCACGCGGTCGTTGCTTCACCTGTCCTGGCATGGCATACGGCAAGAGCGGTGATGACGATGATGATGATGATGGTGACGACGACTTTGAGGAAGAAGAATAAATCGTTCTATACTAAAAGCACTTAATTCTAAATCCCTTTATTTTTCTACTCCTGTAACAGACTCTTATATTTCGCAACCGTTCGTCGTGCAACTTCCAATTTAAACCGCTCATATAATATTGGAACTAATTCTCGATCTGCCACTCTCCACTTCCCCTCATGATATAACTCTCCCTCTTGCTGTAATTGTCGCAACGCATAAACCCCTTGCAATCGGTTTACCATCTGCCCTGGAATCAATTCTTCTGTAAAAATAACTCTGGTATTAGGCAATTGTACACTCAAATTTGTCACCAACCTTGCCACACTTGAAGCAGAATAATCAATAACTGTTGCAACATCCTCTCGGCTAATTGATTTTAAATCAAAAGGATTCCCACTTTGTAAATAAGTGTCTTGTTCTTTGCATAAATACTCAACAATACTCAGCTGTTGCGCAACAATCCACTCTCGCTGCCGCATAAATCTTTTTGAAAATATCTGATTCACTCGAAGTTTTTCATCCCCTCTTCGCTTAAATTGATCTAACTTCTCTTGCAATCTTTTTTGAATATCAGCATTATACCTAACCACATACTCCGATTCTTTCTGAACTACTATCTGGGGCATTTCTAAATACTTTTCCTTCGGTACGCTTCCTCTCACCGATTCACATTGTTGAGAAAAATCATGTGTTCCAAAATAATTTTTTCGTAATTCTATTGGTCTTGGTTCATTCCACGCCGGATCTTGTGCATCAAATTTTCTCACCGCAACCAAACTCTGCTCTAGTAACAGTTCTAATTCTAGAGGCGACAATCCTAACAGAGGATTAGGTAATTTATGAGGCAGTTCCATTTTATGGTCAAGGCCCATTCTTATTTTCAGATTCATGCTCTATGTAACTCCACTTTCGCAAACGGCTCCATTGTAACACTTGTGGGCAAATAGTCCAGCAACGTCTGTTTTGTAATTCCCATTTGTTCTGCATACTCTCGTTGAACATCAATTGCCCTCTTTATTAAATCAAACGACACCAGTAAATTCTTTGCCTCTCTACCCATCACATCTCTTAAATCATCAAAATCTCGCTGACGAACTAACCTATCTGACGTTGAATGTACCATAAAATCAGGATCATAATTAATAATATTCCCCTCTGAAGAATAACCATAATGGATCATCTGGCGATCTAACTCCTCAATGAGTCCTAATGCCTGCATCTGTCCAAAAAAATTTCCTAAATCTTCCATCGTGGGGCTTACATCCGCAACCAGTGTGGAAATATGATGCCGCAAATACCACCATTTATCCTCATTTGCATCAACCGCAAAAGGTTGCGGTGTAAGTCGACCCATCCATCCTTCTTCATTCATCTTCTCTAATCCCGCCAGTAACTGTGGTTCTGGTAAAAACATCACTCCTGATGGTTTAGATGAAGCTCTGGCTGTTCTCACCGTATTGGTTTCCTCTCTCTTTGAAGTATTCTTTCTCTCTGTATTACAAGTATCAGTATAAAATTGCCTTGTCACATCCAAATCAAACTTGTTCCCATACGTTCTGCGAACAAACGGCGCCACAAAACTATTTAGCTCATATCGTCGTGCTTCTCGCAAAACTAAAGAATTTCCTCCTTCCATATTGCGCAGCCAGATAATACTTGGTCTCTTCTTGAGTCCTTCTGGGTCAAAATTGGTGCGAGGAAAAAGCGCATAATTTCGCAGTGAAGTATCATCAAATGCAATCTGCGCCTCTAATTTAAAATCGGAGCATTTATTTGTCCACCGTATCCACTTTGTATACTCCTCTTTTAATTCTCTTTCCACTCGAGATCGCGCCTCCATTTTCTCTTTACGTCCATGCGCCGTATAACTCTCAACCACTCCCTCAATTAACGAATCTAATCCCGCATACAACACATCAAATGCCTGGCTTGGTCTAATTTCTTCACCTAGATACCTCAACGTCATACCTCGCGGTATGGGCAAAGATTTAGGTTGGTATATTCTCGCTGACATATATCCCTAAAAAGCACCTCTCTTTATAAAAGTTATCACTTAAAAGTGACTTTATAGCAAATCTTTTAAAGAAACCCTCATTTAACCACCCTAAATGGCTCAACTGCACTTCGTCACCCTCACCTTCCAGCAAAAAGAAGACCATCTAGTCGTAAGCCTCCTAACTCAATTCCAAACAAAAATTCCTCTCAGTGAACTCAATCAAATCGCTCCCTTCCAACTCATCGACCCACATACCCTAGAATTCCAAAAAATATCTCAAGACAAAGCCGACATCAAATTTTCACACCTCTTCAACAAATATCTCGATTCCCTCGCAACTAAAATCACCGGCAATAAAGCCACCTACATCCATTCCAACTCAGGCATTCCTCTCATCGGCAACGTCGCATTTGGTATAGTCTATCGCAACTCCTCCATCATTGAAATTAAAACCAACAACGCCTGCAATTTAGACTGCGTTTACTGCTCGATTGGCGAAGGTCTCTCCTCCAAAAAAAATGACTTTGTCATTGAAAAAGACTACCTAGTGCAAGAACTGCAAAAACTCCTCGACTTTGTCAACGAACCCGTAGAAATTCATATAGGCGTGCAAGGCGAACCTTTTCTCTACGGTGACATGGAACAGCTCATTGCCGATATACAAGCTCTCCCGCAAGTTCATACCATCTCTATTGACACCAATGGCACGCTACTCAATAAAGAAAAAATCGATCGCCTCGCCAAAAACACCAAACTCCAGCTCAATCTCTCCCTCGACGCCATCGATGAAAAAATCGCAAAAGTTGTTGCCGGAACCAATGCCTATAACATCAACCATGTCAAAGATATTATCGCCTACGCTTCCGAACGTATGCCCGTCATCGTCGCTCCCGTCTTCACTCACGGGTATAATGACGCCGAAATGGAGAATATAATCCAATGGATCAAAACTCTCAAAGTGCAGCCCATCCTCGGCATCCAAAACTTTCTCCACTACAAAACCGGCAGAAATGCCGCCAAAGAAATATCTTGGGAAGAATTTTACGCCAAACTCGATACATGGCAATCTAAATACAATATAAAACTTCGTTTAGATAAAAACGACTTTCACATCAAAAAAACCAAAGACCTGCCCAAACCATTCCACTGTGGCGATATCATTACCGCAACTATTAAAGCCGTTGATAGATTTCCCGGCAGTGTCTTAGCTGTAGCTGAGAATCGTAACATCTCCGTTCCAAATTGCGAATACAAAAAAGACAAAAGAATAAAAATAAAAATCACCCGTGACAAACATAATATCTTTGTGGGAAGTCTAGTGTGATTTTTCATTGAGTTTTATAGGATTAATCAAACCTTTCTATAGAAATCGTCAGTATCATTGACACTAAAGTACCCATCATCCTCAAAAAAGTTAAAAATATTTTATGTATCAACTAATAAATCATAAAATCCCTAAAAAATTCTCTACCCAATTATAATTTTCGAGCCGCATTAATATGTTTAGTCTGAATATTTTTATATTCTTTTTCCGGAACTAATATCACATATTGATCACTACCCATAATTAATGTTGCTTCACATAAACCATCTTTTTTAGTTGGTGCACTCGAAACAACAAGATCACACTTTAGCTTAATCAAATCTTTACTACCCGTCATACCTACCATAACATTCACCTCATTTAAATATCTAATTTAAATAATCATTCTCTATATATACTTTTCTTTTCTATAAACCATAAAAATCATGTCCTTGCAGAACGGGAAGACAGTATCTCTCCCTATAACTTCATTAAAAAAATAAGTATCTACCCTTCTTCTCTTTTCTCAACTCTTGAGCCTAGAAACCAAGCATAGTCTCAATAGCAAATAGATTTGGTCCGACTTTTTCATCAAAAAAGCACCTCACAATTTACCTCTAGTTATTGATACCCTCCCTCTATTTATTAGACAAAATTCATTTACCACAAAATATAGAGGACTTTGAATAACCCTATTTTGATCAATTATTCAAAGTACTTCTTAGAGGGATTTGACAAATATTAGATGGTTATTCAAACCCCTCTATACTTTCATTCGGAGTCTAAATAAATTTCTATTCACTGCTAAATACTAAAAAAGAAAATAAAAAAATAACTTATCGTATATACGATTGCATCATCTCTTTTAACGCTCTTTCCGCAAACTGTTCTCCTTCTTTGAGCACCATTTCTAATTCTTTGCCATAGCGTTTTGCAATATCTTCAGAGATGTCTTTTGGTGCAAAAGAAGTTTCCTCATAATTCGTTTTTTGCGTCTGAATCACCACCTTGTCCACTTCTTCCCAACTCAGTAATTGACCTATCCCTCGAAATGAAATACTCTCCGTAACCCCAATATATCCCGCATCATCTACTTTTTGTGCATCCTCTTTGACATAATGTGTCTTCCAGCGAGAGATTTCAAACGAATTATCTTTCTCTGAATACTTCACTGCTAACCCTACTGTACAAGGGGTATATTCTGCCGGTAAATTCACCTCTCGTTGTGCTCTAGGACAAGCATCTACAAAAGAGATATTCTTCACATTATCAACAGTAATATTATTATACAGCAAAGGAAGATCCGCTTCAGATATCATAAAATCCCTCGGCGTTGCAACCAGGCCATATTTATCTTGTACCATCGCTTTCAATAGTTTATGTATCGGCTGATCCATTTTAGGAAACTGTACCGTAATTTCTTGTGGCAATTCTACTACTGCAGGCGTAGATGCAGATCGTATTTCAACTTCCCGAACACGTGCATCACATGTTTTCTGTGCATCTACCTTTACTTTTGCCAATTCATTCTGCGCTTTTAGCAACTCACTCTTCAATTTTGCTTCAAGAGACACTTCTACTTCTCTCTTCTCAGCTTCACATTGACTATGTGCCAATTCAGAGGGTATTTCTAAAGCCCTAGAACTACATCCTATCATCACAAAAGGTACAATTGCGTTTACTAATTTTTGGTATATTTTCATTTTTTAATATTCCTCATTTGGTTGTAATCTTTATTTGTTTTCAACAACCAGGGTTAGTTGTTATTTAAGAGTAACAATCAATCTTTATTTATATTTTTCTTATATTATTAATATAAATAATATGAATATAGAAAGATTTATATAATAACGCTTTATCCTCTATCCTGAGAACATGAAGCGGAAATTGATAGGCCAGGGAGCAGGGGGGATAACTGTGACCTTGCCTATCAATTGGGTCCGCGAGTTCTCTCTTCAAGCCGGAACCGAAGTAGACCTCTCTCAAACAGATCAAGGTATCTTGATTTCCGCCGCCAAAATAAAAACCCCCAAAACCCTCACTCTTGATCTACGTGAATATGACTCTCGTATGATTCTCAATTTTCTCAATCAAGCCTATCGTTTAGGCTACGACACCCTGCAAATCCAATACGCCACTCCCTCACAATACACCGCCATCGCTCAAATCACTCGCAACACTCTTTTAGGATTTGAAATCGTTGAACATAAACCTTCCCACATAACTCTGCAAAACATCGCCGAACCCGATGCCGAAAAATTTGACATAATCCTGCGTAAAATATTCCTGCAAATCCTTGAACTTGCCAGTCACGTCACCGACGCATTCAAAAATCCCCTCCTCAACCAATCGCTCATCGAAGAATATAAAATCCAAATTGACAAACTGACTAATTACAGTCGAAGAACCATCATCAAAACCTCCTCCGGCGGTGATAAATCCGTCTTACTCTACTCTATCCTCTCCCAACTCTCACTAGTCAGCCACGCCTATTATTATATGTACACCTACTCCCTGAGCAAAAAAAAGAAACTCTCCCCTGAACTTCTCTTCACCCTCACCGGCATCAATCACATGTTTCGCGAGTACTATGAAGCATTTTATTCACAAGACATAAAACGGCTAGCCCGAATCAGTCAATTCAAAGACGAATTCACAAAACAAAACCTCGAATTATTTGAAAAATCCACTCCTAACACCGTCATATTCTTAGCTCACATGCGTGAAATCATCCGATCTATTCACATGTGTCTGCCTTTCTCTGTGGGGTATTGGTTGGGTGAAGGTGAAAAGAAGTAATAAATTCTAAAAGTACCTATACTCAAAAATAAGTTTAACTCCTCTTAACAAGAAACAAACCAACCCCTCTCAGAAATTTATACCAATCTTTTTCCTGCCCTTGAATAAATCCTAAATTTTGAGCAACCGCATCATACTTCTGTAATGCCGCATCAAGAGGTAAATGAATCGTTTTGTCATAATATGGTTTTGTCCAACTATTGTTGTGAGCACTTCGAATTGCGACATGTGTAAATCCATATGATTGTGCAATTTGTGCTGTGATATCTACTAATAAATTTTGCCAACACAACGGCATCAGCCCTCGGGCATGTTTTTCCCCAACAACTGTTCTCTCATCATCAACAACTTTTCGTAGAACACCTTGCAATTGATATATTTTTAAAGCATCACCTTCTGGAGTAAAGTTAAATGACACCACTGCTTGCGGCTCATCTTTGTACTTCAAACACACTGCTAAAGGCGCATCTAAATAAATATTCACTAGACTCTTATCCTTTAATCCCACATATTCTTCCGCGTATCCTATATCACTTAACTTATCCATAATTTTTCTTGGACGCAGCACTTCCAAACAATAATCCTCTCCTCTGTTTGCCGAAATCATAACCCCTACTTTTGCATGGCGTTGTACACATTCTTGCAAATCCAACCTCTCAACTCTCTCTTCTAACCCCATGTACACATCATAAAACTTCATAACGCTCTTAAATTCTGTAGTACAAAAATGTGACCACAACACTCTTCTTGATAACTCCAAAGCATTCATATCTTTTTGTCTGCCAATAACAGCTTCATATAATTCTAATCTTTCATCCATAATACCATAAGATAGCCAAGACCAAATAAGCACATCTTCTCCAAACTCTTTGAGTACAATCAGGGGATCCATAAACATCAACAGAGTACATACAGGAAAAGCTTGATTATAAGATTCAAGCAGTTCTACCTCCACACGCCCTATAGGTTCAGAAATAGCATTCAATATTCCCTCAAAATTATATCTACGCTCTCTATTCAATTCCCTCAGCCAGTGCGGATGCTCTTTATACAATTCCCCCATACGTGCTAAAAAATCCATTCTAAAACATCATCCCTACTCGTTGTCCAAATGTATAATGCGTAATAAACGCATCTATATTACCTAAGAGTTTCCTCTCTTCTGGTTTTGATATAAACACCTCTGAACACTCTCGAAATGCTTGTACACACGACGCCTGATGGTAATCAATCTCATCAAACGCGCTGCGAAATGCTATAACTGTTCCTCTCTTTATTCCCCCTAACTCTTGTTGTTGCGATTGCAACTCTCTTTTCAAATATTTCGCTTCTTGTGTTCTATACCCTGCCAATAACACCTGCTGATGCACCACACTCAAAATATACCCCTCACGATATTCTTCCTCCTCATACCCCTCATAACCACACTGTATTGCTCTTTCTTCAATAAATCCATCACGCTTCTCGGCACTATCAAACACCCCTAATATACCATGAAACAAATACAACCCGCTCATGCCCGTCTCATCCATCTGGCGTAGCCCATACTGCAAACTATTAAAATCAAAAGGCATAACTATTTTCCCATCAGGTGATGCATTATTTCGCAAGCAATTATCCTGTAACCACGAACCATATTTTGGCAGCAACGTCTCAATCTTTGAACCAATCAACTGCGTATACGCCTCTTTAAAACTCTCATCATATACTCCAATTGCATTCATCACCCGATACGCCCAGAAATGCGTATGAATATCTTGCATTGTAATTATTGTATCTTCCGGTACCCACTGTTTCATTGAACGTAACAATCTCTCCGAATTATACTCCAACAGAAATTGCTGATCAGTAATTGTTAATGTCCCCTGAATAATCTTATTTAACTCTGAACGCACGGCAATATTCTGTGTTAAGAATTGTGTAAACTCTTCCCGTTTTTGCATCAATTCTTGCGATGTATGTAACATATTTTCCAGTGACGTACCAGCATCTTCTACCATTAAAATCGTAGGATTATCACATCGCAAAACCTCCGGCACTCGTATTCCTAACACCTCTCGTGCTGCCCTATAAATCCGAAATTCAATATCTGTCAACTCCTCTCGTGGATTCTGTTTCACATACCACATTTTCCCATCTGGTGATTGCGTTTGTCCTAAAATGGTACCCGTTCTTCCTTGTGGAGATGACATTTCTTACTCTTCCTCAACTGATTCATCTCCTCTTAATTCCGCGTGCACTCGTTTAAAAACATCAAACATTTCATATTGTTGCAATTCCCGTTCATCAAGCGCTCGATACTCACTCCATAATCGTTCTCGTAGCACATCAACTGCAGGCAGCGTAAATCTCTTAAAACGTTCAGAATATACCCCTTGTGTTAATATCTTTCCTACCTCTCGAGGATCAATACCCATTCTCTTCGCAATTTTTGGAATATCATTGTCAGGTGCTCCTAAATAATCTTGATTGTAATTTTTTCGTACAACATTCCACTCATATCTTCCATTGTACGCCTGCGCCACTTCCAATGCTGCCAAACGTGCCAATAATAAATTATGATTGCCATACGCCTGATAACCAAATAAAGAATTAAAAACACGCGGATGCTGGTCAACTTGATAAATCAAATCTTCTATCTCAATTGTATCATCCCATATTCCTGCCATACCATCCATATTCACATCCACTTTCTCGCTCTTGCAAAATGATTTTAATACTTCCCAAATCTTTCCATGGTCTCCATCAAGATGCGTAGGAGAAACAATAATCACATCAATATCACTCTCCCTTGAATGATATCCTTTAATACGACTGCCTTTTACAAATAAACCATACACCGAGTTTGGATACGTTTCATCAATCACCCTTCCCGCTCGATGTAAAACATCCATCCATTGCCTATTTTGTTGCGCTGCCGCATCATCTAGTCCATCAAGTACAAAATCTTGCATTCTATACTTCTCCGCTAGCCCTCTGAGCCATTTCATATTATCCATACGCTTCTATAATTGAATCCTATTTATAAACATTTGGTATAATTGTAACTTTAAAGTGGTAATCAATGGAAAGATTTATATACCCCTCATTTTAACAACTTGAAATGCTAGCTAAAAAATTACGAACACATCCACTCAAACCCATACTCGAAGAATTAGTGCGAGCAATTCAAATAGGTATAAGTTATCTTGAAGAAGGTGAATATCCCGTCACATTAACGGTTCTTGATGTTGATAAAGTAGATGAAAATCGTCTTCCTTCTCTGTTACGTGACTGTCAAGTACGCCATGGATCAAATTATACCATTCAACGAGCGTATACCACAAAAGTTATCTTTAATAGTCCACACCTTGCACGTATCACTTCGTATGATTTCATTTATTATCGTGATGGACAAGAATATGGCATCACTTTTTTACCTCATGAAGGTTTATTTGACATCTTAGGACATAAAGATTAAAAAGAAATAACAATAATGTAAAACCATGGTATTAGAAGACCTATTAAAACCACTACAATATGTAGATGAACAGATTTTGCGCGAATATACAAAGCTCACGCAAGCTTGGGAGAAGAGCGGAAAAAGTAAATACCTCCTCTCCAATTCGTTCAACATTAGTAGCTTTGCTCTCTTTCTAGGCTCCATGCATTTGTGGGGAGGTTATCATTATATTCCCCCACTCGAAGGATTCTTTCATACTCGAAACAGCGTTATAGACAATCGCATAAAACCCTACGGTTCTGATTTTCCCGTAACAAGTACTTCTGTTGCTAAACCCCAAAATATTCATATCACCATTGATCGCATAACAAGACTTCCTTTTCTCATAACGGCTATGAGTTTGACCGCAACAGGCATCTATCATCTCATGACGGGTATAAAATCTCAATCAAACCAACAGGTTCATGAAGGAATATATCTGATAAACCACGGCATTTCATATATAGGCAATGCCTCATCCCAATATGTAAAAGATACTAACCCCACACTTCTCAAGAAAGATCCATTGTGGAAAACTGCGTATACTCTATTACAAGAAAAAATAAGAGCAATTCCACAACCTCAACCCACTATCAATTACCTAAGTGAATAAACATGGTCACCCAACAACAAAAATCCCAAGCACTGGACTACATCGCCAACCTCATTGAACAAACAAATATCTATCAAATTAAACAAGCAACAAATCGTTCTCTGCTTGCACAAGAAATATCTTTTGACAAAACAAAAATTGCCATAACAATAGCCAATTTCTACACCCCCATTAACGAATTCCAAGAACAATACCGCGAAAATCGCCGCAACGGCATCTTCACCGCACCTCTATTATATAAAGACGGTAAAACATCTTTTGTTCGTTTGGTTGATAACTCTACATGGCGTGCCGATCAGAGTCTAAAAAAATATTCCGAACAACAAATAAACGAAATGCTTCACTTACGTGGCATCGAAAAAAAAGTGGAACAATTATTTGGTCAATCACTCACCTATTACCAACCACCAACTGATCGTTTAGCCCAAGGTCTACGTACATTCACTCTGCACCCCGTTGATCTGGATTATAGCCATATCCCCATCGCCGATCCGCGCTATGACTTTGTAGAAAATCGTCAAGCTATCGATTACAAATTACCTCTCGACAAAGGCTATCTCACACCCGCCGCCGGATTTGACTATAACCCTAACGACCCATTAAAATGCGCCAAACTTACTGCCATGGAACCACTCACTGAGCGAGATTTTGGCCCCAGTATGGCTGACATCCATGCCGAACTTCACAAATTGGCTCAACGTGCTTATCCTGATTTAGATCCAGACGAAGCCTACGAAAAATACTGCAATGCCGAAAAAGATAATGAATAATCACATACCAATTATATCATAAAATTCTCCTCAGTATATGTCGAACTCCAATACATAAAGCTTTTTAAACCATCACCAAAAACATCCTTAACCATTCCCTATGACCATCCAAACCGAAGTATTGGACCTTGAACAACAGATTTCCCAGCACCAGCAAGAACTCCAAAAAGCACAACAAGGATTGCGCGATCTCAAAGAACTAGTTAAACTTGGCACCCTCACTCTCGACACTCCCCTAGACGACTTCGTCTTTGCCTGGCACGAGGGAAATCGAGCATATTGGCATGACTTCTACACCGCTCTTGAGCAGATTTGTATAGAAGACACCCCCATCATGATTGAACATAGTGGAACAGAAGCGCAATTAGCTTCAACCCGTTGGGGTGGTCCCAATACCTATCGCAGTGCTATGTACCTGAATAAACACATTGGCATATTAAAATCAACCCTAGAATATGATCTAAAAAAAGGTCAAATTATCTTTCCTGTCAAAATTTATCTTGTACATAACTCAGATCGTTTTCTCCGTGGTATGAGTGATCAAATTCAAGTAGATACCTCTATTCCCGTTTCTGCTGGTTCGTTTAAAAATTATGGTCGGTACATCAATTACCATCATGTCGAAGGGGATTTATCATCCATCCCCTCAGATCACAGCATGGAAATTAAATTTGGCAGCAAAGAAGAATATTTAAGACGTAGGGCAACACAACTACAAGAATCTCAAGAATCCCCGGAGTATTACTCCTCTTTATTTGAAAAACCTAAACTGCTTGGTCCTTACAACCCAGAAACAAAACAACTCACGTTCTCTCAATAAATCTCTTTTTTTGCTTGTTCTATTGCTTTTTGGCTTCTTCAAGGTCAGGAGAAATTTTTACCAAACCTCGATGTTTTTGCTGCTGGGCAAGCTCTTTCTGTGCTTTATCCAAGCACCATTTCATCTTTTTAGTTATATACTAAAAGCACAAAATATTCGTATATTTGTTCGTGCTTTTATATATACAAAGGCACTAACTATTTTGTACGATTAATTAGTGCCTTTGGTATATTTTGCATTTTATTTCCACCATTTTTTCCGCCCCATGCAAAATTATTCCGGTTTTAAGCACACTCAAAATAACTTTATCTCTCTTCTTAATATTCCTAATTAAATCTTCGCTGGTTTGTTTCAAAGGATGAATCTTTTTGGTTAATATTTTATTTTTTTCATCTATAATCATATTTACCTTAGAATTATTTTTAGGAATGATCAGTAAATCAATATCGCGTGCGGTCTCTTCCGAACGAAGTGTGGAACCAAAAAGTATAACTAAATCCGTATAAAGATACAATGGCTTAAATTCATCTAACCAGCGTGCTTTATGCCGAGCTTCTTCCATTAAAATGAGCTCTAGTGTCTTTTGAACAAAATCATCTTTCAGATTTATCTTATAAAAAATTGCATTTCCTAATCTTTCGCTGCTAAGAAATCCTTGTTGCTCTAATCGTTTGAGTGCTTTATACGTTCCAATGCGCGTAATATCAATCTGTTTTGAAAGCGTACTCGCATTATACGCTGCTGTGTCTTTGAATAAGATTAATAATATTTTTTTATAAGTTAATTCCATGTTAACATATGTTAACTCATAGTTACTATATAAATTTTTTGGTCTGATTTAACTGAAAATACGAACCTGCTTGTGTGGAATACATCATACCTAAAATAAAGTCTGCAGAAAATATTCTCTTTCCCCTCACACTTTCACTTTATTTTCTCGCAGAAAACAAAGAAATAAAACAATAAATTATTCTTATTGTGCTGGTCGTACCGCATCCGCGTTAATGATTCCATTTAAATCCAAACGTCGAATCGTCGCCCCATTCCCTCCTTGAGCGCCACAAGGTAATACCGTAATGCCCAAAGGGTGGAAGTTCTCAATGTACGCCATTAAGACCGCTGAATCTCCCCCTCGGCTATTCATCGCTTCTCGCAGCTTCACAATCGCTTCGCCTTCTGCTTTTCGTTGTGCCAGAGTATATTCAGCTTTTTTCTCATTTTCAACATAAGTAGAGTCTGCTTCTTGTCGTACCCGGCGATCCTCTCCATTTGCTGCCGCTTCTTGTTGATTAGAAGCACCAACCTGGTCTTGCAAATTCTTTTTCCAAAGCTCTGCTTGCGAATCAATCATCTTCTCCCATTTTTCTTTATCCTTAGCCGCGCCACGAGCCTCATCTATTGCTTTTTGATATTCTGGATCATCAAACACATACTCCTGTAAACTAACTTGATCAACCAAAATACAATACTTTGCAAATCTCTTTTTTAGTTCCTCTGTTGCACCTGTAACCATCTTAAACCGCTTATCTCCCATGTAAAATTCAGAGGAAGACAACTGGCTCAAATAATCTCGCACAATACTGCGCGCCAATGGTCGCACATATTTTTCTTTTATATCATCTATATCTATTCCTACCGTTTCAATAACTGTTTGTACACATTTTGGTGATTGATCTAATCGCCAGTTCATCACCACATCCTGTCCAATATCATTTCCTTCTTTGGTTTTAAACTGTAAATCATCCCTCTCTTTTCTATCTCCTGTCTTTTCACTGCGAGTCATATAAAAATTTTGCATCGTAATGGGTAATGTATACCAATCCCAGCGTAACGGTGCTAAAAATACTGTTTGTCCTGGTGGAACAATCTCCACTTTCTCACTCCCGCACCAAAATTTGCAGTATTGCACCCCATTTTCATTATTCTCTGTACTATGCGGTCTACACCCTGTAACACTTCCCAGTGTAAGAGCTGCCGCAACACTTGCGGCAATGTATTTTATATTATTCATTTTGCACCTCCTCGTGCGGTAAACTTTGAGAGCATTTCCGTTAAGTCTAATGGATTTGCTCCTGCGTCTTTACAACTCTCCACATAAATATGTTTTATAGCCGAAGCAGTCGTCTTCGCCATCTGTACACCTAAAATACGTTCCGCTCCCGCTCCTTCATACGCCAAATTAACCTGACGCTGTCCTTCTGCCTCTGCTTTCTTCACCAACAGCTCCCCCTCTGCATTTTTCGTATTTTGATAATTCTGATATCCTGCCGTGATCGTTTGTACCAATGATTTTGCTCGCTGTTTTTCCACTTCCACATTTGCTAGTCCTTGCGAATCAATTTTTTTCACTTCTGCCTCTCTTTCCGCCGCTTTTCTCTGCTCGATACGTGTCACGCCTAATTGCTCTTGCAGCACTGTTGCATGAATTTTAGCTTGATAGCTCTCGGGATAGGAAAATTTTCGTATTAACACATCATCCACATCCATCCCTACAGGTGTTAATTCTCCACTCAGCATAACTGCCGCCGCTCTTGTCGCATCAATTCGCTTTGTAACAGTAATTAATCCTTCTGCGGGAATCACTCCAATTGTTTTTAATAAAGCCGGCCCCACTTTTGTTTTGACATATTCTTTATATCCCTCGCCAATGCCCGAATTCTCTCGTACGCGTTGCGCATCCGTAATATGATATATAATTGTAATCTCAAATGTATTTTGAAATCCATCTGAAGACGGAATTTTCAACGCTGGTTCATGATCATATCCTGCCACTTTTCCTTCCAAATCCGCTTCCATTTTTCTATCATTAAAATCTAACGTAATCTTAGTTGTGGGAAACGTGTGAAATGTAACTCCTGGTGGCGTACAATACATCTCTCCTCCTCTGTAAATATTTTTCTTATCCAGTCCTTCAGAAAATTTTGACTGCTTAATCCCCACTTCATTTGGTTTAATATAGGTAAATGTACTATCATATCCCATAATAGCTGCTAGTCCCAGTCCTACCGTAATTCCTGTTCCAATAATTAATTTTCTAAAACCGGAACTGATACTTCCGTAATTCCTATCTCCCAAGTTCATTTTTGCCATAATTCTCATCTCCTTGATTCATTTAATTTATCTCATTAATTTCATTCATTAATCATTTATTCTGCTATGGGTCAATCACTCATTTTAATTATTCTTTTCTAAATTTTTCATCACTTATATGAATAGGTAGTTGTAATTTCTTACGTTGAGTGTAATCTGCATATATCTTTTCTAATGGATTATAATTAGGATGCAGCCAATTTGGTATGTGATATCCCACCGCTCCAAATATCCCTGCCATCAATATATCATCCACAACCCCAAACGGCAGCATTCTCCCCACACTCAAATAGAGCGGACTCAATATCCCCGCTGTTAAAACCGCACTCACGCTTTTCTTCATCAAAAACATATATCCTTTTCCTCTCTTCTCCATTTTATTTTGTTCTGCCGCATAAATTCCAAACGTGGGCAAAAATTCATCTCGCACAACTAATTCCACTCCTCTCCATTCGCTCTGCGTTAATCCTGTTACTTTTTGAACCTCTTTTCGTAAATCTACTAAATGATCTTCAACTATTGTCTGATAATTGACATATCCCTCTCCCGCCATTCTCGCCATCTCTAATTTTGGAATAACATTCCTCAAAATTCCTTGTATCGTAAAACTCTGCTCATCTCGATTTTTCATAACCCTCTCCACCATATCTTTTTGCCGATGGATAATCATATCTGCCAAATGTCCAACATCTTCATAATGCACTTTTTGAAAAAATGGATCAATCACTTTTGCGCCTATCGCTCCCAGAGCAGCCATCACCAGAGGTGTTGAATAAGGCATTCGCAGCGTTGCGAGACCCGGTAGCGCCGTAAGTGCCGTCACGGCATATCTATTTCCATACACATACCTATAGAGAAATGAACTCTCTGTTGCATTTTTTCGCAACGCTATCTGTTGATATGCCCTGGATACATCACCACACATCACTTCTTCTAATGTTTTCCAATATTTATCCGCATGGGGGACATCCCCAAATTCACTATCAAATTGCTTCTTCACATTGTGAAGATATCCTTTAATAATTATATCATAGTTCGGATACACTCTTTCCATTCCCAAATTCAGATAATTCTTTCGCGCAACCTCTAAACGTGGCAATAAATCAATCATAATCGTATTGAGGGCATATCGTTTATCTCCCTCTAACACATCCTCAATCGAACACGCGCTAAAATCCTTCTCCAACTCTCGCTTCAGTTTAGCCAATTCCCTTTGTTGTTGTGGCGTCAACGTAGGCACTTCTTGTAAAACCTGTTCCAGTGGTTTTTGCTGTTCCAATATTTGATAGAGATCAGTTGCCATTTAACCACACTACCCCTTAATCTTATTTATATATCTTCCGAATTAATACTCTTCCAAAGTAATAAAGAAGTCCCCTCTATCGCTATTTTGATTCAATTCTCCTCCATTTTCCTCAGCATAAACACCCTCAACTCCTCTGGCCACTCTCTGGCAATCTTCTCCCGTTGCCCTTTGAGTTCTCCCCACACATCTTGACGCATCGACCCTCCCTCAATTAACTTTACCAGTTGTTCTTTAACATAAATAGGCATATCTTTCAAATTCCACACCTGCATTTTCAACTTCTCACGCAACATCTCTTTCTCCTCCAACTCTTGCACCCGCGTTTTCTCCCAAAACGTGCTATACGAAAACTCTTCCTGCTTCTTCAAAAGCAATTTCTTCCCCTGCTTCAATGCAATCTTCGCCAACACTTCTTGATGCATCCGCCGCAAAAACTCATGCTTATCCTCAACTTTAATCACATCACTATATCCTTGCGCCACCAACCCAAACGCAAACGGTGAAGGCAATCCTCGCTCCATCTCCTCAACCACAATCTTATTCTCATTCACTAGATTAATAATCCCTACTGCATGTTCGTAATCCATCACATCCTCTAACACTTCCCGTCTCGCCTCTTTCAAAATAGGAAAATCATTGCTAATACGCCTCACCGCATTATACAAAATCTTACTCCCAACTTGCATCCGCCCCACACTTTTCTTGCGTCCCATATACTCTCGTAAAATCATCAGCGCTCGTCCTGCGCAATGGCGGAATCGTCGCTGCAGCACCTCACTGCTCTCAATTGCCTGCTGCATAATCAAACGCACATCCTGCGTTTTCAACAACTCAAACGCTCGCCGGGCATTAAATGTCTTCTCACACGACAGATAAAACCCATTATCATTAATGCCAATCTCCACATCTCGATGCTGCGAATGCCCAATAATAAACGCCAGTGCTCGTGACAAACAATCATTCACCCGCCTGCCAAATAACGTATTAAAAATCACATAGGTTCTCCCTCGATCCACAAACGTCTCAATGGTAATCTTTTTATCAGAGGGAATCTTGCTAAACTGATACTGTTCATCAAAATAAAAATAAATACTCTCCGCCGCTTTCTCATCCACATACAAATAAGTATGAACAAATGCTATAATTTCCTCTTTTTTCTTGCCCGCACGAAACTTCTCCTCCATCAATCTGCGAAATCGAGAAATCTCCATTGCCAAATCATATGACAGAGGCAGCATCTCCGAAAACCAACTCGGCACCGTAGGCGGCCTGCTCACAGACGTTGACACCTGTGCCACCATCCCTCGTGAAAACTTAAACAAATATACCGACCCTCCGAGCACAAACACATCTCCGGGCCGCAATCGCTCCAAAAACCCCTCATCAATTTTCCCCACAATTTGCTCTCCCACTTTCACCGTCACATACGTCTCTTCCGGAATCGTTCCAATATTAGTCATATAAATGACCCGCGCCATCTTCCCTCTCTTACCAATATTCCCCGTATCTGCATCATACCAAATGCGCGCATACACATGCCTCTCCTCTAAACTCACATATGCTCCTGACAAATATTTGATCAACTCAAAAAAATCATCCCAGGACAACGTATGATAACAATAACAATTTTGAATAAGATGAAACAACGTATAAATATTAATCACTTCATTAATCGCAAAACCATAAATATGCTGCGCCAATACATCTAACGCATTGCGTGGAATATGTACCCTATCAATTTTACGCTCCATCGCCGACTTCAACAGCAGCGCGCACTCCACTAAATCATCTCGATCCATCACAATAATACGTGCTTTCACCGTCGAATGAAGCTGGTGTCCTGCTCTTCCTGCCCTCTGAAGGAACCGCGCCACCGACTTTGGTGAACCCAAACACACAACCAAATCCACATACCCAATATCAATTCCCAGCTCCAGCGAAGTAGACGACACAACCACCCTCAACTTTCCCTCACGCAACGCTTCTTCCGTTCGAAATCTATTCTCCTTGCTCAAACTGCCATGATGCGCCGCAATATTCTGCCCCATCTCCCCTCTACTATTCTCACTAATCTCCCCTGTAATATTCTCTTTAATCTTCTCTCCAATATTGTCTCCCCTCCCCGATGCATACTCTTTGGGATACATCTCTTTGAGTGTATGCACCACCCTCTCTGTTGCTGAACGTGTATTTGTAAAAATAACCGTTGTCTTATGCTGCTGCACTAGGGTGTGAATAAGCTCATACATCTTGCCATGCTTAAGCATATAATCTTCCTCCACTAAACTGCGTACAGGACTCAGCACCTGCAAATCCATCTCTTTAATGAACTGTACATCCACAATTGAACAATTGCGCTCCTCATCCCCATTATACCCAACCAAATAATGCGCAATCTCGTCAAGTGGCGCAATCGTTGCCGACAACCCCACGCGCGTCATACCCGCAGACATCCTCTGTAACCGCTCAACACTCAGGTTCAAATGCACTCCGCGCTTATTATCCGCCAGCGCATGAATCTCATCAATAATCAGCCACTGCACATCTCTCATCTTCTCCTTAAACTTCAACGAATTCAACACAATCGCGAGTGATTCCGGCGTTGTAATCAAAATATGCGGTGTATGTTTCAACATCTTTGCTTTCTCGCTTGTTGTCGTATCCCCCGTACGCACCGCCACGCGAATTCCTAATTTTCTCCCAAGAAGCGCTTCAATTTCTCCCAACGGCTCTTTCAAATTCTTCTCAATATCATTATTCAACGCCTTGAGCGGCGACACATAAATACAATACACCTTATCCTCCAGCGCCCTCTTCTCTGACGCATCAATAAGTTCATTTAAAATAGCCAAAAAGCCAGTGAGCGTCTTAGTAGCCCCAGTAGGCGCAGAAATCAGCACATTCTTACGTGAATGAATCTCCATCACTCCAAACAACTGCGGCAATGAAAACTCTTTAAACTTTCCAAAAAACCACTTATTCACACAAGGATGTAAAATAGCTTTGAGATGCAGCGGTTCATACGGTTGTTCTAATTTGGTAATCATAATTGTAAAAAATATAGTAAATGTGTGAAATAATCGAATATTACTCTACACATTTACTTACAAGAAATGTGAAAGCTATCACATTTCTGTACACACAAAATAGGAAAACTATCCTATTTGTGCACAGACAAAATCGCTGTTTTGTCTTGTGGAAAATGAGTAATTACTCCTTTTCTTGTATTAGTAATGGTGAACAAAGCTTTGCTTCAGCAAAGTGTTGCATCAGCAACATTACTTGCTGATAAGCAAGTCACGAACGTCAGTGACTTGAGGAACGCTAGTGACTTTATCACGAACCGCAGTGACTCGAATTCGAAAATTATTCGCCATTACTATAAAATAGATTTAGTGAATCACATACCTCATTAGTTAGTTTCGATACTTCTTTAAAAGAATTTGCCAGAATTATTTTATATTCTTAATTTTCTTTTTTTCTGATACTAACCCTAAAGAATCTAAAAATTATTTAAGCCAATTCCTTCATCAGCATCTTATGCGCTTTATTTATTGCTTGAAATAGCTTCGTATCGCCGCCCATATCCGGATGGTGTTGCTTTGCCAGCAATTTATATTTTCTATTAATCAACTCTAAATCCATGGAATCTCTCTCCACTCCTAATAAATCTCTCGCCTCTTTACGTTGCTCCTCAATATCACTCTCCTCATGAAAATCATGTTTGAACTCTTCCACACTCTTCGAACCCAAAAGCAGCGCCTGAACTTCCAACTCAATCACTTTACATACCGCGTATAAATTCTCCATATACGTTGCTTTTTTATAACTAAAATACAAATGCTGTCCTTGAAAATACCAAGACGTCGATGCCGCAACTTTTCTAATTGTTACTCTCTCTAGAGGTATAGTTATAGAATCCTCCTGCACACCAATCTTTCCCAAATTCAAAATAATCTCATTTTGTAACTGCAGCGCTCGGCGATAAGACGCATTCTTCAAATTAAATTCCGCAAATTCATATCCTTTAACTGTCATCATTGCCATATAACTCACTCCTTGTTGTCCTCTTTCGTATTAATCCTATCTTCTGCAAATCTAATTATTACTACCTATAAGTTATATCAAAAAAGCACTTTATTTATAAATGTTCGTGTTTATCTATTAAAAAATTATAGAGGACTTTGAATAACCCTTATTTTGGTCAACATTCAAAGTCTACCAAAAGACCTAATTTATTATAATAATAGTTAGGTCTTTTGTAGATACAACGGACAGAACTATTGATATTATTATTTCTGTCCGTTGGTATCCTTCTTAGAAGGTTTTGACAAATTAAGATAGGTATTCAAAACCTTCTATAATCTCCGCCATATTCCATTGTTTTTTCCCTCAGAATTAAGTACATCAGAATAAAAAGGTTCATTCCAGCAATGAATCTTTTCTAAATTAAATTCCACCAGTTCACTTGAACAATTTCGTGCAGGATTATAACTATGTCCCCCCATAAGTACATGTGTAAAACCACAAGCCGTTGCATATTGTTGAATGAACTGTATGGTTTCATCAATAACCATCTTTCTATTACCATCTTGCTTTAACCTTTCAGAAAGCTCAATAGAATTTACCAACAAACAAGATTCATGATTTTCATTTCGTCCCGCAAATATCAATGCCATACCCGCTCTATCTTGCTTCGTATAAATTTCCACAAATTGCGTAGCTCGATCTTTCAGATAAAAAGGTATATAACATCCATTTTCTTCCACCCGCTCTAGTTCTTTACCTTCTCCCCTCTGAAGATAAGAGATAAAATCTTTAGGAGTCCATACATCTCGCTCAAAATCACCCTGTTCATAAATCCCAATACAACAACCACCATCATTTCCTATATCTACATCAATAAAAGGATTCTTTGAAGAAACTTTGACTTGATAAACCTTATTCATTTCACCAGAGATCTCATCAATATGCTCTCCATGCATAAATTTACTCACTATTTTAAGATGGTGAATTGCTGCCGCTGCTTGCTGAGATTGTTTTACGTTCTGCTTTTTGGAAAGATATTCTATAGTAACATGACATATTTTCCGTACTACTCCATCATCTTCTAATCCTGCAACATATTCAGAAATGAGTTGTTCTGCCACGGGAGAAAACGTTTCATTTCCTTTAAACGCATCAGCTATTTTCTGTTCCAACCTGTCAGTTCCATGAACAATCCCGGATGTAAAAACATTTTGCATAGTTTGTCGATACAATGAGAGCTGTTCTTGACGTAATTGTTCTCTATTAATGATTTTTCCACTAGCAACAATAAATTCTTTTGGTTCTATTCCCTGATAAAAAGTATCCACTTTTACACCTAAATCTCTCAACTCTCTATTCACTCGTATATTCCCCTCTAATGAATCAACATAATTACTGTTTCCTTGGCAATACGCATCCACTAATTTTCTGAACTCAGATGATTGATTACACAGACGTGCAATTTTCAACTTCTTACCCTGATTTTTCACAAATGCATCTAGAAAAGTGTAATGATCTAATTGATTGTCTGTAACTACACCAAACTCCGCCTCATGGACTGCTTTTAGTAAATCTCGTAAAGTCTGATTGTCACTCAAATAATCAGTATCAATATGGTAACCCTTTGCTTCAATAAACGCTATCGCAGCACCACGGTGTGTACGCAATCGCTCAAAATCTTGTACTACTTTAGGAAGTCCATTCGTTATTGCTTCTAACCCATGTAACCCATCTTCTCTAAATTTAAAGAGACGCTCACCCGCATACCCACATTCTTCAGAATAAACTAAATCAGCAAATTCCCTAACTGTTTCACAATCACCTAACTCCGCAATTAATTTTTTATGTAATTCAAATAGCTCTTTACCCCAGAATTCTACGGGATTATCTTCATTCAACACTTTCCTTCGAAAAGCATAACTCACAAATGGCCCGCCGCTACAAAAATGAGGGTTTCCATATTTATCACTAAAATCTTTCTTTAACTCTTCATCCGAGAACACGTCTAATGTAATTGTTTCTTCTCTGGAGAGGATATATTTATGTTCAGCATCGCCAAAATAACGAGCAGTGAGTGCCGAGCCATCAAATGACTGTCCTTCTAAAAATGTATCCCACACATATTCAAGTAGTGCACTTGCATAAGCAGGATTTAATGTTTTATTTTTCAAAAATTGATTTGCCCCTTCCACAAATTGAACGTGCGGAACCATAGATATTTTCAAGTCATCGATATTTTTAAACCTCTCCAAAAGTGTGTTGTAAGCTGTATTCGTCCAATTCTCAACTCCACCCGAAATTCTCTGTTGGAGATTGTTAGAGTTTATACCTCCAGATCCATTCAAATATTCTTTAATTGGTCCTCCAAATGCAACAGCCACTCTTTGTTGTACTTCTCTTACCTTCTTTTGTATTTTTCTTTCATCCGTTTCTTCTCTAAGTTCAGCAATACCTAAAGCCTCAGACAACTGGGTAGAACTTAAATTTTCAATAGAAACAACTCTTCCTTTATATTTCACAAAGCCTTCTATTTCTAGCACCTCGTGGGGAATGTTATCAACACTGCCAAATTTCCTAACCAACATAGAGAGAGACATTATTTTAGAACTCCTTTATATCATTTAGGTGTACACACCATTGCTGTATCATAGACTCGTTAAAAGAACGCCCATTTATAAATTTTACTATTAATTAGGGACAATAAAAAATTCACAACCTATTTAAACTCCTCATTCAAATTCTCACTCATGTCCCAAGACGAAATCAATCGCATAAAAGATTTCTTGCACTCATTAAATCTTCATCCCATTTATTTGGAACATCAAGCCGTCATCACAAGTCAAGATGCCGCCGCCACCAGAGGCTTTGAATTAAAACAAGGCATCAAAGCACTTCTCTTCACCAACGAAACAGATTGGGTCATCGTTGACGTTCCCGCAGACAAAAAAGTTGACACCAAAAAAGTCATCCAACAGCTTGGTTGGTCTAAAAGCAAAATCCGCATGGCCACACCCGAAGAAGTCCTATCTAAAACCGGTTGTGAAATTGGTGCCGTTCCCCCTTTTTGTCACAAAGAAACAATCCCTCTACTCGTAGACCTCGATATTTACCAAAATCAGCAAAGCGCATTTAATATTGGATTAAGAACCCACTCCCTCAAAATACCCACCTCAGAAATGAAACAAGTCTTCACAAAACTCAACGCAATTGAAGGGAGTTTCTCGAAATATACCAAAGGCACTAATTAATCGTACAAAATAGTTAGTGCCTTTGTATATATAAAAGCACGAACAAATATAAACGAATATTTCGTGCTTTTAGTATAATTCATTCAAAAGGATTTATTACTTTAATTTCTGTGAAAGATTTAAAATCAGAAATATTCTCAGTATAAATATGTGATATATTTGCTTCCAACATCGTTGCAACAATAAGCGTATCCCCAAAATGTTTCTTTGTTTTTTCAAATAACGCCATCGCAGAAATAATCGTCTCTGATGTATAACTCATCACTCTCCATCGAGAAAATAGACAAATATCTCCAACAATCTGAGATGCTTCTGCAATTGTAAGGGGATTTTTTACTTTTTTCGTACTCACAATAAAAAAATATTTAAATGTTACTATTTTATATTTAGAAATATCTATAGAGGACTTTGAATAACCCTATTTTCATCAATTATTCAAAGTATACCAAAGGCACTAATTAATTCCAAAAATAGCTAGTGCCTTTGTATATACAAGAAAATAAGAAACAACTTATTTTCTGTACAGAGAACAAATCGTTGTTTGTTTTCTTGTACAACAAACATAACTATTTTAATTTAAAATTAGGTTCGTTGGTATACTTCTTAGAGGGGTTTGATTAACCATCTAAAATTCTTCAAACCCCTCTATAAACCTTCTTCAACCACCATTTTTTAAAAAATGGCAGCGTAAACGTTGATAAAATAAACCCTATCGTAGGCACAACTGCATGTAACCCTGCTCTTGCTACACCAATCGACCACAGAAATATCACTATCACAACATAAGTCATCAACGCAATTAGAATTCTTCGGGTATCACTTATTTCCCAAGCTTTATCCGCCTCCACCCTATTATTTCTCTCTTTAATCAGTTCAATATCTTCTTTCATACTACCATCAAAAATGCTAAATATATAATTGTTTTGTATTAGAGGGCTAATATGAAACCATCGCCACAGGGCAAGTGAGCACAAGGAGTGTTCGTGAGACAAGCCGTGCCCTCCCCCTCAAAAAAACATTTCTTCTTGATACTATTTCATTTTGAGGGAGGGTGCGAACGAGAGGGTTTCATATTACCGTATTAGAGAAAATGGATCGCTATTTGAACAGATTTGCTTCTCGATGTCGTAACAAATATTCACCATTCTCACTTATTATTAAATTAGTCACCGTATCTAAATAAGTCCTATCAATCCCTGGAAAACCCATGCCCGCATATAATTCAATAACTCTATCTCTTAATTGTGGATATTGTAAATCTTCTTTTAATCCTGAATGTCCTGCTCCATACACTAACACCAACCTCGGCTTCCGATTCAGTTTTTGTTCTAACTCTGGCACAATATACTCCTCTATTTTTCTGGCAGTAATAGCATTGCGCAATTCAAACTGTGGTGTTGGTATTATATGCATTCGTGAAGAATTAACTCGTGCCAACCATTCCGGATTATCCCCTGTATGCATTGTATAATATTGATGAAAAGAATGTGATCCCAAATATGCCCCTCCTGCCACTTTTGCCGTTTGCACTCCCCAAAATTTAAAAAATTCACGTCGAGTCATCTCATACTCTTCTCTAATTTGTTTTCCAATTTTAAGTCCACCATTCAACAATCCATAAAAACCTAGAAAGTCCGGCAATATCGTTGCCACCTGTTCAAATCCTCTCCCTCCTCTCGTGGTCAGAACATCTACAATATAAATTGGCTTTCCCGTTCTTTGTATTACTTGAAACAACACTTCTTCATTCTTCTTCAATTGCGATTGCCATAATTTCTCAAACCACTCTTCAGAATGATACCCCTCCAAAACCACCGCATCCATCGAATCAAAATAAATTTCTTTAAATATCTCATCATCCAGAGGCATCGTATGCACCGCATAAATCTGCCTATACTCTGCTTTCTCTGTAAAATAATCTATACTTGACATAACTTTAAAAAATAAACTTTCTTTATAAATACTACTATAAAATAGTTACTAAAACACCCTCCCCAACAACAGCCCAATCCCATACCCTGCAAGCGCCGTTATCATCCCAATCAATGCCAATTCTAAACCATTCTTCACCCAGCTGCCAATCGTATACTTCGCTTTAATCGCACCAGTAATAAATAACGCCAATGTTGATACTATTAACGAAATAATAATCCCCCATTTTACCGAAGTAAAAAAGAACGGCAGCAGCGGAATCGTTGACCCAACTAACGCCGCAATCCCTACAATTCCTGCCGATTGATATGGGTTCATCAACAACTCCTCAGACAAATTCAACTCATCTCTCATCATCGTATTGAGCCACAACCTCTTCGATGAGGTAATCTTATCTACAATTTGTTTTAATAAATGCCCGCGAAACCCTTTCGTATAATAAATCTGTTCAACCTCTTCTGTCTCTAGTTTGGGCGTCTGTTTAATTTCCAATTCTTCGCGTGCCAACTCTGCATAATAATACTGATTATATGCTTTGGTAGATGTATACGCCACCGCCGCCATAGAAAGTGATTCCGCCAAATTCGCCGCAACCCCTGCAATAATAACAACTCTTGCCTCATTTGTCGCCGCCGCAATCGCTAAAACCACTCCTAGCACATTTACCAGCCCATCTTGGCCTCCTAGAATCACATCATGAAACGTCGCCCCCAGCGAACTCTTCACATGATACTCCCTATGCCTCTTTTTCATAGTCCAGAGAATAAAATAAAAGTATAAAAAGGTATGGGAAAGAAAGAGGTATTAGAAACCTAATCTTTGCTCAAAACAAACTGATCTGAAATAACACTACCTTTTTCTAACCGTAAACTACTTGGACAATAACAAACAACTCTTGAATTATCCAATAAGTTCACACGTGAATGATCAAATTGGCTCAACACTTTCTTATATATTCCATTAAGCGCATTCGCATAAACCGTTTTTTCACCTCGTGTCGACACAACTACTTCCAGAGGCAAAAGTGAATAAGGCAGAGTTCTGGGGTTTGAGATATTATATACTTCACCTATAATTTCATCAGATTGAGGGGAATAATTCATTTGAACCAAAACATTACCCGAATATAAACGAAGTTTTAAATTATCTGAAGGATCAACATTTATATTTCTCCTCATTGATAGTTTACCTACTATCTCTTCAAACGTTTCAAAATTTCCCGGTCCGTCACTCAAACGATACCAACAATAGAGTTCCAATCTATCCATCGAGGGAAATTTCTCTATTATTTGAGGGCTATTTTGTAAAATAGAATTATACTCTGCAATTAAATCAGAAAACATCACTGCTGCCTCTCCTTGTACAGGGATAGAAAACAAATTTTG
>JAHFQW010000013.1 GCA_023259115.1 archaeon
TTAATGCATTTTTAGTTATTTCCATTTTGAGATAATATTATCTCATTAATGGGATATATAAATCTTTTGTTTTTGAAGGCTAATATGAAACCCTCCCGCTCACTTGCTCCAATCAATGTAAATTTGAATGGGCATGGGGTGTTGTCTGACGAGACACTAGATTAGTTCGCTGGCCCTGTGGCGAGGGGTTCATATTAGCAGTTTTTGAAATAAACTCTTTTCTAAATAAACGAGTTGCATTTGTATAATCATAAATTATAAACATAAACTTGTCAAGAAATTCATCTATTCTTGTTCCATTTCCAACCATTTGATAGAACTACGGCATGCCACTATTTAACCATTTTACGTAGGCGTACATCACTAAAGCAACATTGACCATACGCATGTTACATTGGTATGCGCGGTCAACGCCTCTCTTAATTGTTTCGATGTTTTTTTGCAGTTCTTCAATCTCTTGCAGTTTATCTTGTGAAATTCTTTTTTTGATGTTGTCGAAATTCTCTTTATGCAGTTCTTCTTCGAGACTTAAATGAAATAAAAAGCCTTTATTGAGGCTCTCCATGAGGGCGTTCATTTCAGAGACTTGGCCTTCGTTGACGAGATCATAACCGTTGAAGGCAAAATTGGTGTTGCGCAATATTTTTCCAAAGATTACGTTGAGCTTATCATTACCCGCAATTTTTTCTTCTCTGGTCTTTAATTTAGGCAGACTGTTAAAAACGGCAGTAAGATCGGGAATGAACATAGCTTGCTGCCAGTACATAATGGCTTCGGTGTAGGAGATGTTTTTCTGCATGGCGGCAGGAACATTTTTTAACATTTGCAGTGTTCGCTGTAATGCGACGGATTCATGTAATTCATTGTTTTCACGCAATAGTCTCTCCACGGTTTCAATGGTGGGCTGTACAAGGGAGGCACTTTGCGCCATGAGCTGTTGATCTGTTTCAGAGATAGTAAAATCGGCAAAGTACTCTTGCATTTGCGCTTCTTTGAGTGGATAGGGGGTTTTAGTTTTAATATCACGGATTAAGTAGACGCTTTCGACTTCGGCGGTTTTTGTGGTTAAATGATGTAGGGCATGGATATATAGCATGTTCTTAACCTCTTAGAATTCATTGTGCTTTTATACGATCGGTTTTCCCGCAATAGGGACATTGTAAGTTATGGGTTAACCCTGCTTTTGCTTTGTCAACGCGGAAGGTGTAATTGCAGCGAATGCAGAAAAATGTGCCATACTCAGGAGAGGGTAATTCGGTGGTTTTTGAGGTTAGGGCAGAATTGGTTTCTTTATTTAATTTTTTTAAATCGTCGCAGCATTTTTCACAGACAACGAGATTTGTGCCGTCGGGCTTAGGATATAAGCGAACGTGTTCTATTAGAACGACAGCTTTACATTTCTCACAGGTTCGGGTTTTGCGAATATCCATCAATACCACTTTTTTAAGGTTGGTTTAAAAGAGGGGTTAGGAGTATTTAAACATTACGGGGATGAAAATGATATATTTGCCAATCCACTATAGAGGAATCTTAAGAGAAGTTTGAGGAGTTCTAATCTATCCACATCTTCCCTTTGATTTTTTCGGGGAGGTATCTCTCAGAAATAAAAGTAATGCCACGAGAACTGAGAGCTTGAATTTCTACTTTCGCACCAAATTCTTTCATGAGTTTGAATTGGCGCTGCCAGTCTTTATTTTTGACAAACCATTCGTACTGCTGCATCTGCTTCATACGGGAAGTGTCTTGGTCGGTTAATTTAATGAAATGTTTTTTAAGGTCGTATTTTTCAATGTCATCACAGGTGACGCCTAAGAATTTGACACTAGGGATAGCCATTTCTTCGGCCATGTGCGCTAAACTAATAGAGCCGTATTTGATGACGGAATAAATATACCATCCCCAAACATCACAGTCTGCTAGGACGTAAATGGGTAATTTGTGTTCAGTACTTAACCGTTGAAGCAGACGACGAATGCCTCTGGTTGTCTGTCCTTGGGATGACATGATGATACAGTTGTGTTTGGCCCAGAAACGGTCTTCATGCAAACGTTCCCAGACGGCGGCTTTCTCCATGTAAATGACGTATTCGGCATCAACTTTTTTGAATGTGATGTCTTCGACGTTACTCGGAATACTCCAACCACCACTACCTAATCTACTCCAATCAATGGTATCGCCCATGTCTTCAATGATGACTTTGCCGGCGACAGAACCCATTTTGTTGGCGTTCACGTGCAGATGTTCCCGAGAAAAGTTGGTGATTAATTCTAAGTCTTCAATGGCTTTATCGGATTCTTTCTGTTCGTCTACTAGGTTAATTTTGGTGTTAGGAATGGTGCGCTTGGCCATGTAGAAGACGTCTCGAAGACTAGCGTGTTTTTTTACATCGAGTAAACTTTTACAGATGGCAGCGACTTCAATGGTTTGTAGGAATTTTTTGGCATGAGCAACATTGAAGAAGAAACGCTCGGCCATTTTATCGCCTAATGTGAGGGTCTTTGAGTCTTTGTCATAAATAACGTTACTTAAGCCTCTTACAGGTAAATCTATTTTAGGATTTTTCTGCTGATTAATCTCTTTGATGACATTTTGCCCTAATTTGACGAGTTCTTGTCGGGGTTTTTCGTTATAATCTGCTTTTTCTTCTTTTTTGGTCATGTTGGTCCTCAGTAATAGGTGTTTTTATTGATCCTCATCTTCGTTTTCTTCAGCGATTTTTGTTTGGTCTTCTACATCACCTTTTAATGATTCCATTTGTAAGATTGCTTGTTTGATTTCGTCTTTTTTGACCATCTCTTGCATTTTTTGGATTAACATTTCTTTATTTTCGCCAGTTAAACGTGAGAGGGCGTCGGCAACTTCGGGGATGTAGCGTTCAAATAAGTTGGCGCGTTCTAATTGGGATTGGGCACGCACTTTTTTATGGACATAGGATTGTAATTTGCGTCCGGCATCTTGCAGGGCTAGTTTAATCTCTTTGATGATTTCGGGGTAATGAGCCAACGCTTCTTTTGATTCGGAAGTGAAAGGTACCCACACAGAGGCAATGTGGAGAAGAATGGTGAGAGGGCCGGTGGGAAGAGAACCTTGACTTTGCTGTAGACCATAGGGTTTCCAATTGGTTCCTAAGACAGACTTTGTGAGGGCGCAGGCGCCTTGCTGATATAAGAGGGGAACTTTGTTGGCAAAGCGCAGAACGGAGGCTAATTCATCTTTGGGCTGATCGCCACCATAAGCCATTCCTACTTCAATTTGGAAAGGATTGCCGCGATAGACAAAAATAGGACGGGTGACGGAGCAATAGAATTCGGCGTTGATTTCTTTTTTTAAACTTTTTTCGAGCATTTCTTGACCAATAGGGCTTAGACATTCTGTGGGTGGAGCCATGATTTTGGTTTTTTGAATGCCGTTGTATAATTGTTCAGACATTTCACGGGTCATGTCTTCGGGCTTGGTTTGAGGCAGTAAGCTGGCGTTTTCACAGATTTCTTTGCCAGTGCCGGCGCCTACTCTACTAAATTCGGATGTTAAAAATTGGTGGAGAGTTTTTGCTAGGGTTAATTCTAACATTTTGATTAATTTTCCCAGTTCTACGCCGTAGGGATGCGGCTGAATCTCTTTAGGTTCGGAAGGTAATTCTTCTGTGACGCGGCTGAAAATGGTTTGCTGAGCCTCAGGAGTGGTATAAATAAAAGTGGCATGGGGGTTGACGATAGCTGTTTGTTTCATGAATTCGTCCACAGATTGACGGCCTTTCATGTATGAGCCATCTAAATCAACTTCGATTTTGGTGCCGCGATCTTTTTCTTCCCAGTCCATTACTTCGTCTTCGATGATATCAGGGCTATTAGTCTGTGTGTTGATTTTGAGTTTCATCTGGTGGGCTTTTTTGGCTTTACCGGTCTTAGAAATAATTGTTGCGGGTTTACCGGTTGTGAGTTGGCCGTAGAGGACGGTGGCGGAGATACCAATACCTTGCTGACCACGAGTTTGGGCTAATTTATGGAATTTGGAACCATAGAGAAGTTTTGCAAAAATTTTGGGAATCTGCTCTTTGACAATACCTGGGCCGTTATCTTCTACGATGACACGAAAACGTGTTTCAGAGAGCTGGATTAGTTCTACGCTTATTTCGGGCAAGATTCTTGCTTCTTCACAGGCGTCTAAGGAGTTGTCAACGGCTTCTTTTACGGCAGTCATTAAGGCTTTGCGAGGATTGTCAAAACCTAATAGATGACGATTTTTTTCAAAGAATTCGGCAATAGAAATATCACGCTGTTTTTTTGCGAGGTCCTCAGCGGTTTTTGCCGGTGCTAATGTTTTTTGGCTCATTCTGTTTATGAAAAAGGAAACGCTTTATAAAAATTGTGGTTAGCTTATTTTTTAATCATCTAGCGTAATCTTTTGTTTTTTGCCATTTTCCTCTGAGTATGCCAAATAATTTTGTTTGGTGTTTGATTTTTTTAATGATTAGTATAAATAGACTATTTGTTCTTCGCCCTCTTTTTTCTTGTTTGATGATCTTGTTCAATTACTTCATCCAAATAATACTTCTTTTTTCTTGCGTTCTAAGAAATGGTAGACGGTTTTGTGCATGGCGCCATCGAGCAACATGCCCACGGCTTGACGAGCGAGTCCGGCTTGGGTGACTTCACCGATGATGCCTATAGTTTTTCCATAAATGGAAATATAAGTGTCAGTTAGGCGCTCGATTTCTTCACGGGATTTGCCGGCTTTGCCAATGACGCGGCCTTTTAAGCGTTCGAGGGTGTTTTTGTTTTTTCCGGCGATGTCGCGCATGTCGATGATGTCGAGTACGTAATCAGTTTTTAAGAGTAATAGCGCCGTTTTAGGATTGAAGCCGCGGCCAACGGATTTGACCATTTCAAGTGCGATGAAGAGTAAGATGGCATCTTTACCTGTAATGATTACATCGCCTTCTTTGGATATTTCAAGAGTACTATGAGTAGCCTCTTCAATTTCTTTTTTGGTTTTCCCATCGGTTCCTATGAGTACGGCAACGCGTTCTTGCGGGATTTTTAACTCGTACACGACGTCTTCTTGAGGGAATTCTTCCATTTTGGTGTATTCTGAAGGGGCTTTTTTAAATGTTTAGTCCGAAATAGACATTTCATCCATTGAGGGTGTTTTTACTAGTGTAGATAATTAGTTGTCTGCTTTTTTTTCGAGAATGAGATTTAATATTTCTTCTTCTTCTCTCTTTACCCCTAATTTACGAAAGAATTGGAGGATGTTTTTGATGTCGCGCCGGAGTAATTCGTGTGAGTTGGGGGTTTTGACAACGGTTGCTTGAGAGAAGTCGATTAATACAGGAGATTCGTTTTTGTTGAGGATGTTGAATGAGGAGAGGTCGCCATGGATTAAGCCGGCACGGTATAATTTTTTCATTTCGTGGAGGATTAATTCAAGAAATGCGGCAGGGTTTTGGGGTTTGGTGTCTTTGAGGGGGAGGGCGACGTGTTCATCTCCAATCATTTCTTCAACTAAGATATTGAATTTCCAGCTATAGGGTTTTGGTACGTTGACGCCGGCGCGGTGGGCTTTGAGAAGATTTTTGTATTCGCGTTGCGTCCAGGCGAAGATGATTTCACGTTTGTGTTTTTTGAGGTATTCATAGCGAGGATCTTGACGGATGTATTCGAACATGCGGTTGAAGTCACAGTTCTGCACGCGATAGATTTTGACGATACGGGTTTCAGAGCCATGTTTGGCAAGAAATACATTACTTTCTTTGCCTACTTTGAGAGGGGTGACGAGTTCATCGAAGATGCCGCGGCTGTGGAGTTCGAAGAGGTTGCGTTCGGTGAAGTTGTCGAAGACACCTTTGGCGGTTTTGAAGCGTTCTTGGGATTTTACGGTGGCCATGAAGAGGTTATATCTTGCAGAGTTTATAAACTCTGTAGTTTGGGTGTTTTAATGGGGGCGACGTTTTGTTTTCACTTAAAAGTGATAAAAATAACGAAACATTTATATAGTAGTAGTATTTTATAGTATACATGAAACATAAACTGAGCATTACGATTGATGAAGAAACGTTGTACCAGATTCGTGATGCGATGCGCTCAAAGACATTTAGGAACAAGTCGCATTTTTTTGAAGTGGCGGCGACGCGTTTAATAACCGAGGTGACAACCAAATGACAGAAATAATTCAAATATTAAACAGATGTGATTTTGGTAGAGATGCTTCTCTGGATAGCCTACTTATTCAAATGCAATTCCCTCGTAATTTGAAAAATATTGTTCCTAAAAAAAAATATCTTCTTGCGGTGCTACGTGATGAGAGAGGTAGTATAGAAACGGTTGAGTCTGATACAAATGCGTTTGAGAGTGAACGTGATTTTACCGGTCAACAATTGATGTTTAATGAATGGAATTCTGAACGACGAGCAGAAGTTGTTCCATTATATCATTGTACTTCCCCTATAACGGGTGGAGAGAAAAGTGCAGAGTATACTTGTTTGCCTGCGGAAGTGGCAGAGTTATTTTCACAAGGAACGCTGCGTACTCATCCGGGCGAAAGTACAGAGTATAGTGCGTTGATGATGGTGGCACCTAATAAAGGCAGAAAGCCTGATGAAGGACGAACGGGTATTTTGTTAAAGAATGCTGTTCCAGTGATAGTTACGGTTGAAGGAAAAGAGTATCTGGTAGAACTCAAAGGGATTGGCCGACCTGATGGGAAATATGATGCGAATACAACGCTATCCAGAACGGTTTCTGGCCAGTCGGGTGAAATGGTGTATGGTGATTTGGCGGCAATGGATGCGGCAAAAGAATTTTATTGCTTTGAGAGGGCGGTGCAAGGTAATATTTCGGCATTTATAGAGGGAGAGTCGCCACGAGCGGTTGGTTATATCAGTCAACGTATGGGGGGCTATGAGAATAGTGTGCTTATTCGTTTGACACCAAGTTCGGTGCGCAGTTCATTTAATCATAATCCAGATATGCCGCAATTGAGAGATAGAAATGATACGTTGGCAACAGATATAGGTCGAGAATGGGCGCAACTGGCAAAGTTAAAAAAAGTGTTGTTGCATGAAAATATTCATCCCGAGAATATGGTGTTTACAGGTACAAGTTATGTTCTTACTGATTTTGCGGATGTGGAGTGTCTTGAGAGCGTGGTGGAAGAGGAAGGCAGCGCTAAAGAGTATATCAAAAGGGTGCTATCCAAAATTAGTGAGGTGCCAGGTCTTGGGAAAGCAGGACAAAATCAATTTTATGGTGCAATTGCGCAAGAACTAGGAGTTGATTGGGATTGTTCTACAGGATATGACGCGTTTATTGAAGCGATTTGGAGCGGCTATTTTGCTCCGAGAGTGTATGCGTTAAAAGAAGGGAATGCATCTTGTGCCCAAAGACAGGTTGATGCTGCCCAAGGACTGAGGGATATGAATGTAAAACATAAAGAGGGGGGATTTGCATTAGATTATTTTTACATTGAATGTACTAGAACATTTTTGCAACAAGAGATGGATGTTCTTCGACATGTTCATTCACCTCAAGCGCAGGAAAGTCTGGCTATTGCCCAACAACGAGTAGGTTATTTGGCAAGCCAATTGCAAGATGGGACACAGATCAATGCTGAATTTGAGAGAGACCCTCAGTCGTTTTATTCGTTGTTTTTTCTTCCGTATATGATGAAGTAGAACATTTTGAATGAATGAATAGACTGTTGATTATTCCTAAGTACTCCTAAAAAGTAACAACTGAAACGAAACATTTATATATAAGTGCTACTTTCAAGTAACTAACACCTCAAAACCACCTCTTTTTCCTCAGTGGGCTTTCGAGTCCGCTGGGGTTTTTTATACTCTATTCTGGATAGAAATAGTTCTGTGTGATGAGGCATTATACAGAGAAGGGAAAAAGACATTTTTTATCAAAAAGAGGCATAAGATTTATAAATAGCGTATGGCACAAGCTAATCTAGCCCGTCACGAGAGTACCTGTACGAGCAATATCGGTAAAACCAAGCTATGAACGCAGGGGTTAGTGGCACGGGCTTCATATTTACTTCGAAAGATAGATTACATTCATTCCAAGATTAATTCCAAGAGTTTTGCACAAGGGGAAGAGATATATTTTGATGAGTGGTTCTATTTTTTCTTGAAGTACGCGTGAAAGATAAGAGAAACGTAAGTAACAAAGTAAATTAAAATAATAATAACAAATTAAAAAATAATTAACGCCAAGTATCTTAGGCATCAAACTCATATTCATATCACTTTTTGGGATTAACCCAGAGGAACCTGAACGCAGTTTGTAGCTTTATTCTTGGCATGGAGGAAAAAATATGGCAAAAATTAGTCCAGTTGCAGCAAAATATATTGTTCATTCAACGATTACGATCGATGGGATTGTGGATAAGCCAGATGTTATTGGCGCAATTTTTGGTCAGACGGAAGGATTGCTTGGCGCAGATTTAGAGCTGCGTGAATTACAGCGGTCCGGACGTATTGGCCGAATTGAAGTGAATATGAATACTACTTCGGGTAAGACGAATGGAGAAATCATTATTCCGAGTTCTTTAGATAAGACAGAGACGGCAATTGTTGCGGCAGCGTTGGAAATTATTCAACGTATTGGCCCATGTAATGCAAAAATTGAAGTTCACAAGATTGAAGATGTACGTACAAGCAAGCGCCAGTTTGTGATTGAGAGGGCGAAAGAGTTATTGCGAGAGTTAACTGATACAACGCTTCCTGATTCACAAGAATTGGCGGATGAAGTTGCGCAGTCTGTACGTATGATGGAAGTACGGGAGTATGGTCACGAGAGAATTGCGGCAGGACCGGCGATTGATGATAGTGATGAGATAATCATTGTAGAAGGCCGGGCGGATGTATTATGTTTGTTGAAGCATGGTTTCAAGAATGTGATTGCATTAAATGGAACATCTGTACCACAAGTAGTACGTGAACTTACTCAGAAGAAGACTTGTACGATTTTCGTTGATGGAGATCGAGGAGGAGATCTGATTATACGTGAGTTGTTTGCGGTTGCGGATGTGGATTTTGTCTGTAAGGCACCAGATGGGAAGGAAGTAGAAGAGCTCACCAAAAAAGAGATCCATAAAGCGCTGCGTGGTCGAATTACGGCGGAACAAGCAAAGATGGACCTAGGCATTCAGGATGATGGAACACTCAAAGAAGATATCATGGCATCCAAGCAATCAAAAACAATTCGCAGCCAGACACCATCGGCAGGAATGTTTAGCTCAACTGCAGGTTCTATGCCTAATCGCCGTTTAGAGAATAATGCCGCACGACAAGAGTTTGTGCCAGTACAAAGAATGGAATATAATAGACCGGCTCAAGTGGCGAGTACACCGCGCGCTATGCCGGTGAATACAGCTCCAGTTGCGCCAATTGCGTCAACAGCTGCGGTAAATGTGAGCCGGGATCGTAAACCTACGGCAGATGAGAAAAAAATCTTCAAACAAACATTAGAAGATCTGTTTGGAACGAGAGGGGCGTGTCTGTTTGATCAAAAATTAACGATTTTGGGTAAGGTGCCTTTGAGTGAATTAAGCACAACCATTAAGAGTTTGAATGGCGGAATTTATGCTCTGGCTCTGGATGGATTGGTGGATATTGATTTAGTGCGTCTAGCGGAGAAGTTGAATATCACTTACTTAATTGGCTCAGGATCTAAAGTCAAAGAAGCGACAAGAATCAATATTTTGACGGAAGATAAGTTAGTGTAGAATTTTTTAATTTTTATTTTAATTGTTTTCTTTTTTTGTTACATTTTTAGTTAAATATTTTTCTCCAACCGTAACCTTTTTATCTCTATTTGAATTGATAGCTTAAAATGGTGTTTGATGTTATTATTGGGCGTTCTAAGAAAGATGTGGGAAAATATGGAAAAGAAGGAACGATTCTTGTGGGAAAGCAATATGTGCAAATGGGCCAGACAACGTCGTTGAGTAATCCGGTGTATATGGATGTGGCGAGTGCGCATGTGGTGTTTATTGTGGGAAAACGCGGAAGTGGAAAATCTTATACGTTGGGGGCGATTGCAGAGGGCTTAGCGGATTTGCCGGGGGATATCAAACAAAATTTGTCAATTATTCTTCTGGATACGATGGGTATTTATTGGACGATGAAGTATGCTAATTTTCAAGATGCGGATATGGCACGGGAATGGGGATTGGAGCCAAAACCATTAGATGTTAAGATCTATACTCCTTCGGGATTTTATGATCAATATAAAGAACAAGGTATTCCCACGGATTTTCCGTTTTCTCTGCGACCAATTGATGTGGGGGCGGAGGATTGGTGTACAGCGTTTTCATTGAATGCGAATTCGGCGGAAGGCGTACTTATTACGCGAGTGATTCAGCAATTACAACAAGTAGAGAGTTACTCAATGGAGCAACTCATAGCCGCGGTGAGAGAAGATACAGAGAGCGAGGCAGTGGTGAAACAGGTGATTCTCAATCAATTTGAAAAAGCGAGAGGGTGGGGAATTTTTTCTACCCAAGGAACGCCACTCAAAGATCTGGCAGCAGCAGGTCAAGTGACGGTGTTGGATGTGAGTGCGTATGCCACAATTGCATCGGGTTGGGAAATTAAATCGTTAGTGGTGGGGTTGATTTGTCGGGCGTTATTTAATCAACGAATGCTTTCACGAAAAACAGAAGAATTCAAAACGGTGGATGCGGCAATGCATTATTTTTCCAAAACGGTGGAGGAGAAGATGGAAGAACCACTCGTTTGGCTGGCATTGGATGAAGCGCATGAATTTTTACCGCGGGAAGGAAAAACTGCGGCAACGGATGCGTTAATTACGATTTTACGGGAAGGTAGACAACCAGGAATTTCATTGATTTTGGCATCACAACAGCCAGCCAAGATTCATACTGATGTTATGACGCAAGCTGATACAGTTATTTCTCATAGATTAACGGCGAAAATTGATATTGATGCTTTAAGCCAATTGATGCAGAGTTATATGCGTCGGGGATTGGATGCAGAACTGGATATGCTTCCACGGGTAAAAGGAGCGGCAGTGATTTTTGATGATGCAAATGAGAGATTATTTCCTGTCCAGATGCGTCCGAGGGTTACGTGGCATGGCGGGAGTTCACCTACGGCAATTCCTGAGAAGAGAGAATATTTTTTAAAAAACATGAAAGAGATGAAAATATGAGGCTGGCTAAACCACTTCGAATACGTATGGAAAAGAATATTGTCAAAGATATCCGCAAAGAAGAACAAACTATCTTTCATCATTTTTT
Source organism: archaeon (assembly GCA_023259115.1). Lineage (GTDB taxonomy): Archaea > Nanobdellota > Nanobdellia > Woesearchaeales > GW2011-AR9 > JACPNA01. Next base: position 11,269 of record JAHFQW010000013.1, read on the forward strand.
GTATTTGAAGAAACATTACCAAGCGATATTTGCTTTTATTATAGCGGCGGGAGGTATTTTTGTGTGGCGAGGAGTGTGGAATCTAATTGATCTATTTTGGTTCAGAGATGATTTGTTATTTTCAAATGTTACAGGGATTGTGTTTGGCATATTTTTACTCTACTTGTCTCATCGCGTTATGAAGCAACTGGTAACAGGGGATTGAATGAGAAGAATTTTTTTGGCAAGGAAGAGCAGATTATTTATTTTAGAGAAGTTTGAATAAAAAAATGAATTAATCAAACTTTTCTTTACATTTCATCTAGCTTCTTAATTCGTTCATCAATGGGAGGATGGGTGCTAAATAGATTGGTGAAGAAGACTCTAGATGTTTTACGAAATGGCGAGGAGATGAATAAGTGAGCGGTGGCGCGATTAGCTTTATCAACTAATGGGACGGGATCACTTTTAATCTTACGTAAAGCGTCGGCGAGGCCTTTAGGATACCTTGTGAGCATGGCACCAGAGGCATCGGCGAGAAATTCACGTTTACGAGAAATGGCGAGCTGAATTAGCATGCCAATAAAAGGAGCTACAATAGCGAGTACGATTCCGGCAATAATTAGAATGATGGTTAATTGATTGTTGTCGCGATCGTCATGCCGCCCCCAGAGTACGCTGCGTAATAAGAAATCTGATAAGAGGACGGTGATTCCTACTAAAACAGAGGCGAGCATCATGACGCGAATGTCATAATTTTTGACGTGGGATAATTCGTGAGCTATAACTCCTTCTAGTTCTAATTTGTTTAATTTTTTGAGTAAACCAGTGGTTACGGTGACAGAGGCGTGCTGAGGGTCCCGACCAGTGGCAAAGGCATTTAACGCAGTATCTTCGATTACGTACACTTTAGGGACTGTGCTGAGTCCGGCGGCAATGGCGAGGCCTTCAACGGTGTTGATTAATGAGGTATATTCAGGTTTGGTAGCAAGTTTTGCGCCAGTCATGGATAAAATTAGGGCATCGCCAGAATAGTAGCTAATTAAGAAATAAATTCCGCCAAGGGTTAAGGCAAGAACTATCCCACTAAATATACTCCCCCAATATAAGCCTAGTACTACGCCAAGTACAGAGACCATACCGGCAAATAGTAATATTAATAAGATTGATTTCCATTTATTGGATGAAATTTCGTTATAAAAATTGGCCATGAGGGGTTGTGTGTTATTGAAGTGAATTTGTATTTTATGAAAGTGGATAGATGGGTGTAAAAAAAGATATTTACAAAAAATTAAAAATCAACTTTTACGCTGCCTCTTTCTTTATTGGTTGAGGTAAAAAACTCTTTTTGGACATAGCCAAACATTTTAGCAAAAAAGTTTTTAGGAAATACTTGTATGGCTTGGTTGAATTCCATGACAGAATCATTGTAGAACTGCCGGGCGTAGGCAATTTTGCTTTCTGTACCGGATAATTCTTCTTGCAATTGTTTGAAATTTTCACTGGCTTTTAATTGAGGATAGTTCTCGGCAACGGCGAAAATGGATTTTAATGCAGCACTTACTTGATTAGAAGCTTTGGCTTTATCTTTCATGGAACCAGAGAGTAGAGAAGTGCGGGCTTTGGTTACTTCTTCTAATACACTTTTTTCATGTTTCATATATCCTTTGACGGTGCTCACAAGGTTTGGGATTAAATCGTAGCGGCGCTTGAGTTGGACATCGATTTGACTCCAAGCGTTTTCTACACGTAATTTTAAACTGACTAGACTGTTGTAGATATAAATAGCACCTAGGACAATGATGCCTCCAAGTACTATACCAATTGTTACTGCAGATACCATAAGTATGCCTCCAAAATGTGACTATTTGAAGAGAGTTGGTTTACGTGTTTAAAAAGCTTGTGTAGGGTTGTACGTATTAAGTCTGCCCACATGCCGTGAACCGAGTGCTCCTCTGGAATGTATCTTTTATGAGGAGCGCCAACAATTCTCATTCATCATTGTAGTTCTCGGTTCACATCTTGGTCAGACTTGCAAGAGCTCACAAACAGGTTCGCTCAAGTCAGTGGGCAGACTTAACTTAATACGTACGTAGGGTTAGAGGTTATTTACTTTCTCCAAAAAAAGAGAGTATTTTAACCTCGATATCCGCAAGATATATAAACTCAAAAATATTCCTTATCTCTACAAAAAGAGGTGTTAATGGTTTTAGAACATTTATTCCCCGAAGGCTGGGTTGAGAGCAAGGGTAGTTTTGCACTTGTGTTAGGAATTGTTTATTCTATTGTAGGATTATTATTAGCGTCTGTTCTATTTCCAACTGATCCGGCTCTTGTTGCGTTGGCGTTTACGTCTATGCTTCTGTTACCAGAGATGTATAAACTCTTCTCGATTGAGGAACGCCAGCAAAGTATGTCTAAAAATGTGTCAGTGGGAGAGTTGTGGAAAGATGATATCGAGGTTATTCGTGTTTATATTTTCATGTTTTTAGGGATTATTTTAGTGTATTCGATTGCAACGATTTTTATTCCAGGAGTTGAACAAAACCCTCTCTTTAAACAACAGTTGGCACTGCGATTAGGTGATCATGTTGCTTCGGGTGCGGCGGGACATGCTATCTCGTTTGGTTCATTTAATAGTAACTTGTTTTTTGATCTTTTGAGCAATAACTTTTTGGTGTTGATTGCCTGTTTTGTTCTAGCTCTGCTATCTGGAGATGGAGCAATTTTTCTTATTACATGGAACGCGTCGGTGTGGGGGACGATATTTGGGTTGACAGCGAAGAGTGCGGCGGCTTTTTCGAATCAGAATCCGTTATTGTTATTTGGTTTGATTATGCTTATTGTCTTTCCACATATGATTACAGAGGCAATTTCTTATTTTCTGGCAGCGATTGCAGGGTCAGTTATATCCAAAGATGTGTTATTAGAGAAATTTGCGTCAGATCGCTTTTTTGATGTATTTAGCTTTAATTTGTATCTTCTTTTCTTTGCGTTAGTATTTGTGGTATTGGGAGCGGTAATTGAGACGTGGGTACTTAATAATGTGGGATTGTATCAAGAAGTGATTAAGATGAGTACGCTGGGTTTGAGGGCGGCAGGATTGTTGTAATTTGTTAAAAATGATAGAGTAAGAGGTGAATAAGATTCTTTGAAGAGGTTATTTTTTGAGAAATATTTGGTTAGGTTACTTTTTCATGCGGTTTGCACGTGGCATAAAAATCACACTGACCAGTACTCCATTTGCACAGAGAACTGATACTTTTAGGATAATGTTCAATCACCTCAAAACTAGAGGTATGAGCGTGGATGAATTCAATTTCACGTTTGGCTAGATCAAGTAGTGTTTGGTCGACATTGAGCCATTTTAATTTGTTGCGGAGAAAGAAAATACCTACTTTAGAGGGCATCTTACTATGTGTTTCATAATATAACAATGAATAAATGGCGAGTTGTAATTTAATGCTCTCTTTGAAATCAAAGCTAGAATTGGTTTTATAGTCTAAGATGTGAATTTGGCCGTCTACTTCATGAATGGCGTCAACAAAGCCTTTGACGCATAATGCTTGAGATTGAAATTCTTGCTCGCGAATGGGAGTTAAAATTAAGAATGCTTCTTGAACGGTTATTTTTTTTTCGAGAATGGTCTTTTGCATATCTGCAACAAAATGATTAGCCCAATTGAGGAGCATGAGCATGGTTTCTTCGAAGTAAAAACGTTCTTTGTCTTTGTTTAACTGTAAACTTTCTAATTTTGCAGTGTATTGGCGCCACTGATGCAAAAAGAGGCGTTGAATTGCTTCACGAACTTTGAGAGGAAATGTGTCGATATGCCAATCGGTTACATCTATATCGTAAAATGTTTCGAGAGTGGAGTGGACGATATTGCCGCGTACTTGATGAATGTTTGGAACGGTGGGTAATTTGAGGATATATTGATAGAAATATTTGCGAGGACACTGCTTAAATGTGTTAATAGATGATGGTGATTCTACCCTCTTAGCCATATATAGAAACCTCTTTTTAGTTTGATTGTTTGGTTATGTTGGTTTACAACGTTAAGCCTGTCTTTATATGTTTTTCTTTGCTATAATACTTCCGCCTCATTGTTTTATCTCTGAACTTTGCCACAAAAGTTTATAAATAGACCTCTTTTTGGTAGATACATGCCTATAGAAAATCCCGAAGAAGTAGTGATTCGCGTGCGTATACCGCAGGGTAAAGAAGTGTTGGGTATAGTGCAACAGCGATTAGGTGGGAGCCGCATGAGGATTCTATGTCTGGATGGAAAAGAGAGAATTTGTCGAATTCCAGGCAGGTTACGGCGTGAATTATGGGTGAGAGAAAATGATGTGGTCATTGTGGAGCCTTGGGAATTAGGCGGCGAAGATAAAGGAGATGTGGTGTATAAGTATAGAGGAAAAGCAGAAGTGGAGTTCTTACGCAAGAGAGGGTATCTGAAAGGATTGGATGAAGGGTTGTAAAAAGAGTATATTTTTCTAAACGTGTTTTAGTGTATAACTACTTTAGAATGGAAAAGTTTAAATAATTCCTCTGATGGGTTAATTTCATGTTCTTACACAAAAACCCAGCAAAACTGGTGGTTACAAGTTTGTTTGTACTGATTTTATTTATAGGGCAAATCCGATTGTTTACACTCTATTCAGGCCATACTTTTTTTTATTTGGAATTAGGGGGATTATTACTCTTGTTGGCGTTGAGTGTTGCGGCGTATAGTGTGTATGATACAAACAAAGGGGAGTGGATTTTTTGGAGTGTGTTTGTGTTGTATCTAGGTAATTTGTTGTTACTTTGGTATTTTAAGAATTCATTACATGTGGCGTTGGTGTTTTTAGCGCTGGTGGCGATTGTTGTGTGTCTGCCTTATGCTACGGTGGTATCTCCTCACAAAAGAATGGTTAGTTCTCGGGCGGCGCCAGTTGAGACATACTATGATGAGGAAGAACCACATAGCGAGATTTTTGATGAGAATGTCAAGCGGATGAGTACAGGACAGGGATATGAGAATGTGGTGGTGAGCAGCGCCAAAGCACCTAAGAAAGCGACGGCTGTTTCTAGGTTTTCTCCGGGTAAGTATGTCGCAAGCAAATATAGTAATAGTTATCATGAACCTAAGTGTGATTGGGCAAAGAAGATCAATAAGACGCATCAATTATGGTTTAAAGATAAAGAAGGCGCTTGGGAAAAAGGGTATAAAGCGCATGATTGTGTGAATTGATGCTTTTAGTTTGAGTGAATTGTTTTGGCTTTCAGAGTGTTTAAATTTAAAAATTATTTGATATGCACTTCTCTTTGCCAATTCTGTGGTGCTTGAGTATGTAATTGCCAGTATTGTTGTGCAATTAATTGAGGATCGTAGGCTGTTCCGGATTGAACTTTACCATAGATATTTACGATGGCTACATGAATTCCTTTTGGTTCATACTCTTTTGCTAAGTTGAGGGCTAGATTTTGTAATGCTGCCTTGCCTATACTTAATGATACATAATTGGGGCTTGGTTGGTTGGCAAATCCTCCTCCGGTGAATAAAATAGTGCCTCTGCCTCTTTTTTCCATGTCAGGTATTACTTGTTGCACAGCAACTAATGCGCCGCCGACATTTACTTGATAATGCGCCATGAATTCTTGGGGGGTGAGTGATAATAGGTCTGTTTTTTTAAGGACGGCAGCGTTGTAGACTAATACATCAATGGGATTATTGCTGTTTTTAATTTGTGTCAAGGCAGATTCTAACTGTTTAAATTCGCCGGCATCCGCAACAAAGCTAGAAGATTTGATAGGATATTCTGCTTTAAGAAAATGAGAATACTGCTGCAGATGTTGCGAACTGCGTGCAATCATGAAAATATCAAAGCCTTCTTTGGCAAATCTTTTTGCAACAGAGAGACCAATTCCTGGCCCCATGCCAATAATTGTACATAAAGTCATTTCTGTTTCTCTGCACTTTTTTTCTTATTTTTTCTGTGTGCTGATGTAGAATGGACAAGTGGTATGATCTGTAGCATTGCAAGGATGATAATCAAAATTTCCTCCACTGCCATATTCACCATACTCATATTTTTGTAATTGACATTTATATTCTCCTTCGCCGGGACAATGGACTAAGTCTTCGCCCATCCATTGAATATGGGGACAAGTGCCGTCTTGGGTTGAGGGAATGGGATGCACTAATTTTGCTAAATCATCTAAATTTTCTCTAGCTAAACTAGTTCTACCATTTACCCCCCCATTACCATTATTTGCCATAGAACTTCACCTCTTTTTTGTAACCTTGATTTATTGCAATCTTAATTGATCTTAAAAAGAATATGTCTAGAAGATCTATAAAAATATTCTTGTGGCAAAATATGCACAAGCAAACCTACATCTTCTCGTAGTCTACTTTTTCCAGTAGTAGAAAATCATACCCATAACCGCGATAGTTATTGAGGCGTCAGCGAGATTGAATGCGGGCCACCAGCCAAAGTCGATGAAGTCAATGACAAAGCCTCGCATGGCCCTATCAATGAGGTTTCCGATAACGCCACCTAGAAATAGTGCGAGAAGAATTTGGATGCTCCACTCTTTTGGCGCGTCTTTATAGAGCCAGATGAGGGTGCACGCAACGATGAATGAGAGGATGGTTAGTATCCACGTTTGGTTTTGTAGAATGCCAAATCCGGCACCGGTGTTTGTGATGAGATGAATGGTTAGTAGGGGTGAGTGCCACTCGGGTTGGGTGCGAAGAATGAGCTGTTTTAGGATCTGATCGAGAAGGATAATACTTAGAGTGATTGCTATAAACCATTTGAGAAAACGGGGCTTGGTCATTAGGCTATTACCATAAGCGTTGTTTTTGTTTGTCGCTCATATTGGTTCTTTCCATCTCATTTAGGCGTTGATCGATGGATTGGAGCATGGCTTTGAGGGTGTCGAGTTTGCTGTTGAGCAGTTCTACTTCACGATTTTGCAACGAGAGGGGTTGAGAGTTTTGCCAGCTATTTGGTTGAGGTTGTTGATTTATATTGGCCCCACCACCGCTTCTTGCAGCACCAGGAAAGCCAACATCGGGAGTGGTAAAGCTGGTTTGAGATGGTTTTGTGAAATCTTCGCCAAAGGGAGATTTTTCTTCCATGCCAAAAGGTTTTTGGTCTGTTCCTTGAGTGTCACCGGGTAAGCCTGGGGTCGGACCAAATTCTTTACTAAAGTCTTTGTTGGCTACACTATCTAAATCGAATTCGTCCTCTTTTTTCCAAAATTTTAATTTGTCAAACATACTCACTTCATTCACCTAGCTAGATGAATAATTTTGCGCCTTTTAAACTTTATTCTTTACTTGAGGAGAATTGTCAGAAACCTTAATAAAGCACCTCTTTCATTCTTAGTTCTATGACTACCAAACCAGAAAATCCACCCAGTATGTCCAAAGATGAGAAAGTAGGGTTCCATAAAGGGTCTCTAGCTACGTTATCAAAGGAGCGCGAGGAGCTTATGCGGATATTGCAAATTGTGGAACAGTTAATGCAGATGCATGTGTCAGAACTCAAAGGGATGGGTATTGATCTTGCGGCACAAGCCAAAGATGTTGCGGCAAAGCAGATGAAGGGAAAGAAGCCGATTGAAGATGTGTTGAGATAAGAGAAATTAAAAAAGAGTATATTTGAGAATGTTGCTTAATCGGTGATTCTTTAGGGATAGTTTTTTACACATTTTCTATTGAGTTTATTGTATTTGTTTACTTAACTTAGATGTTTTTGACGAAGGGTTAAACCTAACTGAATGCCTTGGTTTATTTCGTTTTGGGTCATGGGTAGACCGGATTTATAATTGACTTTGAATGTGCCCGTTATAACATCAGTATCAGTATAATGGGTGCCTATTACAAATTCTCTTTGAAGCCTTTGGATATAATTCTCTAATGGTTCTTTGACAAAACCACGGGCGGCGATGAGTTTCATATTTGGCAGAATGGTTGAGGGATCGCTTGGGGAGAAATCTTGGGTGAGAATGAAATCGTCCCCGCTTAACTGCGTTTGAGCAATGCCCTGCTGTTTCTCTTGGTCGTAATACATCACTAGGAGAGCAATCATAGTTGATTTAATTACGGAGCTTATGTTTTGTGAGAATGCTTCAAAATGATACTTGGGCTGGGGATCGAACATGCCCCAAGGATACCCTCTACCCCCAAATACACAACGAGCGTTTTCGATATACCCAGTGAGGTATATAGCGTGTTCTTTAGGTGGGTTAAGTTGAAAGAAGCAGTAGGGTTTTACGACAAATTGAAATTGAAGTTGAGAGAGATGCTGTAAATTATCATACTCTTGCTGTATGAGATGAGGAGGGATATGAGGTTGATTAATGAGAGCAGTGACTTCTTTTTGTCTGTTTTCGCCCATTAATTTGACGTGATAAACTAACTGAATGTTACCCCAATTGATAAAGTCTAAATTGATTTGAAAATCTTTATCGTCACTTAACTCAGGGGCAATTGTGTGGATAAGAGAATGAGGAGAGGCGGGATCGAATGCGGCAAATAATGTTTGTTGGATTTGATTATGGGCGTCAGAGAGAGTTATTTCTTGGTTGCCAGTTCTAATATATCTGAGAGGACCTCCGGGGAATGAATGTGGTCCATAGGATATTTTTGAGGAAGTCATGTTATTATTTTCTTAATGTTATTTGTGAGGTTATTTTTCTCTAAACCAGTCTATAAGATATATAAAAATAGAGTGATTTTTTAAATTTAATTTATAGGGGTGTTTGATTAATTACCCGCTATTCAATCAAATAATATTAAAAAAAATTAAGCCAATATCAGCGCAATCAAAAATACAATCACCGCTAAGATGACAATTACGCCCCCAATTAAAAATACTAAAGGCATGGTGGATGCGGCGTCTGCGCTCTGGTTATCTTCTGTTGAAGAAGGCGCAAAGTTAGGCAAGTTTTGCACAACCACATCATTCTGGGGATTTAAATATGCGGCAGAGGATGTTTGTGAGACGGCTTGTTTGCTTTGAGGTTTGCCATTGAGAGCAATATCTATTTTTTTTCGAGTGCTATCAATGTCATCCTGCAAATCTTTGATATTTTGCTGCAGAGCATCAGTGTTTTTCTGATTTTCTACTGTATCAAGTAGATCGATAGTTTCTTTTTTTAAGTCTTTGAGATTTTTATCTAAAGTGCTTAATTTTTTCTTGTACTTATCGATATCAACTTGATTCTTCTTTGAATTGGCAGTGTCGAGTTTTTGTTTGTAGCTGGTGTAATCATCGCTAAAAGAATCATATGATTTCTTTAAATCACTGTACTTTTGCTGTTCTGGGCTGAGTACCACATCAGTTGCGGTAACGGTAATGGTTACTTGCTGTGGGACGTCTTTGTTTTTCCCATCGTTGATACTAAATGTAATTGTGTAGATGCCAATTTGAGCTGGTGTCCAACTAAAGAGATGGGTGTTCACATCAAATGTTGCCCCCAGAGGTAAACTAGATGCACTGTAGGTGAGAGGATCATTTTCTGCATCTGCGGCAGTGAGGGTGAATTCGATTTTTTCTCCTATTTTAATAGCTTTATTTCCTATTGCGGCAAATGTGGGAGGAATATTATTCCCTGCAGGAGGAGGGGTTGGGACACCGTTTTGACAGGTTGTTTTGTCAAATGGTGTTTCTACGAGAGTATTGATTTTTTTGCCTAATGCGTCATAGGTATCATATTGGGTATAATACTTTGTATGTATATCTTGCAATGTTGGCATATTTATTAAAATGATATTACGGCTACCAATGAGAGATATTTTATCTGCTATTTTGGGCATGATATCATTTAACTGGGCTTTTAGGGCGTCGATAGCTGCGGCATTCTGGGCACATTGGGCTTTGCCTAATGAATCAGAGGTGAGATTGAATTGAGTTTCTAACAAAGAATAGGTTTTATCTAGTTCTTTGAATTCGACTTCGGCTTTATCATTGATGTAGATATCTAACTGTGCTTCTTTATTTTTTATTTGTTGCTGGACGTCAAGTGTTCCTAGATCAATTTCTTGGAATTTGGCTTCGTATTCATCGTTTTTCTGATCAATGGCAGTATTACCCCAGAGCTGAGCTTGGGTTCGAATGTCAAAATAGGTCATCCATAAATCATCAGCGTTTTTATGAGTGGTTAGAGCTTGATCTAATCCTTGATTACTATTTACCACGCTGGTCATGTCATGTAATACGGGATGTAACAGAAAATTTGCTTTTTTATAGGCTTTGTTTACAATTAAGTATTGATTGTATAATTTTTCATTTTGGATAGTTGTGATTTTATCTTGAACGTGAGACCAGACTTCACCGGAGTTAGTTAAGACTAGGGTGTATTGATTACTTAACGCACTAAATTCCTGAGCTAGTTTTTTGGATTCGATAGTGTTAAACGCGAGTAATTGTTGTACGATGCTATCGCTTTTTGCTTTGAAATCAGTTGCATCTTTTTGAGTAGTTTGTATTTCAACTTGCAGATCTTTCCAATCATAAATAGTAGTTGTGCTCTTTGCACTTAAGTCTAGGAAGCTTTGCTGTTCTGTGCCCAAGTTGCCTTGAACCCAGGTGAGACGAGAATTTAAGAAATCGTAATCATCTTTGAATTGAGGGTAGGCGCTAAAGTCAGGATTAGCTGCTACGAATGAACTTACCAGCACTAAGAGCAACGCGATGATACTTCCAAATTGTAATATTTTTTTTGTCATAATTGTAATCACCAAGTATTTTTTACTATTAAATAGCAACAGTATATATAAATCTTTCGGTTGAAATGCCACTAAATGGTAACGAAACGATAAAAAGGAGACCACCAATAAGAACTGAAAAAGAAAAAATTATTACGACATTTAAAAAAAAGAAAAAATTATCTTCGGCCGCTGTAGCCGCCACGAGGGTTGGAAGGTCGGCGTCCGGAACTAGAACTGGAACCGTAACCGCCACTGCCGCGTTCGGACCTTGATTCACTTGATCCGCCACCCTCACTTCTTCCTTGATAGCCAGAAGTTCTATCCAAAGATCGAGAACGGTAGCCACCACCACTGCGAGGAGCACTTGAACGAAAACCGCCGCCACCATGCCCACCGTTTCGCGGGCCGCTATGACCAAAACCGCGGCCATGTGAGCGTTCTTCCTGTTCGTCGGAACGTCGCACAAACATGACTTTTTCAAATGAGGGTATTTCTAATTCTTCGATTTTGAGTGTGCGATCGTGTAGCACTCTGCGAAAATTGTCATGATCACGATCGGCTAAAAGTGTCACTGCATCTCCTTCGGCTCCTGCTCGTGCTGTTCGGCCAATTCTATGAATGTATTCTTCTGAGGTTTTAGGGACATCGTAGTTGTAGACATGGGTGACATTTTTGATGTCTAGACCACGGGCAGCTACGTCGGTTGCCACAAGAACACTGATGTTCTGATTTTTGAGCGCTTCGAGGGCATTTAATCGTCTATTCTGTGTGAGTCCACCGTGAATGGCCATAGCGTCGATACCATTTTTTTTGAGGTTATACGCAACAATACTTACTTCATCACGTGTGGCGCAAAAAACGATGGATAAGCCAGTGGTTTTATGTTTAATTAAGTGGGCCAATAATGAGAATTTGTCACGGATTGGTACATTATAATAGCCTTGATGCAGTAGACTTTTATCAACGTAAATGTTAGTTTTGATGGTCACAGGCTGGCGCAAATGACGCTGCATGACTTGATAAACCGGTTCGGAAATGGTGGCGCTAAAGAGTAATGTTTGACGCGTTTTGGGTAAGTAACGCATAATTTCTTCAACGTCTTCTTGAAAGCCCATCTCAAACATTTTATCGGCTTCATCGAGTACTAAATATTTTAATGGAGTGAAATCCATATTGCGTCGATTTAGATGATCGAGAATTCTCCCAGGTGTTCCTACGACGATTTCAGAACGACGCAAGCCTTGGGCTTGGGGTTCTAAGCTTACGCCACCGTACACTTGCACAACATTGAGATGCATGGGTTTGGCAAAATCTTGTAAAACCGTGGCAACTTGAACACATAATTCACGGGTAGGGGTGATAATGAGAGCTTGAATTCCGGCACGTGGCTGAATTTTTTCAAGAAGAGGCAGACCAAAAGCGAGGGTTTTTCCAGAACCTGTTCCGGATTGACCTACGACATCTTTGCCTTCATGGATTAAAGGGATACATTTTTCTTGAATTTGGGTTGGTTCGATTAACTGCTGTTGTTCAAGTGCTTTTACAAGCACGGGGTTTAATTTTAATTCACTAAATTTCATATATTTCACTCTCGGTATATTTTTATTTTATTTATTTTATCGTAGAAAATGAGTTCTGATATTCTTAGCTTTAGGAAATCATACAGAAGTACAAAATGACGTGTACTTACAATACTAAACCCATTTTCTGGAGTAAAAATTCTTACGCTAACTCCGTTTTGGGTGAGGAGAATTCTTACGTTGGGTAGGATAATTGATAGTTTATTTATAAAAGTATGGGTGAAAATTGAAAAGAAAGAGGATGTTGGAAATATCTTCTGAATTATTATGAAGGGTTATCAGGTTTTCTCTGGGTTGAAATTAGCTCAAAAACACTCTATATACCGTAACTAATTTAAAGAGTAATTCCCTCTCTGATTAAAAAGAGCGTGAATTGGATGATTAACCCTAAAATTAACCTGCCCCTGATTGTATTTTGGTTTCCACGGGGGTTATCTCTGTTTGTGATTTTCTCATTTATAGGAGGGGTGTTGTACACGTTTGGGTTTGGCCATGAGTTTATGGTTGGCTTGATGATTTGGTTGATTCTCTTTTTTACGATGCTCATTGCCTGGAAGAGCGACCCTATTGGGGGGATTGTTTTTTTACTTTTGGGGATTGGAAGTGTGTTTGTGGGAATGGGGAAACAGTTAGCGATTGGATATTTTATTGCAGGACCACTTGTGGCGTTAGGATTTAGTTTTTTAGGAAATTATTTTTACCAAGAAAAGAAATATGCTGAAGAAGAGGATGATTTTTGATGTTAGCAGATACTCACAAATTATTGTGGGAAGCGCAGCGGGGACGTTATGCAGTAGGACATTTTAATATTAATAATATGGAGATTGTTCAAGGAGTTGTGCACGCAGCGCAGAGAATGAAGTCGCCAGTTATTCTTGCGACATCAGAGGGGGCATTGAACTATGCGGGGATGAAGTATCTTTATGCGCTGGCAAGAGTTGCGAGTGAGAATGCGCGTGTTCCTGTGGCGTTGCATTTAGATCATGGACGAGATGTTTCTATTATTAAAGAAGCGATACGGGTGGGGTATTCTTCCGTGATGATTGATGCGTCGCATGAATCGTTTGAGAGAAATGTACTTATTACAAGGAGGGTGGTGGGGTGGGCTAGACGAAAACATATATCTGTTGAGGCGGAGTTGGGGACTATTGGAGGAGTGGAGGACACGGTGCGTTCTCGCAATATTTTGTATACTGATCCAATTAAAGCAAAAGAGTTTGTTGAAAGAACGGGTTGTGATTCTCTGGCGGTGGCGATTGGCACATCACATGGTGCGTATAAGTTTGAGGGAAGAGCAAAACTGCATCAGCAATTGCTTGAAGAGATACGACAAAAAGTTAAGATTCCTTTAGTGCTACATGGGGCGAGCGGCGTGCCATTGGCACTTATTACTCAGGCAGAGAAGTATGGTGCAAAACTTACAGGAGTGCAAGGAGTGCCTGATGTAGAAATTAGATCAGCGATTAGGAGAGGTATTTGTAAGATTAATACGGATACGGATATTCGGGTAGCGTTTGATGCGGCGGTACGTAAGGTTATTTCCACTCAGCCACAAGATTTTGATCCACGACATATTTTAGGACCGGCGCGGGAGATTATTCAAAGAGTTGTGGAACAACGAATGAAGTTGTTTGGGAGTGTAGGAAAAGCTTAATAATTATTAAGAGAATCGTATAATAGATGGAGGAGAGATGAAAAAAACAATCTATCTTGGTTCAGATCATGCGGGTTTTGCTTTAAAAGAAAAAATTAAACGCTGGCTTATACAGAAGAATATTCGTTTTGAGGACCTAGGAAACACTATTCTTAATCCTGATGATGATTATCCTGATTTTGCGGAAAAAGTTGCTCGTCATGTTGCACAAAAAAAGAGTTTAGGTGTTCTGTGTTGTGGTTCATCGCAAGGTGTCTGTGTCACATCCAACAAAATAAAAGATATTCGTGCAGTAGCACCTTACAATCTTAAAGAATCAAGTCTTGCGCGTGAACATCTTAATGCTAATATTATCTGTCTTTCTGGATGGTATACTCCTCTCTCTCTTGCAACAAAGATTATTCATGTGTTTCTTACAACCCGTTTCTCTGGAGCTCAAAGGCATGTCCGCAGAATAAATAAGATACAAAAATTGGAACAAAGAAGGATGTAGTTATTATGCCTCAAATAATTCCCTCGATTATGGCAAATAGCCAGAGAGAACTAAATCAGTTAATGAGAAAGGTTGAAAAAATAACATCGATTGTTCATCTAGATATTGCAGATGGTACATTTGTGCCAACCACAATGCTACAATTTCCACTCAAATTACTTTCTTCATTTAACTACCAAGCACATTTAATGATAAAAACGCCTCTGCCATTTATTAAGAGAAATCTACACCGAATTTCTCTCTTTATTCCTCAATTTGAAGTGTTTGAATTTCCTCAAGAGTATATTGATTTTATGAGAGAGAAGAAACTGAAGGTAGCGTTTGCCCTTCATCCGGAAACGTCGGTAGATAGAATAAAGCATTTTTTGCAACAGATTGATTTTATTCTTATTTTGACAGTTAGACCAGGGTATTATGGGGCAAAATTTCTGCCAAAGCCATTGCGTAAAATAAAACAGATTAAGAAGATTAATCCTAAGATTACAGTTATAGTTGATGGAGGGATGAATCCTACAACAATACAAAAAGCCCGGAGAGCGGGAGCGGATGTATTTATTTCAGGTTCTTATGTGATGACCGCGGATGATGCGAGAACTGCGATGCGAGAACTTGAGGGGTCTCTGAAAAAATAATATTTCAAATAGGGGTTATATAGTGAAATTCGCAACATTTTGTTCTATTTTTATAGCAATTTACTCTATTTTCTTACATTCAATCATAATGCCTCCTCTTTGTTCTTGGATGATGAATTGAACTGCAAGAAATTTTTCAATTACATAGATGTTGGTTTGCGCATGGGGAGTGAGGTTTTTTACCATGATTTTGGAACCAGGGAGCAAGGCCATAAAAGGTAGAAGCTGATCAAGCAGATGTTCATCGAGGCAGGCGTCAGAGTCTAGTATGCTGATTAATTCGTCTACGGCTTCTTTGGCAACGTCTTCGGAAGATTTATTTTTCTCGAGCAAGGCATCAGCACCAATGATTATGGGGTTGTGTTCATCTATTTTCCCGTTATGGCTATAAATGGCCCAGAGAACACATTCACCCCCTACACTTAGCGTTTTGGTGTATTCTGTACGCAGGGAGAGAGGTATGTTGTATTTTCGGAGCAGGGATTCAGAGGTTTGTTTAATTCTTTGAGCTACTCCTTTTTCTTCTAATTCTTGGGATACGGCAATGATGCCCCTAATTTGTTCTAGTTTTCCTTGGTCTTGTAAATTGATTGAGCTCACTTTTTGTGACAGAGTGGATAATAATTCAGGAATAGAGAGGTTTTTGAGAGGATATTTTGGTGCAATCTTAAGAATTATTTCTCCGCCACCGGCGGGATAATAGCCTCGTTTGAAAATTTTAATTTCGATTCTTGAAACAAATCGGCGGAGTTGCGGCAGCAGCATCTGCTGAAGATAATCAACCGAGGCTTGCCATTTGCCTGAGGTGCCGCCTTTTATAGTGAGGGTTATTTTATCCGGGGCAAATAGACAGGGGATGATAATTGCTTGTAGGAATAAAGTAATACTGCCGGCGGTGCCTATGTCAAATTCGTAACGTCCAGATTTTATTTTTCCAGGCTGGAATGATAATTCAGTTGAACCTAATTGTATTTCATTGGTTTGGGCTTGGCAGATTTTTTTTAACGCGATGATGGCGGCAAGATGCTGGGCTTTTAAGCCTGCTTGTTCTCTTCCAGTGCGAATGTTGGTGACATGAAAAGGTTGACCAGTTAAAGTTGAGAGAGCGAGGGCTACACGTACCAGAGCGCCGCCGCCCTCTCCGTATGAACCGTCGAGTTCGATCATAAGCCAAACTAATGCTCTGCTGATATATAAATGAATATCACCGAAAATGAATGAAAGAAAAAAATAGTTAAAGTAGGCTTTTTAAGTGTCTCACTTTTGCAATATCTATCTCATTTTTTTCGTTCTTAAAATAAGTTCCAACAATAAAACGGTGGACATAGAGTTTTATCTCCTTAATGTTCTCAGAAGTTGTTCCACTCCCCACAATTATAGTGGAAGAAGGACAGGCCGTCCGAACTTGTTGCAAATCGTGTAAGGTTGGTTTATCCCCGGTGAACTTTCCAGTTATAATAATCTCATCTGCGCCAAAGTGCAAAGCTTCGATGGCTGATTCTTGTATACTTCTAGTTGAAAGATGTGAAGCATGTTTTACATGAATGTCTGCAAGAATTTTAATATCTAATGCTTTTATTTTTTCCCGATATGAAATTACATCATAAGGATTTCCTTCAATAAATCCACTTGCAGTTAAAACAGCCTCTGTAAATACAGGAATTCGAACAAATGCTGCTCCTACTACTTTTGCTATGGCTAACGATGCTTTGTAATCATTCCATAACACGCAAATGCCTATTGGCACTTTTGTTTTTTCTTTTATATGTAAGGAAACGGCAGTGAATGCGGCAATTGTTTCTCTACTTACTTCTTTTTGATGAGGATCATCATCGGTATTTTCTATAAGAAGAGCGTCCACTCCCCCCATTTCTAATTTTTTTGCATCATCTAATGCAGCGTTAATAACAAAATCCATATTCTTATGCTGGGGATATCCCGGCAATGTTTTCAAATGTATCATACCAATCAATTTCATTGTAGAGACCTCTTTTTTTTATTTATCAAATCTTGTCGCATGAGCATATTGCTGCAGAAGAGCATAGGGCAATCCTGAATCTAAAATAAGTCTTGCGAGATTTGTTCCTTTGTTAAACTCTTTGCCTTGCGCTACATAAAATAAAAGTGCGGCATTTGCCAATACAGCGCTTTTTTTTGCACCTAAAATCTTGCCTCTTAGGATGTTGGTGCTTGTTAGCGCTTTATCCACTCCTGGATCTAGTTCTTGTATTCCTACTTCTGCTAAACCAAAGTCGCGGGCAAAGAGATGGTACGATATGACTTTTCCTCGATCTAATTCAACAACTCGGGTTCCTCCAGAGGTGATTGATACTTCATCAATACCCTCTTCTCTTTCTGTTGAACTATATCCTCTGATAAACAATCCTTGTTCTACAGAAGTGATCCCTTTTGCGTTCAAAATAAGATACGCTTCTGCCACTCTTTCGGGTGGGAGTAAATGATTGACACCGAGAATTTTCTGTCTGAGAGATGAGGGATGTACTGGACTTGTGATGGGCCCTATAATATCGTTCATATGCGCCAGTTTTGCTTTGCCGTGGCTTAATATGTGAATTCGCTTATAATTTTCATCAAGGGCATCAATATAACCAAAGTTATACTTCTGGATGGTTTTAATTATCGTTTCTGTAGAAGGAAAAAGATATACTTGATTATATTGCAGAAAATCACTACTCCCCACATTATTTGTGCTCCCTGGAGAACCGTGTTTAAGCATGGATATTTCTCCTGTTGCAGCGATAAGCGCAGCAATGGTACTTAGATTAGGAGTACGATATAAATCTCCTCCCATCCCACAGTTATCCATGACTTCTTTTTGAGGGATGAGAAATCCGTTTAACGAAGTTCCAATGTCATAATCAAAGATGGCGGCACAGATGCCGGCAATTTGTTCACCAGAATTTTCTTTTTGGTACAAAGCATGGTTATGAAATGCACACAATGCGGCAATACTCTGGAGGGTAATCATTTCTGTGGGAAGATCCAGAAGCCCTCTGAGTTCAGTGATGTAAGGAATTAATGAGAATATTCCTAACAAATATGCTTGATCAAAATCAAGGGGTTTATTTTGATAGGCATACTGTTTTAGTAAAGTGTTCACTTCAAATTGAGATAATTTGTGTTCTAATTCGTTGATATTAAAGTATTTTGTTCTATCGCCACCGTAAAGAACTATCTCTATTAATTAGTCTTTGGTCACTGTTGCTATATTTGGGTGGTTGGTATTCTTTTTGTATGCTTTTTTGTGTTTGTTCCATGTTTTATGCCTCCGTTTTTTGAGATGGGATGACTGAGAATTGAACTCAGGACTGCTGGTCTGGAGCCGGCTATTTTGCCACTAAACTATCATCCCGAAAAGTGATGAGAGAGAATTAGCGCCAATACCATGTAGAGAATGAAGAACTAGCTTGAGGAACTATTTTTGTCACATCAAGTATTATATTAAAATAGATAGTAATATCTAGAAGAAGAGAATTAACTCCACCGATAATCAACTCGTGTGTAGGCATTCATAACAATAGGAAAGTGCGCCAAGTATAAAAATGTTTCTTTGTTTAATGCTAATATGAAACCCTCTCGTTCGCACCCTCCCTCAAAGTGAAACCGTATCAAGATGAAATATTGTTTCGAGAAGGAGTGTATGGTTTGTCTTACGAATGACCCTTGTTCTCACTTGCCCTGTGGTAGAGTTTCATGTTAGCTCTTGTTTAAACAAAAACCTTAATAAAACAACTTCATTTTTAGCATATTTGTGGGGACGTAGTCTAACCCGGCAGGATTGGGGCCTCCAGTAGTGGAGGGTTGAGCTGCAAAGCGATGAAAATAAATTTCCCTTGAAGTAAGCCTTAGGTCTGGGTTCAAAAGTCTTAATGGAAATGAGAAATGAAAATCCCAGCGTCCCCACTTTTTATTTTTTCAGTTATTGATTTTTTTATACTTGTTTAGTTCTTTTTGCAGGAGTTGCTTTTTGAGTAGCGGCTCAATTTCTGACTCAATGATTCTTTTTGTTTCTTCTATACTCTTTAGCCCATCAATTTCCACGCAAGAGGGGAAGTCTTTTTTCTGAAGTTGGTACACTTCTTCTAGTGTTTTCATCCATTTTTTGTTCATGATGACTTCATCGACGGCTTCGGTGGTTAATTTTTTTTGACGATCAAATAAAACATCTAAAGGAAGTTCAAAGTGGAAGGTGAGATTGACTAATTTGCGAAACCGTTTCCAGCAGTTTTTGTAGCTCATTGATTCTTCTTTAGTTATTTGTTTTAGTTTCCATAACACTTCGGCCCATATCGCAACATCACAAAAACCGCGATCAACTATGAAGAAATCGATAGTACCGGTGTTTTTTGCATGGTAATATTCATCAATTACTTTGCTGTGAAAAATCAGATTAAATGCGAGGCAGTCGGAGACGGGAGCGTGGACTTGTTTGGCTCGCTCGCGATCTAAACTGAGGGTGACGTTGTAGCCTTTTTGTTCTAGAAATTTTTTTAACAAGAGTACTTGAGTGGTTTTGCCCGAACGGGCTTGACCCAAGAATTCGATGACTTGCATGAGTGATGTAGGTAGGGCAAGATTATAAAAATCTATCGTGAAAAAGTGATATTTAAGTAATCTGAAGTATTACGTGAAAAAGTATTGATAATTTCGTTTTTCTTTCTCGCGAAATGCTTATAAATGATAATCTCATTTACAGGGTTTATGTTTAAAAAAAGAGGGGAGATACAGAAGTATAGGGGATTCTTCGCACAGAGACGAGAACTGATTGCAACTTCTACGCTGATAGGAACAATTGTTGGGGCGGGGATGTTAGGAATTCCATATGCGGTGGCTAAAGCGGGTTTGCTTTATGGTTTGCTGCTGATTATTGTGATGGGCGGGGTGTTTTTATTCTTGAATTTGATGCTCGGAGAAATTGTACTGCGCACAAAAGAACAGCATCAATTGACAGGATATGCAGAGAAGTATCTGGGGCCGAGGGGAAAACGACTTATGACACTAGTCATGTTTCTGTCATTGTATGGCGCGCTGACAGCCTATTTGTTAGGAGAAGGTTTTGCGTTGCATGCGATTTTTAAATTTGGTTCACCTATATTATATACAGGCCTATTCTTCTTTTTAACATTAGGAATTGTGTGGAGAGGGATTAAATCAACGGGAAAAGCAGAATTATATTTGATTTTTTTACTGCTAATTGTAGTTGCAGTGATTGGTTTCGTATCATTAAATAAGATTGAGAGCCATAATTTGACCTGGGCAAATCCGGGTTCTCTGTTTTTACCTTATGGAGTAATTATGTTTGCGCTGCTAGCGTTTCCCGCGATTCCGGAGATGCAAGAAGAATTGGGTACAAAGAAGAAATATTTTAAAAAATCAATCATCATTGGTTCGATTATCCCAGTATTATTGTATTTACTATTTACATTTATTGTGGTGGGAAGTATTGGGCAAGAAAAATTTTCATTATTGGAACCAAATCAGAGAATAGCGACGATTGCGTTGAGTATTTATACTTATCCGCTGTTAGGTTTATTTGCAAATCTGCTGGCGGTGCTGGCGATGTTTACGTCATTTCTGTCGTTGAGTACGGCGCTTATTGAGATGTATGAATTGGATTATCATCTCTCGCGCTTGGCAGGTTTTGTGTTAACGTTTGCGCTGCCATTGATTATTGTCTTGACGAATGTTACGTCATTTATTGCGATATTAGGTATTACTGGTGGGATTGCAGGAGGGCTGGAAGGGATTTGTCTGATTCAGATGTATCGAGGAGCAAAGAAGAGAGGGAATCGGGAACCAGAGTATTCACTTCCCTCACAGCGTTTTTTGTGGATTGTTCTTACGTTATTATTTGCGTTAGGGATGATCTATGAGTTAGGAATTATTTTTCATTTTATTTAATAGAATTTATGTTTTTTGACTAAACAAGTTAGTTACTACTTTTAATTAACAATTATTCCAAAAGATTTATAAAGTAATGTCTACTTTTGAGTAGTATTCGTGGTTTTGAGTAGAAGTTACAATGGAGAAAAAATACTTATCTAGCCCTACTTTATTATCAGTAGTTGCGACGCTGTGTGCTACGCTAACTCTGACTGAGGTGACGCAAGGATATGCGCAAACTGCTTCCCCTGCACCCGTGATGGCATGTCAAAATTCATGGTATCAATGTATCAAAGCGGATCAGCAAAATCCTACTCTAGGTTATGTGGGGAAAGTGGTGGATCAATTTTTGGATGGGGCAGGTGGAAGAGTTGTCATTTCACTGGAAGATCAATTTCCAAAGAGAGGAAAAAAACCAACTTCAGAAGAACTGTGCCAAGTGGGGTTGACGCGATTATATAATATGATGACAAGCCCTTCTGAGAGATCAGATGCGGTAGCGCGCAATTACTTTGCAGGGCAACGGTTATGTCCTAGAAATATAAGTGAGATGCCTAGTGCCAGTTATCCTTGGATGCTTTTCCAATCTGCAACGAGAAAATAGATATTAAAACGCAAAGAGAGAAATTAAAAAAATAAGATAAAAAAAATTAAATTTAAACAAAAACAACACGAGGTAAAAAAACAATGAAATCCCTACGAAATATCGCAATGATTACAGCTGCAGCAGTTGGATTGTATGCAGAACATCTATATGTTGCCAACAACGATGCATATGCGGCGGAAGCAACAGGAGCAAAAGTCTCGACACATAGAGCAGCAGGTAAGGGAAGTAAAGGTAAAGCTGCTGGGGGTAAGAGTAAAGCTCACCCTTCTTCTTTAGAACAACGCTTAACTGGTGTAGAACAGAAATATGTCACGTTGGCAGAAGACGTTACCAAAGTGAATCAAAATTATGATGCATTAAATGCGCGTGTGAATGAACTTACCAAACCAGAAAATACTTATTTGAATGATACATTTAAATCTGCTTTAGGAGAAAAATTTGGAGAATTGGAAACAGCTAAAAAAGCTATTGGGACTGAATGTACTGCTTCATATAAAGCGTATGTGGCATTGGCAGAAGATGTATCAAACACATTTGGTGCGCCTGATTTAGTTGAGAAAGTTGTTGAGTTAGGGAAAGATCCTACGGCAACAATGTTTGAACGCACTTTGGCAGCGAGACTAATTTTTGATGATGAAGCAAGCCTTCCTGCGGCGACGACAGAATATGCGGCAGCGATTCAAGCAGGTGTTGAGAGTGTTAAAGCACAACATGATAAGTGTTTTGCTGCGGCTAGTCAATATGCTGCACTGGGTGCCAAGTTAAATTTAACGTTGAGTCGAAATCTTCGCCGAACAGAAGCAGAAGATCGTGCAGCAATTGAGAGTGCGATTAGAGAACTTGTGCCAGGCATGATTCCCAAATCGCCATGGAATATCACGGCGTTGGGAGGGATTTTGGCAATACATACACGTGATGGTTCAGAAGCGTTAGGCGGTGCGGTGAGTGCGCAATTGTGTTATGCAATGACGCCTACATGGAATATCTGCGCAGAGGGAACGGTTTTTCAACATACCTCGGCACAATCTAGTGATGCACCTAGTACAGTAAATAGTAAATCTACTGTTGGCCCAGGGTATACACAAGATTCAACTACCACAACCAAACAAGCACGAAGTACAGAATACGCAAATGCGGTGGGTTTACATTTGAGTTATCAAGCAATGGATAAAGGAAGCTTGGGATTGAGCCTTCATGAATATAATGGTGAACAAGCTACTACTACTGATCGCACACGCAGTGTAGGATTATTTAACAGTGCGGGTACGGCATTAGGAAATCCTAGTTCAGTTAGTGACCGTGTTGTAACACGCAGCAATGTTAATGCGGTGGTTCCCCAGTTTGACATCACATACCATTTAGGGGATCATTTTACTCTACGCGGAGATGTTGGGTATGATATGCCAAATCATAATCTTCTCTTGATGGTGAGATTAGGATACAAATTTTAATTTTTTTTAATAATTATAATCAATTAAATTTAAATCAATTAAAGAAAGTTAAGTGAAGATATAACAGAAAGAGTTTAGATGTTAAAGTGGTGGTTGGATGTTTAATAGTTAAGAAATCAGCAAAGGAAGGAACTACCACATGAAAAAACTAAACTTAATCATTGGCATCATTGTTAGTATGATTATTATGCTCTCAAGTACAGCAAGTGTGTTTGCAGATCCGGTGATCTTACAAACCGGTTGGGTTGTTTCTAATACTCAACAAGATTTAATTAAAGATATTACGGTTACACAAGGCGATGATGCGAAACTGTGGGTATTTGTGGTAAGTCCCCAAAATTTTAATGTTAATATTAAATTGATCAAATCAGCTGACCAATCTTTTGTAAATGAATTGAATTTCCCAAATATTCCGGCAAATATTGAGAGTAACTTTGATCAGATCATTCCTATTGCGACACAGGATTTAGTGCCGGATAATAAAGTGGGCGATTTTGATGTTGTGGTAACGTCTTTTAATACGCAAGGAAGCAAAACAGATGTACTGCATTTGAAGGTTATGCCAAAACAATTGGTGAATAAGAATAATAATCCAATTATCGCGCCCATTGGTGCTAAAGTGGTTAATGAAGGAGATGTATTGACATTTAAAGTAAGTGCGGCTGATCCTGATGGTGATGCGTTAACTTATAGTATACAAAATACTCCTGCGGGCGCGACATTTGCCAACCAAGTTTTCACCTGGATTCCGGGTTTTACACAAGCTGGCCAATATACGGTGACGTTTGTGGTTGATGATGGTAAAGGAGGATCGGCGTCGGTTGATGTGCCTATTACGGTAGTTGATGTGCCTCCTACGAATAATAATAAAGCTCCTACGTTAAATGTGATTGGCAACAAAGTAACAAAAGAAGGCCAAACAGTTTCTTTTACAGTTTCTGGTACAGATCCGGAAGGAAAGAGTATTGGCTATCAGGTAACGAAGAAATGTAATGCTGGTTGGTTTGGCTGTATTTTAGATATTTTAGTGCCTGATACCAGTTTTAGTTATACTTTGGATGGACAGAGCGGTGTGTTTAATTTTAATCCAAATTATGCGTTTGTCACACATCCCAATACACAACGTGAGATGACATTTGAGTTTACTGCGTCTGATGGCCAGTTAAAATCGGTTTCGCAAGAAGTAACGATTACGGTTGGGGATGTGAATCAATTGCCAAAGATTACATCACAAGCAGTAACAACGGGAACGGTAGGGGTTGCGTATACCTATACGGTTGGGGCAAGTGACGCGGATACAGAAGATACGTTGAGTTATACATTGAAAACGGCGCCAGCTGGTATGAGCATGAGTGGCGATACAATTACGTGGACGCCGGGTTTGAGCGGCAATTTTGCAGTAGAAGTTGCAGTAACAGATGGTATTGATGCTGTTTCACAGAAATATGTTATTGTGGTGGGAGTAACTGCACCAAAAGATACAGATGGGGACGGAATTCCTGATGATAAAGATAATTGTCCAACGGTTGCTAATCCAGATCAAAAAGATACGGATAATGATGGAGTCGGCGATGCGTGTGATGCGACACCAGTTGGTAATGCACCTGTCTTAGCGCCGATTGGTGATAAAACGGTAACTGTTGGTACACTTTTGAGTTTTGTGATTGGCGCAACAGATGCGGATAAAGATCCACTTTTGTTTAGTGTACAAAATCTACCGCAAGGAGCAGTATTTGATGGGGCAACTCAGAAGTTTAGCTGGACACCTGTGACGAATCAAATTGGTTCTTATGCTGTAACATTTATGGTCATGGATAGTGCGGGAAATGTAGATAGTGAGACAGTTATGATTACGGTTACAACTGTTCCTAATAAGAAACCGGTGATTACATCAACGCCTATTACCACAGGAACGGTTAATGAGTCTTACCAATATCAAGTTACGGTTTCCGATGATAATCCTGTGGCCTATTCATTGAGTAATGCGCCAAAAGGGATGACGATTTCGGCTACGGGATTGGTGCAATGGATGCCTCTGGAAGAAGGGAATTATCCCGTTACTATCTCTGTTACTGACGGGCAATATGTCGTGACGCAATCATATACCATCTTTGTTAATCCGGCATATACCAATTTGAAAGTTGCCAAAGTGGGTTTGAGTTCAGAGAGTGTTATGCCTGGAGATGCGTTGATGGTAAGCTCAAAAATTGTGAATAATGGCAACAATGATTTGAATGATGTGAGTGTAAAAGTGTTTGTGTATGACTTGAGTGTTAAACAAATGTCACAACAATTTGACCTCTCTGCAGGAGAATCTACAACGCAGAATGTAGTGGTGCAAGTTCCAGAAGAGGCAGAGAGCGGCGATTATATCATGGAAGTATTCGTCGGAAACAGCCATTATCACAGTGTGTCGTATCGACAATTTATCGTCAATCAAAACAATGAGAAATAAATGACTATTGTTAAGTAGAAAACTAGTGTAGTTACTTAATAATACTAAAAATAACGAAAGATTTATAAAGAACCCCGCTTTTTAGGGTGTTATACAAATCGATTCGTTAAGAAACAAATAATAGTCAAAAACTAAAAGATTTGGAGGAAGATAAACATGAAAAAAGTTTTAAGTATAATGGCGGTCTTCGTCATGAGCTTATTGGCCTTATCTATGGTCAGTGCATTGGACCAAAATGATATAGATGTAGGTACAGTAAAAGTGAATGGCGATGATATTTTGGCAGGTGCAACACTTGCTGTAGAAGAAGGGCAAAAAATTGATATCCGTATGCCTATTACCGCAAAAACGGATAATGTTAAGAATGTAGAAATAGACGCACAGATTAGCGGCTATAAAGAATCTGAAAACTTTGAGAGTATTCAAGATTCCACCACCTTATTTGATGTTCAAAGCGGAACAACCAAATATGTTAGTTTAGAATTAAACTTGCCTAAGAAGTTGGAAAATGACAAGTATTTCTTACGCGTGCGAGTATCTGATAAGAATACGGCATCCTACGAATTAGACGTTCCATTACAAATTGAACCAAAGCGACATAGTGTTGGTGTTACCGATGTGTCTTTTTCACCAAGCAACAGTATTAAAGCTGGTAAATCTTTACTAGCAACTGTCTTGTTAGAAAATGATGGTAACAAAGATGAAAAGAATGTCAAAGTAACTGTGGCTATTCCAGAATTAGGATTAAGTGCTTCAGAATATGTTGATGTTTTAAAAACTGACAATAGTAATGTTGGCTATGAAGATGTGCCTGAAATGTTTTTGCCAATTCCTGCAAGTGCAGCAGCTGGTGATTACAAAGTGAAGGTAAGCGTTGATTATAATAACTTCAAAGACCAAATTGTCAAGGAACAAATGGTTAAAGTTGTTGCTAATGAAGCAGCCCAAGGTACGAGTAAACTTGTTTTAGCAGTTGGACCTGAAACCCAACCGGTGAGCGCAGGTAAAACCGCAACCTATGGTGTGGCTTTAACAAACACGGGCAGCTCATCTAAAGCATATATGATTAGCGCTATGGCAGGAGACTGGGCATCCGTTTCTGTTAGCGAGAGTCTAGTTGTTTTGGAAGGCGGCAAGAACAAAGTGGTGTATGTGGAAGTAACACCTAATGTTGATGCAGCTCAAGGCGAGCATGTATTATCATTAAGTGTTAAATCGGGTAGCGATGTATTGGAAACAGTACCGTTAAAAGCAACGGTTGTTGCACCACAAAAAGCAGCTTCTGCAAGTATAAGCTTACGAAATGGCTTAGAAATTGCGTTAGTTGTGCTTGTTGTATTGCTTGTGATCATTGGTTTGATCATTGGCTTTAGCCGATTAAAGAAAGACGAAGAAGAAGAAAAAACGTACTACTAAGTACGTATTCTTCCTCCAAATCTTTTTTTTATTTTTTATTCTTTTTATTGTTGAGGAATTTTGAAGATTAAATTTAAGAGTTAAGTTGTTAGTTTAAAAATAGTGGTTTTATTTTACTGGTGTTCTGTGATTAGCAATACTGTTTAGAGTGAAATTAGCATATTGTTTGGAGCGAATCATGTTTAAAGAAGAGATTTATGCAACAGGAAGAATTTATGTGATTGATCGTCATAGTGTAACGATTTCACCGGCGTTCTGTGTGCAAAAAAATAGAAGAAATTTGTATGAATTTAATCCAGATACTAAGATATTGGACATTTCTATGAGCCCAGGGGATTTAGAATTGCTCTTAAAAGAGATTGGTCCTATTAAGAGTGGAGAAGCTCTGACGCTTTCTATGAGTTCCCTTTGGTGGATAGAAGATACGTTTAATGTGCAAGGTGTGAGAGAAATTAGGTCTTATGCTACGGATAAATACTTATTACAGCATCCGGCTCATCACAGTGCGCCACCAGTATTTTTACAGAAATTGATGGCAACGAGCGTTGGGCGGAAATTGTTAGGCAAATGCACTGAGAATATAGGTTACTCTCTTTTTTAATATTTTTTGATACTGACTCTTATTTTAAGAGAATAGGAGAGAGGATATATTTATAAATAAAATTTGAAGAGCGATTCTGTATGGTATTATATTCGATTAGTTCGACAAGAATTATGGCAGCGCGATGCGAGAGCATTATACCGTTTTGTGAAC
The DNA here is from genome assembly GCA_023259115.1 of archaeon. GTDB lineage: Archaea > Nanobdellota > Nanobdellia > Woesearchaeales > GW2011-AR9 > JACPNA01. Next base: position 38,908 of record JAHFQW010000013.1, read on the forward strand.
ATGCCCGTCAGGTTTATATGCACCATATTGATGATGTGCTCAACGAGGGTGGAAAATATATGGCTATTGGTTTTAATGGCCAAGGGTCAATTATTTGTCATGGCCAGACGAGTGAGGAGGCATTGTTGTTAATACGTAAAGAGAGGATATTTCAAGTGTATTTGTGCAGTGTTCCTGTACCAAAAAATTGATTTGAATGTAGACAAGGAGGGGAGGAAGAGAGAGAGGGAAAAAGGTAATTTCTTGTTTGATAATGTTTTTATAGGGGGTTTTAGCTCTATTTTCTATGTATGTTACGATTATTGGAGCTGGACCAATTGGGTGTTTTGCAGGGTACCATTTAGCGAGAGCAGGGCATAGAGTGGAGATCTATGAGAATCATGCACAGATTGGTTCGCCCATCCAATGTACCGGGTTGCTTACGCATGATTTTGATCAATTTAATCTACCAACAGAGTCGTTTCTGATTAATACGCTGCAGACAATTGAGGTGCATAGTCCAGGAAAACACAAGTTGCGTATTGCACAAAAAGAGTATTTGGTGTGCAGAATTAAATTTGATACTTTTTTTGCGGATTTGGCACGAAGAGAAGGAGCGAAAATTTTTGTGAATCATTCGTTTCAACGTAAAGAAAAAGAGGAGTTGATTATTAAAGATTCAGTGAATAGAGTTGAGAAGAGAGTAACACCAGATATAGTTATTGCAGCGGATGGACCGTTATCACCGACGGCGAAAGCGTATGGATTGTATCATTCTCAACGAGAAAATTTTTATGGGATTCAGGCAACGGTGGAGGGGGTGTTTGAAGAGGGGTGTTATCAAGCACATTTTGGAAATGAGGTGTGTCCGGGATTGTTTGCATGGATTGTGCCGGAATCAGCAACAACGGCGCGAGTGGGAGTGGCAACGAAACAGAATACGAAGTATTATTTTGATAAATTTATGACAGAGCGAGGATATGTGGCGAAAGCGATACAGGCGGGAACGATTCCGGTGTATGATTCAAAACAGATGCTGCGAAAAGATAATTGTTATGTGCTCGGAGATGCGTCTTCGTTTGTGAAAGCAACAACGCTGGGAGGATTAATCCCCGGATTGATGCAAGCGCAGATTGTGGCGAAGAGTATAATTAATGATGAGAATGTAGAGCAGAGGGTTAAATCGATTAGGCTGCGGCTAGGGATACATTTATGGATGCATCGGATATTTGAAAAGTTTTCTGATGCAGATTGGAATCGATTGATTGGGTATATGAGTCAGCCGAGGATTCAGAGAATATTGGAGAAACATACACGAGAAAATCCGCTGCCGATTATGATGAAAGCACTGATGTGTGAGCCGCGATTTTTATATTTTGGAAAGTATTTGATGTATAGTAATGGTGAATAATTTTAGAATTCGAGTCACTGCGGTTCGTGATAAAGTCACTAGCGTTCCTCAAGTCACTGACGTTCGTGACTTGCTTATCAGCAAGTAATGTTGCTGATGCAACACTTTGCTGAAGCAAAGCTTTGTTCACCATTACTAATAAGTATAGAGGGGTTTGGTGGTAGGTGTTATGTTTAGGGGGTTAAGTTCAATACGCGGGTGAGCGTATTTTAGGGCAGGTGTTGTATATAGACCATAACTTTATAATAGTAAATAACAAAAAGATTTATAACATTGAGGTTTATTCTTTCTCTCATGGATACATTAAAACCATTATTTGAAGATGTTGCAAGAAGTACAGGAAGATTAGTTCTAAGTTTATACTTTGAACCGAGAAAGTATGCCCATCAGCAAGAAATGCAAACTGAACAACAAAGATTACAAGAACAAATGGGAAAATATCAACATACAGGAATTATTCAAAAAAGAGTTAATCCCACAGAAACCCAATTAGTATTAAATTCTCCAGACTGTGTTGATACAGTTCTTGAAGATGTTGCTCAAGGATACAAAGGAATGGTTTATGATGTTTTTTTATCAAATGAATCAGGAAAACCACATGGTCGTGCATGGGCATTATATGATTTTATCGGAAGAAATGATGCAATGGAATGTTTAATCTCATTTTATACCGAAATCGCAAAATCTTCCGTAGTGCCTGAAACATTACAACCAAAATTATCCTCTGTAGTAAGAGAAACAGGAACAATTGAGCTGAAGAAAAGAGGATTAGATGACAAAGTTGCTCAATGGGAATCAATGATTGTTTAGACTCCTGCTCTATTTTGTTATTTCTCAAATTTTAATTTGACTAACTTTTAGTTTGCCCACTTACTTCTGATTTACTATAACTGGAATTGGAAAAGTATATATTCTGTGAGAATATTCAGTTTTATATGAAAGCGACATTTGGAGCAGGATGTTTTTGGCATGTGGAAGAAGCGTTTCGTACTGTTAAAGGGGTTTTGAAGACAAGAGTTGGGTATATGGGGGGAACGCTAGAGAATCCGACTTATGAGCAGGTGTGCAGTGATAGAACGGGACATGTGGAAGTGCTGGAAGTGGAATATGACCCATTAAAGATTAGTTATGAAAAGTTGCTTTTAGTGTTTTGGAAGTGTCATGACCCAACACAGTTGAATCGACAAGGGTTAGATGTGGGAACACAATATAAGTCAGTTATTTTTTATCATACGCAGGAGCAGAAGAACATCGCAGAGAAATCACGACAGGAGGAACAAGGGAAGCAGAGAGGGAACATTGTGACAGCGGTTGAGAGGGCAGGAGCGTTTTATGAAGCGGAGGCGTATCACCAGAAGTATTTGATGAAGAGAGGAAGGAATACGTGTTGAGAGAAGTTTTTGAGGGTTGCTTTTCTTTATTTATTTTTGAAGAATTCTATGAGGTATAGATAATTCTGCTGATTAGATTACAATTATTTAGAGTTATATGTAGAATGTTATTTTTGTGGTAAGTTCTGTTTGCCGCTTAAAGTGACAACGTTGTTCTCTTGGGTGATGGTGACTTCTTCGAGGTTGTTGATGACGATGTCGTTGCCAAGCAGGTAGAAAGAAATGTTGCGCAGGTCGCGAAAGCGGACTTTTTCGACTTCTTTGAGTTCAATTACTTGAAAAGGAGCTTTGGCTTTTAAGTGAGGATTGTTATCGTTGAATAAGCCAATAAAAGCGGATTTGAAAGTGTCTTTGTCTTTGCCGGGTTTTCTTGAGACGGTGATACTTTTGGCTTTGAGTGTTTTGTGATAGGGTAAAGGGGGCATTATTTCTACTTAAAGAAGTTCTCGCTTTTAAAGATTGTGATGATTTTTTTCACATGAAGGGTATAAGAGAGGTAGGCGGCGAGGAAAAAGAAGAGCAGTACGAGAAGTCGAGAGGACCAAAAACTGGCAAGGAGGAAGCCTAACAAGAAGAAAAAGGTGATGATGAGGAAGGGGAGGATGGGTTCTTGATATTTTTTGATGTAGAATTGCCGGCCAGCGAGAGCGCCGCTGAGAATGATGGCGAGGTAGTTGAGGGAAGGACTACGAATAAGAATAGAGAGAAGAAAGCCGAGTACGATAAATACGACGGCGAAGTTTTCTACCCAGTTTTCTGTTTCAATGTTCATGTGATTTTTGATTGTTTTATGTTTTTATTTTATTTGTGTTTTATTTTTTAATGATATAGAGGATAATTTGAAGGTGCTATTTGTTGGAGCTAATTAAGAGATACCAAGAGCCAGCGATGATACCTGTGGCAAATGAGATGATGAGGCCGATGAGTGTTTGAGTGAGTAATAAGACGGAGATGATTGAGGTTAGGAGTATGGCGGCAAAATATAATGGACGGGAACCCCAGAAAATGGCAAGGCCATCTAATTGAGGGAGTGGAATGAGAGAGCAGAACGCCATGATGATATTGAGGGCAAGACCTTTTGAGAATAGATAGGTGTGAGGGGAGAGATATAATCCGAGGGCAAAGAGACCAGCCATGATAAGATTGCCAATGATACCCCAAAAGGCAATCATGGCATTTTCTATGAAAGAAAAGCCGTACCTGAATTCTCCCAAACGTTGTTTGACCATAAATGAGACGGCCATTGTGCCGAGTAGAATTAAAGGAAGTCTGCCATTTGAGATTATAGCGAGGAGCAGAGCAACGATAATGCCTGGCCACCACACTTTAAATTCGGCTTTGAGACCTTGGCTGAGGCCGTAGACTTTTTGGCAGGAGAGACGGAAGAGAATGGAGATGGTTGCAATAATGAGAACCAGAAAAAGGTTAAGTAGGCCTGTTGTTATATCTAATTGCTGTTCGCCCCAATCACGAAAAGAGAAAATGAATGCAGTTATGAGAATGCCTATGAGCAGGCTGGAACGTTCTTGGGAACTAAATTCATAAAATTGCTTGAGACGAGCACGGAATTCTTGGGAGGAAACCATAGAGGGGAGAAAGTGGAAATGGTATATAAATGATACGGGAGAAATGGCTAATATGAAACCCTCTCGTTCGCACCCTCCCCCAACGTGAAATAGTATCAAGATGAAATCTTATTTCGAGGGGGAGGGCACGGTTTGTCTTACGAATACTCCCTGTGCTCACTTGCCCTGTGGCGAGGGTTTCCTATTAGCCGGGAGAAATGGTTTAAAATGATTTGAATAATTAATTTGAATGGCTCTGTAGAATTTTATTTCTTCTGCAGTTTCCAATAGCGATGGGTGCTGCTGCCTTTGGTTATGTCTTGCTGTTCTATTAGATTGAATTTTTGGGAGAGGGGAAAGTCCCATGTGGGGCGGCCAATTATGAATAGAATACCGCGGGGTTTGAGGATGTAGTCGACGCTGTAATAAAGATCGTTGATTTTTTCTTCATCTTTAGAGGTTACTTGAAAGAGGGCAATGTCAAATGAGGCGGGGTCGTATTTTAAATCAACTTCATCGAGGGGATGTTTTGCGATAGTGAGAACAGAATTGACTTTAGCTATAAGCGCATTTTTTCGGATGGCGGTGGTATTCTGAGTGGTTTCGTCAAAGACGTAGATACTATTTTTGATAGAGGGAGGGGAGGGTGGTGAAGGGTGAGAAGTTGGGGAGGTGAAAGAGAGGGGGAGAGATTGCATTAAAGGGAATTTGGTGCAGGAGAATGTGGAGGGGTTATGAGGAGGTGTATGAGAGGAGAAGAGGGCAGCTTCAATGGCAATAGATCCATCTTTGGCGAAGCCGAGGAGTGTTTTTTTTTCTGGAGAAAACGTGCTTTGACGCAGAAAGTAATAGGCAAGATCGCCTTTAAATGAACTTTGATGAGGAAAGACGCGATACGAGCGGGTGTTGAGTTCAAGTCCTGTGAGGTCAATACCGACAAAAAAATGGTCTTGGTTAGCGTAGATTATGATGAGGATATCGGGATGTTTGAGATTAATCTGGGGATTGAGGGATGTTGGAGCTAGAGCTTGATAGAATTTTGTGGCAGCGGCTTTGGAGAGTGCGAGACGGTTATCAATACCGGGAAGATTTTCAACTTCGATTTTGAATGTGAGTTCATTTGTAAAGATATCTTTGAGGTTTAGGGGAAGAGAGAGAAAGTTGATGTCATCTGCTTTGTTGAATTGGCCAAGGGCGAGCAGAATACGACGAGGAGTTTGCAGATGCGTTGCAAGAGAGAGAAGGGTTTGGGGGGGAGAATCGAATTCGATGACTTGGGGGTGAATAGTGCTTGAGATATGGGCTTGTTCTTGAAGTTCTTGCTGGGCGATGTGTTCAAGACTGGGGTGAACAAGAAGATATGATTTCATGGGCATTATTCCGAAGTGGGTGCAGTGGAGGGAGTGGGAGGAGCGGGTGGAGAGGGGTTGTCTTGAGTGGAATCAGGGAGAGAATCAGATAGGGAACTTGGTAGAGAACCAGTGGATTCATCGTCTGGGATGATCATGGCGGCAGCGGCTAATTTGTCGTTTTCGTCTAAACGCATGATGCGCACTCCTTGTGTGGCGCGGCCAATGACGGATATGTCGGTACATTTGACACGAATACCATTGCCGGAGCGGGAGATGAGCATGAGTTCTTCGTTGCCGGAAACGAGCATGACGGTTTTGACAGGACCGTTTTTGTCAGTGATTTTGATGTTGGTGACACCTTTTCCGCCACGGTTGCAGAGACGGTATTCGGAAACGGGTGTGCGTTTGCCGTAGCCGAGTTCGGTGAGGGTGAGGATTTCTTTGGTTTCGTCGGCGGCAAGCATACCAATAACTGCGTCGTTCTCATCTAATTTAATGCCTCGAACACCTGATGCTTGACGACCCATGGAGCGAACGTCTTCTTCGTTGAAACGATTGGCATTCCCTTCTTTGGTAGCGAGAATGATTTCTTGGTTACCGGTGGTGTATTGTACATTGACGAGGGTGTCTTGTTCATCGAGATTAATGGCGCGAATGCCGCCTTTTCGCGGATTAGAAAATTCTTCTAATGTGGTTTTTTTGACGGTGCCGAGTTTTGTACACATGAATAGGTAGCCTTGGTTGAAATTGCTAATGGGTACAATGGCGCTAATGGTTTCGTTTGGATGTAATTCTAAGAGGTTGGCGATGTGTTTGCCTTTGGCTTGTCGAGTTGATTCGGGAATATTATATACTTTTAGCCAATACACTTGACCACGATCGGTGAAAAATAATAAGTAGTCATGAGTAGAGGTGATGTAGAGACGTTCGACGAAGTCTTCGTCTTTCATGCCGGCGGCTTTGACTCCTCTACCTCCACGTTTTTGGGTTTTGTATGTGTCTAGAGGGAGGCGTTTGACGTAGCCGGAATTAGTCATGGTGACAACAACGGTTTGTTCTTCGATAAGTTGTTCCATATCTACTTCATCTTCTTCGTCTACTTTGATAATTGAACGGCGAGGATCACCATAATTTAGTTTTAATTCTTGCAATTCTTCTTTGATGAGCGAGAGAATTTTTTCAACTGAACCAAGAATTTCTAGATAATATTGGATGTCTTTTAATAGTGAAGCGTGTTCTTCACGAATTTTTTCTTGTTCTAATGAGGCAAGTTTTTGTAAACGCAGTTCAAGAATAGCTTTGGCTTGCAGTTCGGTTAAAGAATAGGTGGCGAGCAAGAACTGTTTAGCATCTTCGATGGTGTGAGAGCGTTTAATCCCGGCGATAACGTCGTCAATATGGTTGAGGGCGATGAGCAGACCTTCAAGGAGATGAACTTTTTTTTGGGCTTCGGCAAGATCGTATTGCGTGCGTTTAGTGATGACGTCTTGACGATGGGCGATATGATGATGGATGAAATCTTTAATACCTAAAGTTTTTGGTTGATTATTAACTAATGCGAGCATATTAATGCCAAAAGAGGTTTGTAAACGGCTGTATTGGTAGAGTTGAGTGAGGGTGAAGGTGGGATCGGCATCTTTTTTGAGATCGATGACAATACGGATACCTTCTCGATCGGATTCATCGTTGATGTTGCGAATGCCTACGATGGTTTTTTCTTGTACTAATGAGGCGATTTGCTGGATGAGTTCTTCTTTATTGACTTGGTAGGGAATTTCGCTGACGATTATTTGATCTTTTTCGATGTGAGCTACAGATTTGATGGTCACTTTTCCACGCCCGGTGGCATAGGCTAATTGCAAGGAAGGACCACATAATATTTCGCCTCCTGTGGGAAAGTCGGGAGCGGGTAAAATGGCCATGAGGTCATTGAGGGAAATGTCAGGGTTGTCTATTGTTGCAATAATGGCTTGGGCGACTTCGTTGAGGTTATGAGGAGGAATATTTGTGGCCATACCTACAGCAATGCCGCTTGAGCCGTTAATTAAGAGATTGGGAATAGCACTGGGGAGAACGGTTGGTTCCTGAAGGGAGTCATCAAAATTATTTTTGAATTCGACGGTATTTTTTTCAATGTCTTTGAGCAATTCTTCGGTGATTTTATTGAGTTTGGCTTCAGTATACCTCATGGAGGCGGCGGTATCACCATCAATGGATCCAAAATTGCCTTGACCTTTGATGAGAGGATATCGTAGAGAGAAATCTTGCGCCATCCTAACCAAAGAATCGTAGACGGCAGTGTCGCCGTGAGGGTGGTATTTCCCCAGAACCTCTCCGACGATACGGGCGCATTTCTTAAATGGTTTATTGTGGAGCATACCCAAATCGTACATGGCATAGAGTATACGCCTGTGAACGGGTTTTAGACCGTCTCTCACATCGGGAAGAGCACGGCCAACGATAACAGACATGGCATAAGTCACATATGCGGTTTTCATCTCCTCTTCGATAACACGAGGGATGATGTTGGCAGGGTTTTGCTCAGGAATGGAGGGGTTGGAGGGGGGCATCTTGGAGAGGTTTTGGGTGTTTGTTTTTTTTAGGGTTTATCGACGATAAGTATCTGTTATTTTGAGAGAGGAGTGGTTTATAAAGATTGCGGTATATTTTCT
>JAHFQW010000033.1:0-6079 GCA_023259115.1 archaeon
ATTAGTCCAATTACATCACGCCGCAAAACAATTATCGTAAACTAGGGTCACACCATCTAAAATAAAAAGAAAACTTATCCCACACTCTCCTCAAACTCTTCTGCACACGCTTCTGAACAAAAGATATACTCTTCCGCATCAATTTCACGTGTCACTTTCTTCTCTTCCGTTACCGCAGCACCGCACTCAGCACATTCTTTGGCTTCTTCATCTTCTAAATACCCTTCCATAAACCCTTCATCATCGCCAGTGGTATCTGCATCCTCAGTAACTTCCGTACTTTCTTCCTTTTCTTCACCATCAAAAACGTAGTTTTTCATAGAACGGGGCTTTCAGCAGGGGTTTTTAAACTTTTGGTATATAGTTTATATGTATTTTAGAATTTTTTTTTAATATGCTAACGAGTTTGAACCAAAACAGAACATGAATCACTCACACCTCTTTCAATATCCTCTTAATCCGATTAATCGAACGCTCCCAAGAAAAAGAATATGCCACCGTTTTACGTGCTTGCGCACCTAATAACTCACGCATCTTATAATCTTCTCTCACCATCTGAATTTTATGTGCCAGCATCCCCGCACTCTCTTTTGAAAAAAACAACCCATTATACCCTTTAATCACATATCGCTTAATAAATCCCACTTTTGAAACAATTACGGGTAACCCCGTTGCCATTGCCTCCAGTGTCGCAAGCGATGTCGTCTCAGTTGAACTAGGCATCACAAACACATCCATTGCTTTCAAATAATCTTGTACATTATGAACAAATCCTGTAACCGTACAATGCCTAATTGCCTGGCATTTTTTCACCTCATTCACCGGTCCATCTCCCACCAGTAATAGATGCACCTCTTTATGACCCATTCTCCCCACCGCATCTAAGAGCACTTCAATATTCTTCTCTTTAGAAATCCTCCCCACATAGCCTATTACAAAACTATCTTTATCAATTCCCATTTTTTCTTTCATATCTCGTTTCTCTTTTGTGGGGGAAAATAAGTTGATATCCACCCCTAACCTTGCCACAGTAATCGGAATTGTCACCCCTGAGAGCTCCAAATATTCTTGCAGATCATAATAAGGCACAATAATTAAATCGCAACGTTTGTACATATGCAAAGAAATCTTTTTAATTGTCCAATGAAATAGCCAATTAAATACGGGTGGAAAAAATTTTGAAAATAACTCCCACACAATTGTATGCACATAAAAAATCGTTTTCTTGTCATATTTTGCGCTATAATACATACTCAGATAACTAATCAATCCCGGACCTTGGATAAACGTCATATCTGCTCTTTCAATTGCCTGCTTTATTTTACATCTATTCTGCCAAGACAGTTGCATATTCGCATAGCCTGAGATTTTAAGGATACTCGAAGGTGTAATGAATATAATTTCTTTCACTCCCGGAATCTTTCGCTGCACACCAAAATCAGGCACTAATAAAGAAATCTCAAAATCATCCGCACACCGTTTCACAAACTCCTCCATAAACTTCAGCGTTCCATCTACTTTAGGGTAATACGTATCCGCAACCAGCAGTAATTTAATTTTTTTCATAACCTATCTCTTTATCTTTTACTATTAAATTTTTATCCCGATATATAGTAAACTGCGTAGGATGTCGCACATGAATCAACGCAGTTATCTATACCTCATTCATCGAATCCGAAAAAATTTCTCTCCAAACTTTTTGCGTATCCTAAACCCTTCCGTAATCGCTCGAAATAACAACAGCACAAAAGGATACGCCACATGTATTTTCTGACTGTGAAACGTCTTTAACGCCGCAAGTTTCAATGAAAACGTTTTGCTAATATCCACATAGAGTTTTGGATAAATTGTCTTAAAAGACACCGGATTCCAAACTGAATAAATATACACTTCCGGTTTCTTTCTTTGTAACTTCGTAACACATGTCAGCGTTATCTCATGAACCCCTTTATGGTCTGGATGCGGATCCTCATTACTATGAGTAAAAATCTTCACTGGTTTCTCTTTACGCAGTAACGCTGTAAACTTTTCATACACCCCGCGGGATTTTGCATCTTCCAAAAAATGTAATTCCCTCAAATCATAAAAAATCGTCTCACACTTAAGCAGCTTGCTCGCCTCTAGAGTCTCCTCCGATCTCATTTTCTGCACAATTTGCTCTTTAAGCCAGGGATGTGACTTCTCCCCATACGAAAACACCACTGCAATCACTTTCTTTCCTTCATTAGTATAATTGGCAATCGCTCCTCCTGCCCCAATCACAAAATCATCCGAATGCGCACTACACACAATTATTGTCTCTTTTGCCTGTCCCATAGAACTAGGATATTCTCACGCTTTATGAAGTTTTTGTTGTTAAATCAACGAAGAGAAGTTAATAGCAATAAGGCTATAGGGGAGTTTGAATAAAAATATGAATTAATCAAATCCTTCTATAAAATTTGATCCAGACCTACTTCTTTCCAATTCCTTTGCATATCGCTCTAAAATTCTCACAACCACATTCCCTGTATATCTTGGCTTATCATTCACCAAATCAACACCAGAAAATATCTGCTTTCTACTATAACGATATAACCTCGCTGTGTCCACTTTAAGAGAATCAGTAAACTGCACAATATCCATCCCCTCATTGACTCTCCAGGTATAATAAAACGGTCGTAGCCCTTGAATAAGAGGATTCATTGATGTCGGATCTCGTTCACTATGAGCAAAGTTAGTTCTATCTAATAAATGTTCCAAGTTAACGTCTGTTTGCATAACCATACCTCTATTTACTCAACTTTATTTATAGAGGACTTTGAATAACCCATCTATTCATCTATATTCAAAGTCCTTCTTAGAGGGGTTTGACAAGTAAAAATCACTTGCGTATTTGGACAGATCATGTGATTTTTACTCTTGAAAATGATGTTTTCCATTTTCATTGAATTTTATAAAGTTAATCAAACCCCTCTAAATAATGTATGCCTAAAATCCTCGAATTCTCTAAAATCACAACCAAAACCCCAATCTTTTTAAAAAGAAGCCCCTCATCACCCTAAAAATCCTAAAAAGGTACATCACATGAAAATTTTAACCATCCACGCCGACTTCATCGAATTTCAAGCAAAAAAGAAAGCATTCAAACAAGCCGAAGAAGGCATCAACGAAGAAAAACAGCGTATTGAAGAATGTCTTGTCGTCTTCTCCGCTGTAGAGAAACGTGATGAAGCAAATACGCCTGCCGTTCTCGAACAGTATATCAAGAACATCGAAGACATTGCCTCCCAAGTCAAAGCCACAAAAATCGTTCTCTACCCGTATGCTCACTTAAGTTCCCACCTCTCCTCCCCTGCTATCGCCGAATCACTCCTAAAAGAAGCACAGCAACTCCTCTCCAAAAAATACACCGTCGCTCGCGCTCCCTTTGGCTGGTATAAATCATTCAACATTTCCTGTAAAGGCCATCCTCTCTCCGAACTAAGCCGAGAATTTAGTGTTGATGGCCCAACAAATACCAATAATACCAACGTTTCAGTCCAATCTTCCTCATCCTCCGCCACACCTACATCCACAACATCATTAAAACGTGAATACAAAGATGAACCATTCATCTTCAACCCCAATCCCCTCACCATAGAACAAAAAACCAATCTCTCCGCCTGCGTAATACTTGCCAAAGTCATCAAAGAACTCTATCCCCACACTGAAATCGGCTCAATAGATCTGCATGGTGATCAAGCCTACTGTGATATCCTCAACATCAAATTACACAACGAGCATCTACCCAAGCTTGAGCAGCATATGCAAAAAATCATTGAAAGCAATCTTCCATTTGAAAAAATAACCACTCCTAGCACTCTTGAACCACTTCAACAGCAGATTGCCAGCGACCTAGGCAGCAACGCACACCTCTATCATCTCTCTCCTATTGTCATCGTTCCTCTTCACAAAGAACCTTTCCTCAAATCAACTCACAGCGTTGCTGCATTCAAATTACTCAACATCAGCTCCGCCTATTGGAAAAATAATTCTAACAATCCCCAGCTCACAAGAATCAATCTCGTCGCCTTCCCCACCACTCACGAACTTGACACCTATCTCCAATCCCAACAAGATGCCGAAAACCGCTCTCATCTCAAAATTGGTAGAGAACAAAACCTCTTTGTCATCTCCGAATTAGTTGGTCAAGGACTTCCTTTATTAGCGCCAAAAGGCACAATCATTCGCAACGAAATCATCAAATTCCTCTGGGAACTGCATAAACACAAAGGTTATCAGCAAGTTTGGACACCTCATATTGCCAAAGATCTACTCTACAAAACCTCCGGTCACTGGGAAAAATTTGGTGACGAATTATTCAAAGTCAAAGGCAAATCTGATGACTTCATCATGAAACCCATGAACTGTCCGCATCACATGCAAATCTTTGACTCTTTCGCCTTCAGCTATCGTGACATGCCTGTGCGCTATTTCGAACCAGCAACCATTTATCGTGATGAAAAATCAGGTCAATTAATCGGATTAAGCCGCGTTCGCGCCATCACCCAAGACGACGGCCATTTGTTCTGCCGCTTATCCCAAGTAACTCAAGAAGTACAAACCATTGTCAAAATAATTCATCAATTCTATCACACATTAGGTATGGATAAAGAATACTGGGTTTCTCTCTCCGTACGCGGTGAAGACAAATCAAAATATCTCGGAACAGATGACATGTGGCAAGTGGCCGAAAAAGCACTCGAAACCGCCGCGCAGCAAATGAACTTACCCTATAAACGTCGTGAAGGCGAAGCCGCGTTCTATGGTCCAAAATTAGACTTCATGTTCAAAGACGCCCTAGGCAGAGAATGGCAATTATCAACCATCCAGTGCGACTTTAATTTACCCCAACGCTTCAATCTGTCTTTTATGAACGAAAAAAGCGAAAAAGAACGCCCTGTTGTTATTCATCGTGCCATCTCCGGCTCATTAGAACGCTTCATGAGTATCATAATCGAACAATACGCAGGTAAATTTCCTCTCTGGCTCAGTCCCGTACAAGTAAAAATCATCACCGTCACCGATAGAAACATTCCCTTCGCACAAGAAGTGCAATCTCTGCTCCAAACCCATGACATTCGCGTTGAATTAAACGATGCCAATGAAACCATCGGCAAAAAAGTACGTGAAGCACAACTTGAGAAAGTCAACTACATTGTAACCATCGGAGATAAAGAAAGCGAGAAAAAAAGCATCGCCGTTCGTCCCCGAGTTGGCGAAGTGCAATTTGATGTATCCCTAAATAAATTCCTCGACGCCATTCTAGATGAGATAAAAGAAAGAAAGATAAAATAATTATTTTATTATGATTCTCATTTTCCCCCATTTCTTAAAAATTCACCAAAAAGTTTAAATAACAGGTGATTTTATATAAAAAATGGTGAAAAATGACCACACAAGTCTTCCAAAAAGAAATCGATGACCAAGGTCGTATTCTTTTACCCAAAGAATGGCGTCATCAGATAAAATCAAACAAAGTGGTAATTATCGTAGAAGATACTATACTCAAAATTCTGCCTGAAACCAAGAAATTAACTTCTTTTATCAGTAAAGCTAAACCCAGCACGCTCAAAGAAAATCCATTTGAAAATTATGAGGCTACTTTGGCAGAAGCAAGTATACGATGAAATTTATCGACACAAACATCTTTATTTATGCCTATTTTATTTCCAAACGTACACTCAAACCAAACGAAATTCTCCTCAAAGAAAAAAGTAGGTTAATACTAGAAAAAATAGATCAGGGTGAAGAAATTTCCCTCTGTGTCATTAACCTCTCTGAAATCGCCAACATCCTTCGTACTTGTTTTTCTTCCATCGAACTTGCCGAGCTATTAGAATTACTCTACACCAAAGAAAATATCCAAATCCTCTCCGTTTCCGCAGAAGAATACTTACAAGCAATCAGTGTATCAAAACAAACCTCTATCAATATTAACGACTGCCTCATCGCATTGCTCATGAAACAGCATCACATTAAAGAAATATACACCTTTGACAAAGATTTCAAACAATTCCCTTGGGTAAAAAGCATCTCATAAAAGATATAAATAACT
>JAHFQW010000033.1:6179-9587 GCA_023259115.1 archaeon
ATTATTACTTAGCAGATCCAATGTACATGAACCCTTCAGAAATTCATCGAGCACATCAGTTTGAGCAAGATACCCTTCTCTGCCACCGATCAGGGGGCCGTGATCCAAATGGAAAACCTCACTTAGTGTATACTCTTGAAGTTCCAAATATTATCTTTTTTAATCTACCTCGAGACGTTTTACTCGTTAATTCAAACAATGACATACACGCTAACACGTTAGGCGAATTAATCAATCAGATTGAACGACTCAATAGTAAGATAATCACAGTAACAACGGCTGAAGAAATGCGTAGGGAAGCAAAAGAACAATGGCTTCGTACTCGGCCCGATACAGCCGCCTGGAACTCATTTTTAGACCAATATGTACTTCTTGAAACTCCTTCGGTTATGCACTATATTTTTAAAGCCCGTCAGGAAAATAAACCAAACTAACTTAATTATTTCCATTTTTCTCACTCTAAATAATTCAACCAATACTTAAACGTTTTAGAAGTAGTAATCTTTAAATATCTCTCCTAAAACAGAACGACATATGACTAGAGAACTTCGTTTGCCCCAAACAACGTTTGATGAATGCACTCCTGGCCAATATGTGCTGTCTCGCGACTTAAGAGCTTTCTATGAGGTAGTACGCTCTGGTGATGTAAAGCCAAGTCAAACTATTTCACCAGATAGCCACTTTATGCGTTGTTATTGGGTAGATCCTTCGGTAGCAACATATCATTATAAAAAAGGAGACTTAACAATAAGTTACTTCAAAACCTCTTTTTATGGCCCTTTCTCAAAACACCTAACCGACATATTCATTGATGGCCTTGAAACTAAAATCCGCCAAAACATCAATTAACCCTTCTTGCTTTTTTTCAGTCCAAAAATCAGTTAGTTTCAAGAATAAAACATTTAATCACTACCTAAATTATTAAGAAACATAGTCCTCCGTTCATTTCTCTTCACAAAAACCCAACATTTATATACTTCTGGTACATCCATTCCAATAAGGCTCTCCAATCATTCCACGAAGGGAACCCTTATTGGAAGAGCCATATCATCAAAAAAGAGGCATTAGCATGGTTGTAACTCAAAAATCTCTATTTCAAACACCTAAACTCCCTCCATATCCCCAAAAGAACACCTCAAACCCCTCCGATACCCTATTCCCAACACCTAAAGTAGGCATCTATGTCCGTGTTTCTACCGAAGAGCAAGCCAAAGAAGGAATTTCTATAGATGCCCAAATAGATCGCTGTAAAGCCTACTGCAAAGCCCGTGGTTGGGAGGTACACAGAATTTACACCGATGCCGGCTACTCCGCCGGAACCCTAAACCGCCCTGCACTAAAAGACCTCCTCAACGACGCGCACAACAAAACCCTCACTATCCTTTTAGTCTATAAAATCGACCGCTTCTCTCGTAAATTAAAAGACCTCATCTCTGCATTAGAAGACCTTAAAGCGAGAGGAATCAACTTTACCTCGGTCACCGAGCAAATAGACACAACAACGGCCATGGGCGAAGCCTTCTTTCAAATCATCGGCGTATTCGCCCAGCTCGAACGGGGCATGGTCAAAGAACGTGTCGAAATGGCCTTTGACAAAAAAATAACCTCGGGAGAAGTCTTAAACCGTCCTCCTCTGGGCTACTATTACAACGACCACGGTAAACTTATAATCAATCCCAATGAAGCAACCATCATACAAGACATCTTCACCATGTGGGCCAAAGGCATCTCCTACAAAGACATCTGCGAACAGTTCCATCTCCCCGTATCCACTCTCTATGAATTGATCAAAAACCCCACCTACATTGGCAAAATACAGTACCGCGGAAAACTCCACCAAGGCACCCATAAAGCCATCATCGACGAAGCATTATTCACCCAAGTAAATAAAAACTTCAAGTGATTACTACATTATTTAAGATTGAAATATTTAATCATAAATTGAAATATTAAAATAGAACTATCTCTTTTTGTTCTAAAACATAAGATTAAAACTTAAAATATTTAGAAAATATTAAAACTAAAAAATTTAAGAAATAACTAATAGTTCAAGATACCTGTCTGATTAAAATATTTAAACGAATACCCCCTTTATTCTTAGGGGGTATTTTTCATTTTAAAACACTAATGCAGAATAATACGTCATTAATTTTTCAGCAAAATCAGTAACTTTTTGAGGTTGAGGATATTTTCTGTTTACTCTATAAAACCCTTCAACACATGTTTTCCACATATCTCTCCCAAATTTAATCCCTTGTTCAACTAATTCTCGATTTTCTAAATCTGATGGCTGCCATTTTTTACGTATTAATTTCATCGCATATTCTTTATCAACCCAACCATCACGTAGAACTCGATTAACATAATCATCATAAAAAAAATGAATTCTTCTATCACATCTTTTTCCCTCTTCATCCCAATATGCCTGTTGGGGAATAAAAATACCATTTGATTCAATTCTCTCTAATGGCGCAAAAAATCCATCATTTTGATTGTCAAAATCCAAACCATATTTCTCTATAAATTTATCATTTGATAATGTGCCATTAGAAATATCTTGAGCCATTAACATTAAATGAGAATGCACTACTGCATCAATCCCATACCACAGCAGTTCATGCTCATATGCATAGCTCACAGATCGACTAACTTCCTCCCTAGTTAGCTCATTTAAACATTTTCTTGTTACTTCATCTAAATCTAGAAGTTCCATTTAAATCATCCTAACAAACCTGTCAACCTATCTCTTAATTGTAAATACTCCCCAAACAAATCATCACTTAATATTTCTCGTGCATATCTCTGATCGTATTGAATTGCAACCTCATGTGCCATAGTCAATGCGGTTCTATAATCAAATTTTCGACAAAAATCCTCTTGTAAAAATGCCTCAAGTGTTTCATGTAATAAAACTGGTTTCCTAAATTCTTTTTTAAATACATTTGTTGCAATATAAATATCATAATCAGCCGTTGAAGAATTTCCCATCCAAAAAACAGGCTTTTCCCCCGCCCTCCTATCTGTTCTAGTATACTTGCCAGGAAATACATTAAATAATCTTCCCAAATACTCAAATTGATATTCCCATCTAATTCTAGATTTATCAATTACTACTTTTAATCCTTCATAATCTACTCCCCTACAATCTACGGTAATATCCATAAATCCCAAATAGTAACATACTTTATAAAACTTCTTATAATAACTACTAAAAAGTAATAATATAACTAACTCCTCGTGGAATAATAAATCAAATAAAAAATTAATCTAGCACATCTCTAATCTAATCCACCTTCCTCAAATACCCTTCCGGCACATACGTAAAACTCAATCCCCCTCCTCTATTATCATACATTACTTTATAGCCCCACGTATCTACACCTAATCGAAAATGATGTATCCATTTCA
>JAHFQW010000034.1 GCA_023259115.1 archaeon
CACCTAATCTAAACCCCCATATCACACAACTTCTGTTGCTTTTTGTAACAAACGTTTACGTAGATCCTTTGTCACGGGTAACCTATAGCACTCTCCTGGTAACTTATCCATCTCTTTATACATCTCTATCAACTTTTTAATCGCCGTTTGATACGCTATTTCCTGCAATGAATCAGAACTATTAGTTTTTAGTTGTTCTGATAATCTATTTAATTCATCAAACGTGTTCTCAATTAATCCCATCAATCGTTTATACTCAACGCTTTCTATGTCAGGCATTTTTATACTTGATGCATTATATTCTGAATCCAATACTTCTGGTCTATGTTCAAAGAGAAATTCTGAAAAATCCTCAATACCCTCCTGTAATCTGGCCAGTTCACTCAAATTACGCGCTTCGTGCATTGTTCGAACCAAACTTCCCCCTTGCCACGTAACTTCATTTCCTCTTTTATTATACGCTTTAACCAGAACCTCAAGTAGTTCTACATTTTCATACGCAACTATTTGTACCCAAGGGTAAGGAAAAAATCTATCCAGATGTCCTGCGCAAGAACCAGTTGTTGTCAAATCAAATGCACTAACTGCTCTAACCAGAGGAACAATATGAGAATCTAGGGGGCCATTATATATAATCGCGGGGAGCGGTACATCGCTTAAATGTGAGTATAACATAATCTCAATTATCTTGATTTGTTCTCGTTATAGGATTATTAATTGTTAGATGCACAACCAATCCCCCTTGCTCTGATTTAAAATACTGTACTTTATCAACATATGTATGCATAAATGAAGTTCCTGTTCCATTATTTGTTGCAGGTTTAGGCATTCCTATAAATTCATAAAAATCTAACATTCTTTCTCGATGCCGGCCTTCTTTGTGACGTAAAACAAACGGAATAAACTCCGGATTTAGAACTCCACCCTGATCAATCACGGAAATTTCTAATGTATCTGCCGCAATTTTATAAGTTAAAGTCACTTTTTTAGACGCATCCATTTTATTTCCATGCTGATGCGCATTGAGAACAGTCTCATATAATGCCGTAAAAAAATTTGGATTATATCCTTGACTTTCCGCTTCTCGTACAATCGGTTCAATTTTCTTACGAATTTGGCGTGCATATTCTGTTCTATCTGTACTTAACCCAAACTCCAACTTTGTATACGTTGGCGTAACTACATAAGTAGGAACATCAAAATCAGTAAGATTAATCACTCTTTCTCGTCTAAAATGCTCACGCACTACTGAATCTAATGAATCAATATCAAAAATATCCTGCGCCATATTATCTCCAAACAAGCACTTATTTATAAACATTTTTCTAAAAATTACAACTTTAAAGTGACACCTGTCCTTCCCGTAATTTCACTTCTTCTCTACAAACGCCCCTGTAATAACCTCAGAATTAAACCCTTCTGGCGCTTTTCCTGTCTGTGCATAATGATACAATGCCGTTAAATAAATACCCTGCAAGCTCGAACTAATAACTGCAAGCGTTAACCAATACACCACTACCGCAACACCAATAATAAACAAAGCCATCGCTGAGCCAGTAAAAAATCCAATGGCCAACGGCACTAACCCCACTAACCCCAATAAAAAGAAAATCCCACTAATCGAAAACTGGCCAACTACCGTCTCACCCCACGTTTTCTTCAACAGCCCCGTCGAACTCTTAATCGCTAAAAATACACTCTTATTCTCAAAAATCATAACAGGAACCACAAAAAACGTTAACAACGTCCAAGCCGAACCAAGCACTGCCAACACAATTTGTCCCAAAAAGTTATCTTCTAATTTATCTGACAACATCCGTAAAATTAAACCCACCGTTGCCGAAATCACTGCCCACAATAAAATCTGAGGCAAATGCTTCATCGCCGCACTCATCCCATCTTTAACCTCAGGATCACCACCACGTATGCGAATATCCGCGCACGCAATCAATCCTACATTAAAAAATATAATCACAAAATAACTCAATATGTAATACAAAAATACAATGCTATAAAACAGCGTACTTGGTGTAAATAACTTCGCCGCCACCAACGGAATAATAAACGAAATCAATAACCCCAGCGTCACCATTCCTGAAATAATAGGAAACCACACTAACTCTTTATCCTTCATAAGAACACTATAACTCTGCTTCACCAATTGCCAACTATTTGCCCAGCTTCCCATATTTGATAAAAAAGTATTGAACAGTTTTTAAAACTTATGGAAAATTATCCTAACACTTCCACAATCTCAACTCTTCCCTCGGGTATCTGCCCATCAAACAACGTTTCTAACCTCCCCTTCACTAACTGTGCGACATATCCCCAACTCTTCCTACCATTGCACTCAACTAAAACTCCTCCCTCTTTAAGATATAAATTTTCTGGAGCAGTGATAAAATGGTTATAAAACTCATTTGAAACAATAATTTGGAAATCAGCAAATGTAGGAATCAAATATTTTGAAGATTTAATCTCATCTACACTCAATGGATGATCATCACAAATTTCCAAAACCATAGTCTTACCGTTAACTGAAACCGTTCGTCTTCTAAGATATTTTTCTAGAGAATTTAAACCTAATTCTTCTTTTTGTGTTAACGAATAAAAATCATCCGCTAACACCCCATTGGAATAAAAATGACAAAAATTCTTTCCCGATGCTTCCTCATCCTCAGTATCCATCGAATGACTTTTATCCATCGATCGGGCTCTTCCTTTTTCTGGAAATGCTAACAATTTCCCTGAAGAAATAATGGGCGCCGCATTGGCAAAATTGGTAAACGACACTAAACCTCTCCCTAAATATTCACACTTTCCATCATCACTATAAGTATGTCCTTCATACTCAATTAACTTACCATACACCACACTGCCTGGAATAAGTACCATCTCACTACCCGCACTTAATTCTTGTAATCGTGCTAACAACTGATCTTTCATACCTTCTGTTAGCACTCGATAGGGTTTCTTTGAAAAAAAATATTCTGGCGCAATTAAAATATCAGCAACCCCCGCTCCAAGACCTTGTGATATAGCCCCAACTAATAAATCCAAAGAATCTTGCATACTAGGCAGAGGTGTTTGTACACCTAATAAACCAATTCGGGTCATAAAAAGAGAAAATAGCCGTATATTTTTAAATCTAACTACACAATAATGGTGAAAGATACCTTTTCCAGAAACGGCTCCTTGCCTCTACACTCCTGGTCTCTCTCTATACGGCACACTTGTGCGAATATGATAATGTGTTGTATGTCCGGGCTCATGTTGTAATATCCTTCCTGCCCTCTCCCACGTCTTCTCATCAAATGTGCGTACAACATACTCTCTCAATCTATTTTTCAACACCTGGTCCACAAAAATCGCCTCAATCTGATGTGGCCCGCTCAATAACCCATCAATAAACAACCAATTCGCTTCCAACGCTTTCTCATTATTAAAATCTGCATGTACTCTGCCATGTCGCTTCATCAATTGAGTAGAATTATAATATCCCTTCTTATCATTATACCCATACAACCCCACATCCGCATCTCGACCATTGCGATGACTCTTATGTGGATATAATTTTCCACCCCCCTCTCGACTCAAATCATGCACTTCCAATGGCACATCAAATACTGCATACATTACACACGCCGCATAATTCACACTATCAACTAACTCTTGTCGTCCATAAGCATGATTTCCTTTGCGAATCGCCACATGCTCACTCTCAACTAACTTATGCTGTGTTCTGCCAACTATACCGCTCCATCCCGAATCAGCCATCCGATAATTCTTTAAATTTGCCCAACACTTCTCTTCTGGTGAAAAATCATGCACTTTCTGCTCCAGTGAAAATGGCACCCACGTCGAATTTTGCGTTGTATTCTTTATATCTATTGCTCCCACTTTTACAAAACCTGCCTCTTCTCCTCCTCCTCTCGCTTCTTGCGCATAACTCGTAGAACTATTGACGAGAAAACTACTATACAACCAAACCATTGCCGATATTGTTTTATTCATAATTCCGATTTATACTATATCTCATCCCAAAGCCAACAAATTAGTTAAAACTAATTCATTCATTATTTGTAAAAAGAAATAAAAAACAGAAAAAAATACTCATTTTTAAAAGAAATAAATTATTCTATTTTCTAAAAAAGTCATCAACTTCGAAAAAGCATATACTCTATATTCATCTCAACTCTCGCAGCTTATATCGCATCAAAAACGGATACATTAACATAAGCCCTGCAAATAGTCCAAATACCACGCCATACCACTCATAATAAAACAGCACCGCTGATAATCCTAACGTCACCACTCGTCCCGCATTCAAAAAAAATTCCCGTATTCGCCAAAAACCCATATTCACCTCTTTCACATCCATCGAAATTGCCAAACGCAGCGGAGACGAAATCGTATTGAACACCGTAAAAATTCCCACCATCACATACCACATAAACAACGTCTTTACCAAGTATAACCCCAGCGTTGCCATCGTTAATAAAAAGAACAGCACAAATATCGGCAGTGTACGTTGCTGTTTCATATCAGAATATCGTGACACCATAAACCCCATAACAAAACTCACAACTGCCATATAACTCAAAAACCATCCCACCTCCATCTCCGTTTTCAAAAACAGCAGCGCATACACCGGAATAATGAGCATCGCAAAAAAATGTAACGCCCCCTCCAGTAACGTAATCGTTTTTAATCCTCTAAACTCCCGAAATTCTCGTTTAAAATTCATCTCGCATTTCTCTTCCTCAAAATACCTCCACGCCACCAAAAGCGGAATCACATACAATACACCGCTCAGATAAAACAACTTGCCATAGCCATAGGTATTAATAATCCACGCACCAAATGGTGGAAGTAAAATTGCCAAAAAGCCTGGCGCTACCAAATACAAAAAAGCATCCATCGCATTCGTTTCTTTGGATGAACGAGTAAAAAAAAGATAATTGCACGGCAGCCAAAAAAAAAGCATATTCACTCCCAAAATAATAAAATCCCCTGCATAACTAATCATCGGCCTAAAATACGCTAACAGAAACAGCAGCACACTATGCAGAAAAATCCCTATCAACCAGAATCTCTTCACATAAATAACTCTCACAACTAATACACTAACACACCCAACTCCCACAAGCAGCGCATTAAGCAGTATCAACGACCACAACGAGAACCCTTGCTCTTTAAAAAAGAATCCCACAAACGACAACGATAAACTCGTAAAGAGCTGCATCAGAATCAATACCAAAAACATGTTCTTCAATCGCCGTAAATGAGATATAACCATTGCCAAAACCTAGCTATTTCAAACTAGACTTATCTAATTTTAAAATCTTCACCGCATTTTCATACAACATCTTCTCTTTCATCTGCCCAGAAATAGCTGCCCGTTCAATCTTCATCAGCTCAATATCAATTGACGTATACGGAAAATCACTCCCAAACATAAATCGATCAAACCCCATCTCCTGCGCCCGCTCAAAAAAACGCGCATACCCATCCACCGATGTTTCCACATACACATTTGGACAAAGAAAAATCTCTTTGATCGACTCCATCTCTCCCCCCGCCCCATGACCTACAATCACGGTTAACGCCGGAAACGCTTCCGCAACTCTACGCATACGCACAGGATGGCTCATTGGTTCATAACAAGACGTATTACAATGAAACAACACCGGAATATTTTTTTGTACAATTTTTGGATAAATCCATGCAATCACCGGATCATCTGGGTAAAATTGCTGTGAGAGCGGATGCAGCTTCACACCTTTATATGGCAAACTCAACGCTTCATCCAACTGCCTAGGTGTAATCGTTTTTGGATCAAAACGCAAAAACGGAATAATAAAATTGTACTCTTGCGACAATCGCAATATCTTCTGTGATTCCCCTAGTAGATCCACACAATTAAATGGAAACGCCACAATATAATCCAACTGATTCTTCTCTTTTTGCAGCAAAATATCTCTCAACTCCACCCGTTCGCCATCCACATCCACTCCAAAATGCGTATGCATGTCAATAATCATAAAATGAGCCAAAGAACCTAATTTATTAAGTTATCGTAGGCAAATAGTTTGGGGATAACACGTAGGAAAGTAAAAATCAGAGAACGGGAGGTGCTCAGCAGAAAGATTTATAAATGTTGCACAATTAACAACGATTGATGCATAAAGTGCAACATATCACGGAAAAGGAACTTGATTTGCTGAAGTACTTTTATCAGCATAGGAGAGGCCATGTCCGCCAAGTTAAGAAAGCAGTTGGGTTATCAGAGCATACACTATTGAAGTATTTCTGTTCTCTGGAGAAGAGAAATATTTTAAGTTATCGGAAAGAGGGAAATTTAAAAATGTATGAGGTTAATGTAGAAAGCACTCTTGTAAAAGTGTTTTTTTCATATTTTGATATTGTGAAGTTAGACACACTTGAATATAAACGTGCAAAAGCAGTAAAGATGTTTGCCAACTTAATTAAAGTAACTAAACTGCCCTATTTTATGCTTTTGTTTGGCTCAACTGCAAAAGAGAATTACACTGCAAAAAGTGATATTGACATAATTATAGTTTATGATACTCTAAAAAAGAACGTTACCAACAGAGTAGAAAAGATACAGAAACAGATTATGGCAGAGACAGGATTAAAAATGAATAGTATTATTATGAAATTGGACGAATTTTCAAAAGAGAAAGAAAATAAGCAAAATTATGCTCTCCAAGATGCCATTACGTATGGCTATCCTGTATTTGGTAATCAACTTTATTATGAGGTTATATTCAAATGAAAAGACAGAAGTGGGAAGTATGGGTGAAGAACAGAGCAGTTCTGGATAAAGATTTTAAGAATTATCTAAGAAGAGAAACTATTAGAGAAGGAGCTACCAAAATAGAAGTAGAGGGTCATCTCAATAAAGCCAAAAGGAATTTACAATTTTCTAGAGGAGTTCTTGATGATTTGAACGATTTTTATGAATGGTCAATTGTTGGTTATTATTACGCTGTATATCAAGCAGGTTTAGCGTTATGCGCTTTGAAAGGCTACAAGACCAAAAGTCATATTGCGACTATTTCCCTTTTGATAAAATTCTTTTATCCACAACATCTTTCGGAGGAAGATTTGAAAACAGTAGCAAAAACAATCATGGCTGAAGAAGATATTCGTGAGTTTGTGGAATTGAAAAATTATCGAGAAGATGCTACCTATTCCATTTCTGTTGAATATGAACGTGGACTAGCAGAAAATCTGGGCGAGAAAGCGATTGAGTTTGTGAATAAAGTAGAAAAGATAATTAGAGAGAGGTAATAAAACCTCTAACTCAAATCTCTAAATCCATCAAATACTTCTCTCGCATAAATAAATTCGCCTGCGCACACTCTCTAGGTGTAAACTTACTCTGAGTATATCCTCTTGCTCGTAAAAAGCCCATAATCTCATCCGCCGGATTTAATCCACTGCGCAACTCTCTATACAACTGTTCCAAATAAGGTAAATCTTCTTGCGGTAATCCTCGTTGTGCCAACGGCAACAGCGCCCTCAAATACTGTCTTACTCGTTCCGACTTCAACCCATACATAATTGCTTCTTTCTCCAAATCTTTTACCGTTCGAAAACTAGGCAGCACAACTCGATCTGTTTCAAAAACATACGTATTATCCACATCTGCAATCCTCACCGGACAACCATACGAAATAACCGCATCTATAACTCCTTTATACAATGCTATCGCTCCAAATGCCGTTGAGATTGGTGCCGTATCAAAACTGCGCACCTCATATGTTCCCTCCCCTATAGTATCTCTCTTACGAATCGGCGAAAAATTTGTATTCGTTTTCGTAAACAGAGGTGAAACCCCCAACCATTCCCTACATCTCAACTCATCTTGCCTCTCAAAATCCGCAGCCTCCGCCATATATCGCATCAACTGCCCATGCAATGGATACTCCCGAAAAATTTTATTCCGTACAATATCCACCCGATGACAATTGATACTATTCATCCCATCATAGCGTATCGGCGACGTCGACGTAATCGCAAACGATAAAGGATCTAGTGCCAAAAATAAATTATATTGCTCAACCAATCTCTCCTCACACTGCGAGAAATGCGCATGAATACCTGAAATTGTTGTCAATTCTGAACTCGCATCCGCTCCTAACACATCACTAAACGCTTGTTCAATTGCCCGTTCTTGACGCCAAATCCCGCTTCCTGCACCAAATTCACTCACACAAACCGGAAATACATCATACCCTTGACAGATACGCTCCAACAATTGTAATTTCTCAACCACATCACGATACACTTTATTCACAGTTGAAAACGGCAGTGAATTCAACTCCACCTGACTTCGCCGGCATTCCGCCACAAAACAACCCGGATTTCCTGCATCAGCCAACACCTCATCCGCTCTATTTGCAATATATCCTAATCTATCAATCAGATTAAGCTCCACTTCAATTCCTACAGTAGTATTATTCCTCATTCTGTCTCACTCTTTTTTTATACATTTTTTATCCAATAGCATTCAGCGCTCAACCTACTTCTCATACCGCTCAAATGCACTCTTCATAATCGCCTCAATAAATGAAGAATAACTATACCCCGCACACTTCGCCATTTTAAACAACGACGCACATGTATTCGTATCTGGATTGGCATTAATATCAATACTATATGGCACAAGTGAACCATCTCGCTCACGTTTCAAACGAAAATCAAATCGCCCATAATCACGTATATCAAAAACATCCGCAATCTTAATGGTATACTCTGCCAATCTCTGTTGTAAATCTTTGGGCAACTCCACAAACTCCGCCGCACTCTGCTGACAAGTAATTCCCTCCTCATCCCATTTCGCATCAAAATCTCTAATCTTTGGTCTGCCCAAAAACGATTCTCCAAAATTAAAATGCACACTAGGTAACACTCGACGTGGATTATTACCTATATATCCAGCACAAACCTCCGTAATTCCTTCACTCTCAATATACTCCTCTAAAATCCACTCTTTCAAATCCTCTCTAGCACCACGTAACTTCCCAAGCGAACGTGCCAATCCCTGTACATCATAATTCACCGAATCAACCGTTAATCCAACACTATTATGCACTCGTCGCTTCTTCACAATAACGGGATATTCCAATCCTGCAGGTAATTCCTTTTCCAATCCTCCCACCTGATTCGCCAACGCACATTTAGGGACCGGAATACCAAATCCCTCTAAATACTTCTTCGACGCATATTTATCACTGGAAAACGCCATAGCATAGCCGCTTGAGCCCGTAAATGGTACACGTAATCCCTCCAACACCGCAGAAATATTTGGCTCTAGCGCATTATCATACCCAAACCCAAGATCAGCTAGATTAAATACCAAATCTACTACTCCTTCTTTTCGTAATCCTACTAATTTTTTTGCCCACTCAAACTCCTCATCCAAAAAAACCGGATTTGCTCTATACCCTAATTCCCTA
>JAHFQW010000052.1 GCA_023259115.1 archaeon
TTCTTGTCCATTAAAAATAACATAACTCTTCTTACCCACACGATCATATTTCACACTATCCACCGAAAGAATTCTTCGAGAGACATCTTTTTTTAACGCCCTAACGGTAATGGGATTAATTTTTTGTAAAACAGACCTATCATCGCCTACCTGTGGTTCTTGATACACCACCCCATAACCCCCCATCCCTAAACAAAGCTTTCGATCATAAGCAAAACGTACATCAAGTAAAGAATCCTCTGCACACGCTTGTTCAAGTTTAGTTCGAAATAGTGTTGTATTCATAGATATATGTAGTATATGTTTCGTCCATCTAAATCAAAAACAACCATCAGCTTATAAAATTATACCAAAAAAAAACAAAAACGTCAAACCCAAACACTTAAATACCTACCTAAACTAATAACACCATGAACTGGACCAAACTCATCTACGTACTCATCATTGTGCTCTTATACATCCCCATGGTCTTCTTAGGCGCCAACGTTTTCTTCCCAAAATACACCGGCCAAAACACCTACTACCAGCCAACAGGATTAGATTGCTATACCAAATACCTCGCAAGCGACAAACTCACAACCGAACAACAAACAGAACTAAACCAAAAACAAGCCCAATGTCAAAAAGACCAGCAACAAGCACAACAAACATTTGAAGAACAAAAACAACAATATGAAAGTAGCAAATACATCTTCGTCACCATCTTCAACCTCATAATACTCAGTCTCGCTCTATTCCTCCCTCAACTCCAAGACTCCGTCTCCATGGGCCTATTCGTTGGCAGTATCGCCACCACCTTTGGCGCAACCCTGCGCTTCTTTGACACGAATAGCAAAATCGGCTTCCTCATCCTCGTCATCACCTTCTTCGCCATGATCTTCTTCATCAACCGCAAAAAAGATACTTTTGTAGACTGGAAGGGAAAGAAATAGCATAGAAAAAGAAAGGTAATATTATTAACAAGACGAATCAAACTTCTCTAAAGAAACGCAACAACGCTCAACGATAGACTACTGACGCAGGAAACGGCCGACGTTGCTGAGAACGTCGCCACCGGCACCCGAGCTGCCGCTAAGGACATGCACAAAGACCGCCCGCAGTTCATCAGTAGGAGTGTTCTCTCTCACATAAAATCTCATCAATTTGTCGCTGGAACCATATTTGGTGACATATGCGCTAAACACAATATCAGTATATGTTCTCAGAAGAGTTGTATCTCCTTCTACTGCCGCAAGCCAGGCAGGATGTTCCAGAATCTCTGCGTTAGTTAATCCTTGGTTATATTTTCCTTTTGAACTATCTAATTCGACTCCTTTGATTCGATCATATTCCACAGGCAAGAAAGTGTTTGAAAAATCTTTGTGGATGCCCATCAATTCTGCACAGTGAGGAATAATCTTGAATTTCGTTGTACCTGCTTTATAGGCAATACCTGTACAGGAATCGAGCCAGGTGTCAAATAATCTGTGATCGCCTGATTCATATGCTTCCACTCGTGCTTGCAGATTTTCTTTGAATGTAAAAGGACGAGCTACTTTTTCTCTACGTAACGCTTCAACTCCTTTGGCATAAGTTGAGGTTTGGGGCATTAAGATATATTTTCCGGCGATGAGAGAATCTCGTTCATCCCTCTCTTTATTTTTAGCACGATTTTTGAACCAAGTATACCCTCTCAATCCCACCGCTAATACACCTGTTCCTATTGCAGAACAAATCAATAAAGCAGGAATATCCCAACCCATAGCAGACGACGATACTATCACAGAACCAAGTACTGCACTAACACACAAACTCGCCACAGCAAAATAATAAGCCCCTCCATTCTCAGCATTAACAATATCACCCTTGAGAGTATCAATATCATGCACCTCTTCCACTTTCACAATCTCCACCGCATCCACTCTCTCTTCCAGACCTCTACGTCTCTCCACCGCATTCTCAGACACCAACGCCGTCAAACTTGCTCGAAAAGAATCCGACAAATGCCCCAACTTCTTAATCTGCGCATGCGGATCTTCATGTCGATAATCATCAGTTCTCTCTTTCCCAGAAGCAAGAGCAATCAACGTCAACCCTAATTGATAATAATCAGTTTCGGGTGTAATCGCTAAACCGTTCACCTGCTCCGGCGCCATATAACAAATCGACCCTTTCCCCAAACTATTCGTCTGCGTTTTCTCACCCAAAAACTTCGCCAGCCCAAAATCAGTCACATACACCAACCCCTCATCAGATAACATCACATTACTCGGCTTGATATCTCGATGCACAATCCCTGTACTATGCGCCTCAGTAAGAGCCTCGAGCGTCTGCTTTCTAAAATCTTGTAATTGCTCTTCTGTAAATCGTTCACCTTTCTGCATTCGCTCAGAAAAATTCTTCCCCTCAACATAATCCATAATCAGAATAAAATCCGGCGTCTTCCAAAAACTCTCATCCACAAACATCTCTTTAAATCGTGGAATATGTCCTCCATTCAACCCTCGCAGCGCTCGCACTTCCGTTTCTAACTTTGAAACCTCATCCCAACTCGAAAGAGGAATTTTCTTTGCCGCATACACCCTGCCCGTCTCATTCTCTTGTACACGAAATACCTGTCCCTGTCCTCCCGCACCTACCAGTTCAAGTACCCTATACTGCTCCG
>JAHFQW010000035.1 GCA_023259115.1 archaeon
GAAAACGAAAACTATCGTGATGAAATCTTAAAAAAAACCGGCCAGCTTGCCTCTCCCGTCATCGTCATTGACGGAAAATTTGTAATAGGATTCCATGAAGAAATGCTAGACAAAATGATCACCACAAAGAATTAGTAGTAGCTAGATTAGATATAGTAAATTCTATTAATTAGGCTCATTTTTGGTATTATTTTTTTAGAGAAGAATCATACTAAAGAGACATATCGTTCTTGTTTTCGCTCTTGTTGCAGAACAATATAATCTAAAAATCCTCTCGAAACCGCATCTTCTATTAAAGACACCGCAAATGTTAAATCCAACGCTCTCGACCTAATCCCATAGTGCTCTGCGACACCCATTAAATCTACATCTCGATCAAGAAAATAACGTTCTATAGGGCCATTCAAAAAATCTTCCATCACATATCTCACCAAAGAACGTTCAGCTACTCCACTTTTGCAACCACTATTCTCCTCAAACAACCGACTCCAACTCTCTTTGGAATAGAATGGTTTAAGTTCCGTAACATAACTCGAAATATGTTTACAAAAAGGAGATTTCACCAACAATTGAGGTGAATCATCCACCAAATCAGCCAAAATCAATTCTAAGACGAAATCTGACACATCCGCATCGGTTCGTACATTAATCAAAACCATATCCCAAACAAGTTCAAAAAACTATATAAAGCTTCTGACATAATTATCACTAAAATGCTCAAAAAGAAAAACACAAACCCGCGTACGGAAAAAAAATCAACAAAACAAAAAAGAGAACAACAACAGGAAAAAACAACCCCCTCATTCTCATTCAAAATCATCCATGAAGAAACACATTGCCAAGCCCGAACCGGCATTATCACAACCCCTCATGGTCTTATTCACACACCTGCATTCATTCCTGTAGGTACACAAGCCACCGTCAAATCCCTCACCCCACAGCAACTCAACGAAATAAATTTTGACGCCATTCTCTGCAACACCTATCACTTATACTTAAGACCCGGCCCCGACACAATACAAAAGCTAGGCAAACTTCAAAAATTCACCGCCTGGCACAAACCAATTTTTACCGATTCTGGTGGCTTCCAAGTCTTCAGCTTAAACGATGGTCTCTGCAAAATCGACAATGACGGCGTAACCTTTACATCTCATATCGATCAATCCAAACACCGCATCACCCCTGAAACATCTATGCAAATCCAAAAAAAACTTGGCGCCGATCTCATCTTCGCCTTCGACCAATGCCTCGACATCAACGCCGATAAACCAACCACCTCTCTTTCCCTCGAACGCACCCACGCCTGGGCCACTCGTAGCCTGAAAGAATTCCAAAAACTCAACAAAGATAAATCCCAAGCACTCTACGGTATCGTCCAAGGCGGCCGATTTCCCGAACTACGAGAACAAAGTGCCAAATTCATCGCCTCATTACATTTTGACGCCATAGGTATTGGCAGCATTTTTGGTGACCCAAAAGAAGAAAGTAAACAACTCGTACGCAGTGCATTAAAACATCTCCCAAAAGAAAAAACCAAACATCTGCTTGGTATCGGCGCCGTGGAAGATTTATTCACCTACGTCGAACTAGGCCTAGACACATTTGACTGCGTCCTCCCCACTCGTCTTGCCCGTGTCGGCTATATCTTCCTGCGTCCAGAATCTGGTGGCGCCATACAAAACAAATACCGCTACCGCATCACCAACGAAAAATTCAAACAAGACCCCTCGCCATTAGACAAATACTGCACCTGTTACGTCTGTACGAATTTTAGCAAAGCCTATATTCGCCATCTCTTCAAAGCCAACGAACTCCTCTTCTACACCCTCACCACCTACCACAATCTTAGCTTCTTCCAACGCCTCATGCAAGAAATACGCACCGCCATAGAAAAAGACAAATTTCTGCAATTAAAGAAAAAGTGGGTTATCTAAAAAAAAATACTCTAAACTCTCGTGATCAACCTTGAGCACTACAATTATCATCTTCCTCCAAATTCTCATTCACTCCCATTCACTCTAAAACTGCTAAACCTGGTCGTATTAAATTTAAAAATACCACCGGTATAACTACTCTGTTGACAGCTTGTACATTTCTCTTTTTTTGCCATAAATTACGAAAATATTTTGAAGAATAAAAGATTTTCTGTTATTCAAATATCAACACTGCTAAAAATCTAACTAAGATCAAACACCCATTGATATGGAAACTTTCGTCCCCTATAACGAACAAGCACTTTCTGGGTATGAACAAATAAAGGAATCCTCGCCGCATAAGAATAAATCCCAATACCATCAAACTCCAAAAAATTCAACAATAAAACAGAACCACTTTCAATATAATCATATTTAAACGCTGCAAATTCAGTCACAGGCCTACTGCATCCATACCGAAAAAACAACTCCCTATCCACAACACATGAACTCCGAGGATAAATCATTCCAAAAGCACGCTGCTCTTCACGCACCAAATCAGACAAATCAACTTCCATCCAATTCACAACCCCTTCAACACATCCTGAGGATCACGTCCTTCAAACAAAATCTCATACAACCCAAAAATAAGCGGCATTGAAACATCAAATCTCTCTTGTAATTTCACCGCAATCTGCACCGCACTAACCCCTTCTGCAACCATCGTCATTCCTTGCAACACATCCTGAAGTTTTCGACCCTTCCCCACTTCCTGTCCCACAAATCGATTACGCGAATGCAAACTCGTACATGTCACAATCATATCCCCCACGCCCGCCAAACCAGAAAACGTCTCCGCTTTTGCTCCCCACTTCATCCCCAACTCTTTAATCTCTTCAAGACCTTTTGTCATCACATACGCCTTCGCATTATCACCTAGTTGCATACCATCAAGCACACCAACAAACACTGCCAATACATTCTTAAGCGTCGCACACACTTGCACCCCAATAATATCATCCGTCACATCCACTTTAAAACTCTCTGAGTGCAACATCGCTTGCAACTCTTCTCTTTTCTTTCCACTCCCCGCAAGGACTATACCACTAAACAACCCTCTGCCTACTTCCTCCGCATGTGTTGGACCATATAAACAATAGACCTCACCCTCAACTTCTGCCAAAACAACATCTGAAAGTAAGAGTCCATCTTTAGAAAAACCTTTGGAACAAATAATTACAGATTGATCTATCAACAGCGGTGCCGCATTCTTAATTGTTCCCTCAACTTTATCAGAAGGCACAACCAGCATCACCACCTCACTATCTTGTAACACTTCCTCCATTCGAGAAGAAACAAAAATATTCTCTGACAACACAACTCCTGGCAATAATTTACACGCACGTGTCTCCTGCATTTCTCTCGCCTGCGCATCAAAGAACTCCCACACACGCACTCTCTCTCCTCGACTAGCCAAATGCACCGCAAGCGCACTCCCCCAACTCCCTCCTCCTAAAATAGCAA
This sequence comes from archaeon, assembly GCA_023259115.1. GTDB lineage: Archaea > Nanobdellota > Nanobdellia > Woesearchaeales > GW2011-AR9 > JACPNA01. Next base: position 3,438 of record JAHFQW010000035.1, read on the forward strand.
TAACCATAACATCAAAAATAAAAAGAACCTATAAAAGCTTTACGCAACAACCACCATCAATTCACTCTTTGCGCATTTCAAACTGCGTATCAGGAAACGTTACTTCCGACTTTTTCACACCCAAAATAATTCGTGTAAACGTATGTTTTTCCAGCTCTTTTTCTTCCTCTGTATCTACACTATAAATCACTTCTTTCAAAGGTAAACCACTATATTGGTCTAACCATAATCTCTCTTTTCGTCCTTGCGCATTTGTAAATTCAACAATAGACGTCTCTTGATTATCAACTCTCTCTTCTCCTACCACATGCGCACTATAAGGAATATGAGTGATCAAATCTTGCGGTGTAAACTCCACTTTTTCTAAATCGAAATTAACAGGAAATGCCTGCTTCCAAACAGAAGTACAAGTAGACACACCTTTAGTGCAAACACCAATTCCTTTCTTCTGATTTAAATCCAAGTACACTTCATTATAATAAACCAAATCTCGTAGCTTAACTGGTTCAACATACACTTTCTTAGCCAATGCCCCACTGATAAAATAGGTATATGTCCCGCCTTTTGACGCATCAAACGCATACTGATACGAGACAACACTCTTTGCTTTTGTAATCAACACATCAACCTCAGATTCATACTGCGGTTGTGGTTTCTCTTTAGGAGGAATAATTGTTATTTTTGGCTTAAAATTTTGCACCGCCACATCCGATGGCTCCGCATTCTCTCCACTATTCTGCCCATCTGCTGTAATCTTGGCATCTGTTGCCATTGGTGCAACCGCCGGCGTAGATGTAGCTTGCTCACCTGGCTTCTGAATAAGTGGAGTACAACTAACCACTAACAAAAAAATAAGTAACATCGCTAAAAATAGACTATATTTTGCAAAAGTATTTTGTACCATACATCATAAAGAAAGACCTCCATATTTAAAATTATCGCTCAGTTCACCGAACCAACCGTAAACTAAACTGTCGCTTCCATTCATATTCATACCCAAAATCGGCACTCAACGTCGTAGTATACGACCGCGAATCCTTCAAAAACGTTTTACACACAAGCACTCCTTCTTGCACATTCTCTGTAAAACGCACCGTTTTTAAAGTGATACGTGTATCCTCTCCCCCGGGCAACAACCCATTAGATGGCTGACCTTTAAACTCGCAGGTTAACTCTTCATTTCCTAACTGCGCCTTACCTACCGTTACAACCCCCACTCTCCCCTGCCCTCTATTTGCAATATGAATACGAAATTCCGCCTCCCCTCCAGCGCCACTTGGATACATAATCTCTTCAATATCCGTTACCGCAAGTGGTGCCCCCTGCCCCCCATAGGACTTTCTTGTCTCAACCTTACATCCCGAATCATACACATCATATAAATTAGGATTAAGACAAATAGTATCTGCAAAATCCATCTTAGAACGATAGCTTGCTTTCACAAAATAATTAGCTCCATACTCATTAGCATTCTCAAACAATTGATTTGCCACACCAGAAAATTCAAAATATTCTTTGTCTCCTAAAGGATTTGCCAAACTCCTCCCCATCAACTGAGGAACAGTCTGTTCTGTATTAGATAATGCAAAGTATTTCTGATCTAACCCCACCACTTTAACATCCACTTGTTGTAAATCATACGCCGCCCTATTTTCCCCTTCTAAAATAATCTTAAACCCCGATCCTTGATAAATTCTATCTGGAGGAGCATTGGGTAAAACTTGAAATTGTAACTCACTAATTCCTTCTTTAAAATTATGCGTCGCATTAGGCAGCTCACTCGAACCACATCCTGCAATAAAAACCAATACCCCAACCAGAAAGAATCCTCTCACAAGATTCATCTTCCATAAATTTATCTTCAATAAACCCCACACCACAAAATGTCCTCTCATTCTCCCTCTGCGCATCAACCAATTCATGTTGTTGCCACCACATTAACTTGAATTGGAAACGTTTGTGTAAGCATATAATCATACCGCACTTCTGCCTCAAATTCCCGTAGTTCATACTCTTTCAATTCCTGCAACGCTTTTGGTAACGCCACAAAACAAGTTGGTAAATACACCGTCTGCTTTCCTAACATTTTCTGATCCGGCACTTCTAATCCCGCCCCTTGCAAACAACTCGCATCACTGCCGGAAACAACACTCAATCCCGCATCACCTAACTTCAATTGATACTCCAAAATCCGCGTGATTTTTCCATTTCCCGTGTTTTCAATCGAAGAAGACACAATCAAATCATTTCCCGGTTTAATGATCGGATTTTCCAGGGGATTACCAAACGCAAAATTAATACGTGCTAAATCCGGTGGCGCTTGTGACACGGCATTGCCTCCACCAAAAATCCCGCCTCCAAAATGCGCTTGTTCTATATCTTTAATCATCACCGCTTCTGCTTGTACATCTTTTATCACCGGAATAAACACTCGCTGTAATCTCGAACGTGAAGTAAGTCCTCTTAATTCAGCCATATACATTAAATTATAATTACCTTGTAAATCTATTCCAACTGGCGGCTGACACACCACTGTCTTAGAAATAGTTTCTCCCGCTAACTTTTGCTCTACCCCACTTGTAATCTCTCCCATAATCTCAGATTGACCTTGCACAAACTTGCACGAAAAACTCGCCGCAATTTCTTGCTTTCGTGGGTTATCCACTTTAAACTCTACCGGATAACTCACTTTAAGTGGCTGTCCTTTCATCTTAACCATGCTCTTAGGAAAATAATTCCCTTGCACAAACATAATTGTTGTCGGTTTACTAATTGTTGGATCATTCACCCCCGACACTGATAACAATTCTCGCTCTTTTCTCTTTTGCTCATCCTCTTTACATTTTTCAAATGCCGGTGTGTCAGGTTGAATCTTCCTCTCCTGTTCACAAATTGCTCCCAATTCCACCTGCTTCTGTCGCTCTGCCACACAACCAGGTATATTATCATACGTACCATCAACAAAAACACACTTCACACTGGAAACAAACGAACTCTCTGTATGTAACTTTGCTCTCTCTGCCGCCTGTGCCTGTTGTAATTGCCCAACTCCAGGAATCACCGAATCTTTACCCAAGGTCATCGCCGGTAATGTTGGTGCAACTAGTACAAATACCACATAAAGTATCGCAAAAATCCGAAATGCATCTATTGCAAAATTAACCCCCTCTTTCTCACTCACTTTCCCAGGCAACGTCAGCACTCCAAATAACACCCACCAAGGGATATCCTGTATGAGTGCTGTGAGTAACGGTGTTGGTACCAATCCCAACTGCCCTTTCAAAAATTCCAATAATCCAATATCCAAAAAAAAGAACACAACTGGAAGCAAACCATACAACTCCGGTTGCACACTCTCCCCATGTGTGAAAAAACCTAATATCACCGATAACACTCCAAACACCAAAACCAGATATAATAAATTCGTAGGATCAACCGTTCTATTAAACAAGAAATACCAAATAGAAAAAAGCAAGAGAGGCACAAACAACGCCATCTTCTTTTTCTCAATTTTCTCCGCCAGCGCCCATGTCCCAAGTAAACAAAGAAGAAAAGAAACAACCGCCGTACTCAAAGATGGCCCATAAAACATCTTCCAAACAAATAGACCTAACCCTAAAAAGATAATAACCAGCGGTACAGACCGCGAAACCCCCTCTCCACTCGCAACAGAACTCCCCCTCACCGGTTCACTACTCTTTGTATCTTCTGCTTGCTGTGCCATAAACCATCATCAACCTCTTTAAAACTCTGTTATAACTTTTCTAACAAGAGAAGAAGAATAACTACCTATAAAAACCTTCCTCTATAGAGGAGTTTAAATAAACCCATAAACAACATCTAAAAAAAATCACTAAAACTAACTCACAAAATCCACTTTTAACTCTCGCACATCAAACGTCTTGGCCGGCTTGATAACAATCGCATTATTCCCTTGAACTACATAATTTGTAATCTCTAACGCTAACTTCCCCTCCTTCGTATCAAACCCATTCACATGACCATTAATCTCTAATTGCCCTGTTTTCTGCGTAGAAGCATCAGTAAAATCAACCGTTAAATACACCTTCTTCTTAGACGCTTTAACACTCCCAAACTGTTCTAAAGAGAGTTGAAAATAATAAGAAGGGAATGAAATCTCTTTCAACTTTGAAATCACCCGCGGATGACTGAGCGCAAAACTCCCTCTATTTGTTTTAAGAAGCAACACATTCTGATTCTCATAGATTAAATTAGGAGAGATTTCAAATGACAACGCCGGCTGGTTACAATCAGGCACACCACTATACACCTCATTGGCATTAAGCATAATCAATAACTGTCCTGCATCTCCTTCTGAACAATCTAGTTGAAACTTTAAAATTGCTTTATCCATATTACGCTTTTCTACATCTGACACAGAAAAAATACTCTTAGATACCTGTGCTTCCAAATTAGTAACATCGCCTAACACCCGCACATCCTCTAAAGATAATTCATTTGTTCGCCAAAAAGCCAATCCCGGTGATGCCTCAGCAAACTCCAACACATTATCTGCTTTTAAAAGATTCTTTGATAAAAGAATAGGTTTTGGGCTCTTCACATTCACAACCCCATTAAATATCTCTTCCCCATTCAACACAACCACCATATTTCCATCAACGATTTTTGGCGTGTATGCTAATAATATATTCTCTGTATTTCCAATATCAGAAACTGTAAAAGAAAAATCACTTTTCTTCTCCGAAAATATCCCTTTTTTCGCATAAATTGACGCTTTCTCACCCAACACTTTACTATCGGTCTTAGTTTGCAAAGAAATATCTGGAAGCGTATGCTCTAAATCTTTTTGCGATAAAAAATCAATTTTACCCGGTGCTGCCGTTAATAGATTCTGTCCAGCCACAGACCCACTAGAACTAGATACAGCCGTAGAAACACCCGAAGCACTCGGACCACCTTCTCCTAACAATTGCTGCCTCTCTTGCGGTGGAATCAAAATAACATATGCCACAATCACCGCCGCAATAATTGCCAATAACACCGCTGCTCCCGCTGCCGCCTGTGCACGCCGATTAGTCTTAGACAAAACCACCATAGTAAGAAATAAAAGAGAGGGAATATATAAACTATTCTGTTCTCCATTAAACACGAGCCCCCTCTCTTAATCCCACAATTCCTAATCTCACAGTATCTAAACATTTATAATTCCCCTCCAACTCTCACTATATCAATGCAAATCATCAGCCAAGACTTCAAAAAAAACATCGTAAAGCTAAAACTCACCGATCACGATGACATATGGTATCTCTCAACTCTCATAGAACCAAACGATTATCTAAGTGGCGCAACCACCCGAAAAATTAAATTAGGAACAGATGAAAATGCCAAAGTTATCAAAAAAATCATAAATGTAACTATAGAGGTAGAATCAGTCCAGTTCGCCTCCGCAGGCATTGGCTTGCGCATCAACGGCAAAATCACCCAAGGGCCAGAAGATGTGCCCAAAGACAGTTATCAAAGTATTACTCTTGAAGTAAACGATATCTGCACACTAGAAAAATCGCAATTTCTCTCACACCATAAACAAAAACTTCAAGAAGCAACGGAAAAAAAATATGCCTACCTCCTCTGCTTATTTGACAGAGAAGAATCACTCTTCGCCCTCACTAAAACAAGAGGGTATGAAATCATCCTCTCATTGAAAGGCGACGTTCCAAAAAAAGCCCAAACCATTGAAATCAAAAAAGATTTCCATCAAGAAATAATCTCCCTGCTAGAATCATATAACCAACGT
>JAHFQW010000014.1 GCA_023259115.1 archaeon
TAATGACTCATTTTCCACAAGACAAAACAGCGATTTTGTCTGTGCACAAATAGGATAGTTTTCCTATTTTGTGTGTACAGAAATGTGATAGCTTTCACATTTCTTGTAAGCAAATGTGTGAATTAATATTCGAATAGTTAACACATTTGCTATATAATGAAAAAGAAATAATAATGTTTCTATCATTATCCTAAAATACTCTTTCGTGCAAGTCGGGCAGGGATAATCAGAGGAATATAAATATAGGTTATTTTCCAATAATTGAGAAATGAACGAAATTCTTCTATATGTTCTAATGGAACGAGCATGACATTATCAGAGAGTTTGATACAATGGATTTTTTGAGCGATACCCTCTTGAGTTCGACCGTTGAGAGCATGATAAAATTTGGTTTTTTGTAATTTAGTCCAGATGCCAAAAGTGTACTTAAAACAACCAAAAGAAGAAAAACCATATTGTTGGGCAAGATTTTTCCCCGTGAGCAAGCTTATTGCTTCAAAGAGAACACTTTCGCGGGCATCAAAGGCATCATCGAGTACGGTTTTCGTGGTCTTGGATATTACAGAGATATTAGAATAATATTTTTCTAATTCTTTACGAATGTGATATTCTATTGTTTTATCAATTTTTTCTTGAAATAAAACTAGGATGTCAATATCTTTGGGATCTTTTTTGCCACGAACGGCTGAACCAAAGAGTACGATGTCGAGAATTTCTTTATTTTTGTGCGATAATTTTTGTAAATTATTCTTTAATGTGGTATTTTTGAATATCATGATCAACTAATTTTTTAATGCGCAGGCAAGTTTCTTTGTCTATTATTTTAGAATATGTATCGCGATAGGTAGAGAATTCAATATCTAATTCTTTAAGTAATTCAGGATAATTTTGTTCTAAGCTGCGAAAGCGGGAGTTGTGATCTTTAGGAGATTCGCCTATTTTTTCCAATAATAAGAAGTCTTGTATGGCAAAGAGAGTTTTGAAATAGAGAATGGTTGCAGAGGTATAGTCGCCAGAATGGTAGAGGGTATCAGCTGAGGTGTTGAAAATTACGATTTGCTGCTTAGTGATCATGTTAGATAGTATAACAAGAGAGGACTATTTAAGCTTTTTGGTTAGATTGGCTAACAAGGGATATACAAGCGAAGTTTTGTGTTACCTCTTCTCCCGTACATGACTGCCAATGACTAATGCGGCAGCGATTAAGACGAGATTTTTGATGATATACTGACCTTCGAGAGTGAGGTAGAAGATGTTTTTGGTGTAGACAATACCAGGCAGGATGAGTAGCGGTAAGAATGTGCCAAGCATTTGGAGCATCATTAAGAAAATGCCCAGACGAAGAAGTTTTCTGTGCAGAAAGCAGAGACCGATAAGGATTTCCCAGCCACCTAAGAGAGGGATAAACCAATTTGGATCAAACCAATAGATTGTTTTGGTGATGAGTTGATTTGCGGGGCTTTGGGAGAATATTTTTAGGAGGCCAAACCAAATGAAAACAATGCCTAAAGAGAAACGTAGAATTTGCAAACCGTAGCGTTTAAGCCAGCGAACGATGATTAAATCGAGCTGAGTTATGCGAACCATGGTTATAGATAATAGCAAATCTCATTAATTCAAGTCACTGGCGTTCGTGACTTGCTTAACAGCAAGTATTGAACAATTGTGAGATTTGCTAGAATAGTAAATCACAACTAAAATGTTCAAATATCATTGTGATTTACTATAAGCAGGAATTATGAATTTGTGGAAGCGATAGCTGATGGAGAGATTTGCAAATCAACGACGTTTTTTGACTTCAACGGTTTTCCAACGTTTTTCGATAATTTTTTTTGGCGCTTTCTTTTTAATTATTTTTTTAGGTTGAGCGGCTTTTTTAATGGGAGTTGCAACTAGAGCTTTTTCTATCGCTTCTGGGTCGAAACCGATTATTAATGCGCCATTGATGTCGATGACAGGTACACCCATTTGACGAGAACGATTGATCATTTCTTGCCGAGCGGGCATGTCTTCGAGAACGTTTAATTCGGTATAGGGAATGCGTTTGCTTTTGAAGTATTCTTTGGCTTTAGCGCACCAGGGGCAGGTGGGGGTTGTAAAAATTCGCACAGTCATCTTTGAATCACCTTTTTTTAGAAGGGGGTAGTTTAGGTATATAATGCTTTTGGTGGGTGGTTACTTTTTGAATAACATTATTTCATTTTTTCAATTAAGATATAGCGTGCAGCGCCATATAATCCCACATGATAGTTAGTTATAAGATAGAGGGGAATTTGCTTGAGAAGATGAGACATTTTTTTGGAGTTGTGAAATTCTTGGGTGAAGTTATATCTGGTGAAGATTTCGGGATGTTTGGCGGCGATGCCACCGGCGATATAGATTCCACCAAACGCAAGAGAATCGAGAGCGAGAGTGCGAGCAGCGCGAGCGTAGAATCGGGTGAAGAGTTGTAAAGTATGAGTACATTGGGGGTCGGTGAGATGGTGTTTGGTGATTTGTGCAGGAGGGTTGGGGGAATTGGTAATGGTTGTTCTGATGTCGCTTGCGGGATAATGAGTATTTAATGAGAGGTAGAGCGCGTGTATGCCACGACCGGAGAGGACATCACCCCATGTCACTTGAGAGTTTTGGTAATGGGTTTGCAGAGATTGTAACAGGAGAAATTCATCTGGTTGCTCTATGGCAAGAGTGGCATGGCCGCCTTCGGAGGCAAGGGGGAAGTAGTGTTGTTTTTGGTTGTTCCAAATGAGCATACTTTTGCCTAAATCAGTGCCCGCACCTAGAATGGCACAAGGATGCTTGGGGAGCGGTTGGCTGTCTTTAATTAGGAGGATATCTTTTGGAGGGAGGGCATCTATACCATAGCCAATTGCTTCAAAGTCGTTGAGGAGAAGAGGTTTTATGTGGGTGAGAGATTCTATTGCGAGCGTATCAATGTTCCAAGGGAGATTGGTTAGTTGTGAGGTGGTTTTGTTTTCATTAATTGGTCCTGCGATGGCAAAACAGGCGTGAATGATGGGTGCATTATATTTTTCTTGGAGATGCTGCTGTACGGATTTTATGATATGAGGAAAGTTGGTTATGGTGTTGCTTGCAAGATGGAGCGTGAGAAGCAATTCGAGACCCGTAGGAGTTGGTTCAAATATGCCAAATGTGGTGTTTGTACCGCCAATATCGGCGGTGAGAAATATTTTTTGGGGTGAGGATGTGGGATTATAGATTGTTTGGGTGAAATGTAGAGGAAGGGACATGGAAAAGGTGATTGAGGGAGGTATTAAATAAGTTTGTGCTATGGGCTCCATAAACTTTATTAAGCGTTTTTGTTTTGGTTTGAAGATGGTAGATGGTCGTTCTCGTAGGTTGTTGTATGCCGTAATGGGAGTTTGCGGATGGGTCGCAATTGATGGGTGAGCAGACACTGGAAATGCTAGGTGAGAAGTCAGGATGTTTGATTCAACAATGAGAATAATGAGGGAGAATATGGCTAAGAAAACAAAGAAGAAATCAGGCGGCAAGAAGAAGAAGAGTGTGATGAAACCAATGCCTAAGAAGAATGTGTGTACGTATTGTTAAGGATTGGTTCAATATTACTTACAATAGGTTAAAGTTAATTGTTGGGTTAGAAGTGGCGGGGATCTACTAGTAATTGTTGCCACAGGGGATGTATTTTATAAGAAAAAGGATAAATTGGCATTAGCTCTGTTATTGTGCTTCTTGTATTGTTATTCGTCTTAGAGCAATTAGGATGATTAAAGTTCTTTTAAGACTACAAAAGGTTTATTAAGCATAAAACTTTACTCTAGATGAAAGAGGATTATGATGGTTAAGAAAAAAAAAGAGGGATGGATTGTTTGGTTAGCAATTATATTGAGTATTGTAGGGATTGTTGCGGTTATTATCTTAGCATTACATGCGTTAGGATTGATATAGAATGACGCAAACGATTAAAAAAGCAGTAGTATTTTTGAACATGGTTTTATTGGTTATGACTGCTTCTTGGGTACTCTTTGGGTTATCAAAAGGTATTGATACAGTGGAGTTGATTTATAATTATATTTATGTGATAATTGCACTTGTTAGCGCTTTACTGAATATCAAAGTTATTACGGAACCATGAAAAAAATTACAAATATCACACAATTAGAATTGATTGCAAATAATATTCGTCGAGATATTATTACGTCACTGGTCTGTGCCGGATCAGGACATTCTGGAGGACCACTGGGGATGGCAGATATTTTTACGGCGTTGTATTTTAATGTGCTGACACATAATCCACAGAAGCCGAAGTGGGAAGGAAGAGATAGATTAGTTTTGAGTAATGGGCATATTTGTCCAGTTCTGTATGCGACGATGGCACAGGCAGGATACTTTTCTCGAGCGGAGTTGAAGACGTTGCGCAAGCTTGGTTCAAGGTTACAAGGCCATCCACATCGGGAAGCGTTACCTGGCCTTGAGACAACGTCGGGACCATTGGGTTCAGGGTTATCGCAAGCATGTGGGATGGCGTATGCGCTCAAAATGGATGGACAAGCAAATAAAGTGTTTTGTTTGATGTCGGATGGGGAGCATAATGAGGGGAATACGTGGGAGGCGGTGTTGTTTGCAGCGAAGTATAAGTTAGGAAATGTAGTTGCGGTATTAGATCGTAATTATATTCAAATTGATGGGCGAACAGAGGATATCATGCCACTGGAGCCGTTGGCGGCGAAATATAGAGCATTTAATTGGGATGTGGTAACAATTAAAGGGAATGATATGAGGGAAGTTTTGAGAGCGTTGAATGGGGCGAAGAAGCATACAGGAAAGCCATTGATGATTATTGCGCATACAATTCCGGGCAGAGGAGTGTCGTTTATGGAGAATGATTATACGTGGCATGGCAAACCGCCAACAAAAGAACAAGGAGAGATTGCACTTGCGGAGTTGTGTAAGATTGAATCGAAGTTGCAAGGGAAGAGATGTTTATTATGCCGATCTATACATGAAAAATGTGTGTGTGTGGAATCACGATGACTGAATTGAGCAAGTTGAAGAAATTGAATAAAGCATTGTATCTAGATTTTTCTTTGGAAAAAGTGCCGACACGTAATGGCTATGGTGATGGGTTACTGGATTTGGGCAAGAAGAATAAAGAAGTGATGGTGTTATGTGCGGATTTAACGGAGTCTACGCGGGTGGAGAAGTTTGCACAGATGTATCCAAAACGATTTGTGGAAATTGGCGTGGCGGAGCAGAATTTAGTGACGGTGGCGTCAGGGCTTGCGGCGATGGGGAAAATTCCGTTTGCGTCATCGTATGCGTGTTTTTGCCCGGGACGATGCTGGGAGCAGATTCGCACTACAATTTGTTATAATAATGTGAATGTGAAAATTATTGGGGCGCATGCAGGAATTTCGGTTGGTCCAGATGGAGCGACACATCAGATGCTGGAAGATATTGCGCTGATGAGAGCGTTGCCAAATATGATGGTAATTGTGCCATGTGATTATTGGCAAACGCGCAAGGCGACGATGGCATTGGCGGCCTACAAAGGTCCGGGGTATATGCGTTTTGCGCGGGAGAAGACGCCACAGATGACAACAGTTAAGACGCATTTTGAGATTGGAAAAGCACAGCTGTTGAAAGAGGGAGTGGATGTATGTATTATTGGCGCGGGACCGGTGGTGTTTGAGTGTTTAAAAGCAGCGCAACTTCTGGAAGAAAAAAATATAAATGCTATGGTGATTAATTGTCATACAATTAAGCCGCTCGATGAGAAGATGATTTTGAATGCGGCTCGGAAATGTAAACGAGTGGTGACGGTGGAAGAGGCGCAGATTGCAGGAGGATTAGGTGGCGCGGTAGCAGAGTTTTTGTCTGAAGTATATCCTGTACCAATTAAACGTGTTGGGGTGCGAGATCATTATGGGGAATCGGGCAGTCCAGAGGAATTACTAGAGAAGTTTGGGTTTAGCGCGAAGCATATTACACAAGAGGTTTTACAACTAGTACGGAGGTGAATAACGTGCAAGAATGTCAAGGCTGCGGTGAAGAGATGAAGAAAGATGAAGCGTGTAGCGGATGCGAGCAGTGTAAGATTTGTTGTGTGTGTTAAATTTTTTATTTTTTTGGTTTTGTTTCTTTTGGATTGGTAGAACTATTTTTTTATTCAATGAAAATGGGCCTAATACCCCACAGCTTTGCGATGGGGATTTTTACTAGATTTTTTTTATATTCTTCTCCCGGGAGATTTTTCAAATTTTAACACTTCATCTACGTGGGAGATGCCTTTGCTTTGGAGGATGTTGAGCATTTCATTGAATACTAATGCGGTGGCGTGTGCGTCACCCATGGCTCTATGTGCTTGTACATTTTGGATGTTGAGGTGTTCGCAGAGGTCAGAGAGACGTTTGCGAGGCAGCTGAGGGAAGAGACGATTGGCGAGTTTACGGGTGCACAAACGCGGGGCGGTTAACGAATGACCGTGGATTTTGGAATTATGTTCAAGAAAGCCGTAGTCAAAGGTGGCGTTATGGGCAACGAAGATGTCTGTGCCTAGAAATTGATGAAATGCAGGGAGAACTTTGTTAATTGGGGGAGCGTCTTTGACCATATGGTTATCGATTCCGGTTAGTTTGGTGATAAAAGAAGGAATGCGTACTTGAGGGTTGATTAATGTTTGATAGCTGTTGGTGATTTTGCCTTGCTGTATTTTAACTGCGGCGATTTCGGTGATATGATGATAATTTTTAGAGAGGCCTGTTGTCTCAATATCTACCACCGTGTACATGGGGTGTGGAGAAAAATAGGTGTTTATAACGTTTTTGTTGGTGAAGTATAATAAAGAGGAGGAGTTATTTTTCTTGAAATGGATGCTTGCCGCCGATGCAGTAGGTACATAAATCGTTACGAGCGATGCCTGCACGTTCAAAACTCTTGAGCATGCCTTCGAGCGAGATGTAATGCACAGGCATACCGACGATTTGAGATATTTCTTCAGAAGTTCGTCCGCGGGCGATGAAGTTATCGCTGGGAGGCATGTCTACGCCAAATTCACAGCCTCGAGGGATGTTGTCTTCTCCAATAATACCAATTTGCGGAGTGTAATTGAGAATGATTGCTTTTTTTACACCGGCTTGAGTGTATAATAATTCATGAGCACGCCGCAACGTATTGCCTCGAACGGTGCTATCTTCCAAGATGGCGATGGTTTTGTCACGTAAGGAAATATTCATGCCAGGGAGCAGATGGAGATTACTATCAATTGATTGAGTACGTTCGGCTTTGGTTGAGCCTTGGAAAGAGCGTTCGCCACGCATTTTATAAAAGATGGGAGAAAAAGGGAGGTCTACTTGTTTGGCAAACGAGCGGGCGGCGACTTCAGGACAACGCGGGAGATATGTGATGAAATCGATATCTTCAATGGGTGTTTCAGATGCGAGGGTTTCGCCTAAGATTTCACGTACGCGACGTACATTGACACCGTTCATGACGCTGTCAACGTCGGCTAAATAGTTATATTCAAAAAAGCATTGCTGCAGGTTGGGAGAAATGATTTTCTGCAAACGGTAATTGCCTTCTTTGTCAAAATAATAGATTGTTCCGGGATCAAGGTTGTCTACGTATTCACCGCGGTTTTTACGAAATGCGATGTCTTCAGAAGCAACACCGTATTTGCCATTTTTTGAACCAAGAATGCCGGGTTTAATACCGGTCTTATCGCGAGCGACGATGACTTCTTTACGACGTTTGTCAGCGATAGCTACCAAATAGGCACCAGGAATAGAGTGTACTAATTCGTGTTCACCTTTTTGTTTATAATAATGGAGAAGGGCTTGAGTATCACATTCGCTCTCGATACCGTTCGTTTTGAGGCTGGTAAGATATTGTGGGTTTACTTGACCGTTGTGCACACAGGCCATTTCACAATCACGAATGAAGATATGACTGCCACGATGTTCTATTGTACCGCCTATGGTATGAGGATGAGCATCTTCAAGAATTTTATCTTTGCGTCCTTGGGAGGCGTAGCGTACATGGGCCATGAATGTGTGATATTCGGGGGCTGAAAAAATTTTATATAAATCGTTTACGTCAAACTGGCTGACGTTACCAGACCATTTTAACACGTCGATACTCTTATCACCAATGGCGGCGATGCCGGCGGCTTCTCGGCCTCGATGCTGAAGTGATTGAATCATTTGATAAGCATCGATGAGAGTATGGACAACGACTAAACCACAGTTATGTTCGAGAACTTCACTCATATTGTTTCTAGGGTTAAAAATGATATAAATAGATTATGGTGTTTGATTAGTTAGAAGCCAGATTAGTTATATTGGAACACTCAATGCGGCGCGTTGCACGACTTCGGATAAGGAGGGATGGACATGGATGGCTTCACGTAAGATGTCTAATGCGCGGAAGCGATTGGCTTTCATGGCGATGACTACTTCATGGAGCAATATTGAGGCGTGGGGTCCGAGAATATGGCAGCCGAGGATTTCTTTGGTTTTGGCATCAACAATTAATTTGACAAAGCCATGTTCTTGGGCTAAGGCGGCACCCATGCCCGTGTTTTTGTATTGATATTTTCCAATGAGATATTTCTGTTTGGGGGGTTTTTGGGCAAGGACGTCTTGTTCAGTTAGGCCAACACCGGCGATTTGAGGAGATGTGAAGATGGCGTGAGGCATGGGGTAATAATCAACCGATTCTTTGATGTTCTTTGTTTCAAGAATATTTTTTAAAACGGTTTGGGCTTCTAGGTTGGCGGAGTGTTTGAAGAGGAATTTTCCAGCAATATCACCTAGAGCATAAATATCAGATACATTGGTTTCAAGGTATTGATTGACTATGATAAATTCTTTTTCGTTGAGAAGGACGCCGGTTTTTGATAGGTTAAGTAAGTCCGTATTGGGACGTACGCCGGTGGCAATTAAGAGGGTTTGTGCGTGTAGTTTTTTCTTTGAGGTGTGTACTATGATATCTCTGCCTCTCTTTTCTATGGAGCGGATGGTGCTATCACAGATGAGATCGTATTTCTTTTTCCAGAGGGCGGTGAATGTGGCAGAGATATCTTTATCTTCGCGGGGGATTAATAGTGGGCCGCGTTGGATGATGGTGACTTTGCAGCCTAGTGAGCCGTAGAAATGGCCTAATTCGGCAGCGATGTAGCCACCACCAATGATAATCATACTTTCGGGTAATTTGGTTAAACGCAATGCTTGGGTGCTTGTGAGGTAGGGAACGTTTTCTAATCCGGGAATGTTGGGAAGGGAAGGTCGGGCACCTGCAGCTATGACGATTTTTTTTGCGGTGATTTCTTGTTGGTTGATAAGAAGTTTTTTGAAACCTATGAATTTGGCTGAGGCTTTGAAGAGAGTGAGATTTTTGGTTGCCCTAACTCCCTCTTCGATTTCTTTAGCATCGCCATCAACGAGATGAGATGCACGAGTGGTTATTTTTTGGAGATTGGCTTTTTTAATGGTGAACGTGAGACCGATTTTTTTACTGGTAGATATTTCTTCAATGAGATCGGCGGTATGAATAATCATTTTTGAGGGAATGCAGCCGCGATTTAAACAGGTGCCACCCATTGGACCTGGTTCAATGAGCGCAACTTTTCGACCTTGAGATGCGGCTTGGACAGCTATATCTAAACCTGAACCTGCACCTATGACTATTAAATCAAATGTGTTCATGTAGGCCTCTTTTTTTGATATGGTGCTTTTCCTATAAACTCATTTTTGACTATATCTCCTCTTTACTATATAAACCCCTCCATAATCTTTATTAACTCTTAAAATTACCTTCCTCCTATGCAAAAAGTTCCGCAAACGACACTTAATTTCAATGTGTTCCCAATACATTATAGTCTAGAGTTTGAACCAGATTTCTCGAGTTGGCAGTTTCGAGGAAAAGTTGTGATTCAGATTGATATTAGAAAGCCGACAAAGTTGATTAAGCTGCATACCAAAGAGCTACAAATCAAGGATGCACAGTTGGTGCAAAATGGCACGTTTGGCGCGCAAATTCATGTGGATGAGCCAAAACAAGAATTGCAGTTAACGTTTCCAAAAGTGCTTAGAGGAAAAGCGGTGTTGACAATACTTTTTCAGGGTACGCATAATGAGGGAATGTATGGGTTTTATCGCAGTAGGTATATGTTGAATGGAAAAGAGGAGTCGTTATTGACAACGCAGTTTGAGTCGGCGAGTGCGCGAGCGTGTTTTCCGTGTTTTGATGAGCCGTTCTTTAAAGCGACATTTGATGTGAGCCTTACAGTGCCACAGCCGTTTACAACGATTTCGAATATGCCTATCAAAAAAGAGATTACGATTGCGGGGGGCAAGAAGCAGGTGGTGTTTCAGGTAAGCCCGAAAATGTCAACGTATCTTTTGTATTTGGCAGTGGGGAATTTTAAGTATGTGGAGACGATGTATCGCAATATTAAAATTCGGGTGTACACAGTTCCAGATAAGATTAAGTATGCTACTTTATCTTTGCATTATACGAAGACGTTTTTACAGTTTTTTGAGCAATATTTTCAAATCCGCTATCCGCTGCCCAAGTTAGATATGCTGGCTATTCCGGATTTTGCGAGTGGCGCTATGGAGAATTGGGGGGCGATTACATTTCGAGAAATTGCACTGCTCGGAGATGAGCATACGTCGGTTGTGTACAAACAAAATATTGCGATTACGGTTGCGCATGAGTTGGCGCATCAGTGGTTTGGTAACTTGGTGACAATGCAGTGGTGGGATGATTTGTGGTTAAATGAGAGTTTTGCAACGTTTATGAGTTACAAGGCGGTGCATGATGCGTTTCCAGAGTGGGAGTTGCCACTGCAGTATTTTGAGGATACTATATGTA
Organism: archaeon; assembly: GCA_023259115.1. Lineage (GTDB taxonomy): Archaea > Nanobdellota > Nanobdellia > Woesearchaeales > GW2011-AR9 > JACPNA01. The sequence goes on from JAHFQW010000014.1 coordinate 10,858, forward strand.
ATGCACTTGGGGCAGATCAGTTGATTTCAACGCATCCTATTACGGTGAAGGTAAATACACCGGGGGAAATTGATGAAATTTTTGATTCAATTAGTTATGATAAGGGAGGGAGTGTATTACATATGCTGGAGAGTTTTGTGAGTGAGAAGATATTTCGCGAGGGATTACATCAGTATTTGCAAAGACATGCGTATAGTAATGCGACGAAGTTTGATTTATGGCAGGCGATACAAGGAGCGTACAAGAAAACGACGATTACGGCAATGATGCATCGCTGGATTACGCAGCCAGGATATCCTATAGTGATGGTGAGCAAGAGTAAATTGGGATTTTTATTGCAGCAGCAACGCTTTACACTCAAACAAAAAACGTTTCCTACGATGTGGCATATCCCACTTAATTATGTGACGGCGGATGGGATTGCTAAGACGGCACTGATGACACAGAAAACGCTTACACTCAAAGAGCAAAAGGGGTGGATTAAGCTTAATTCTGGACAACATGGGTTTTATCGGGTGAAATATGAGACTAAAGTGCTGCAACAATTAGGGGAGGGAATACGAGAGAAGAGAATAGCTCCAGTTGATGCGACGGGGATTGAGAATGATTTATTTTCATTGACAATTCAGGGGAAGTATACGGTAGATGATTATTTGAAGTTTGTGGAGAACTATTGTGTGGATGCGCAGTATCCTTTGAATTCGAGTGTGTCAGCGCATTTGTCAAGTTTATTTCGGATAACCTATCGTAAGAAGGCGTTTAGGGAAGTGAGGCGCGTGAGTGTATTATTTCATGGTAATTTGTTGAAACAAGTGGGATGGGAACGTAAACCCAAAGAGAGAAATACGACAGCGATGCTGAGGTCAATGAGTATTTACATGCTAGGCATGGCAGGACATGAGGCAACGTTGCGTAAAGCGAGTACTCTGTTTAAGCAGTTGAGAACAAAGAATACGATTGATCAAAATATCAAAGGAGCTATCTATACTCTTGCGGCATGGCAGGGGGATGAAAAAACATTTGAGTATTTCCTCGAGAGATATAAAAATGAAGAGTTGCCAGAAGAACAACGCAAGTTATTGCGATCACTGGCGATGTTCCAAAATGCAGGGTTACAGCAGAGAGCGCTTGAGGTTTCACAATCGAAAACGGTTCGGCTGCAAGATTCGATGATGATTCCCATGGCGTTGTCAGCGAATCCGATGTGTACATTGATTTGGCCGTGGACAAAATCAAATTGGGTCGGTTTGATGAAGAAGTATTCGACGGGTACGCATATGCTGCCACATTTTGTGCATAATTTGGCGGGAGTTGATACGCCGGAGGCGTATAAAGAGATACAGCATTTTTTTAGTTTGGCGCAGCATAAACGGGATGATATCAAGATGGCGGTTACGCAAACACTTGAGAAGCTGGATGTACTGATGCATTTTTTGGAGAAAAATAAGGTTAAATAGGCCTCTTCTTTCATAATTCTTTTAAATAGGGTTTAAACGGGTTTTTGTATGGATTCTGTGGATTATACGATTGTTGGGGGCGGCGTGATTGGACTGGCTATAGCATATTATTTGGTACAGAAATATCCCGGGAAAACAACGGTGGTGGTTGAGAAGAATGCGCGATTAGGAGAGGAGCAGTCAACGCATAATTCAGGGGTGTTACATGCGGGATGGGCGTATCATCCAAGATCGCTTAAAGCGGAGTTGTGTGCTGAGGGGAATAGACTTTTGAAACAGTTTGCGTTGGAACATAGGGTGAGTTATGCGGAAACAGGAAAATTAGTAGTGGCATGTGGGGACGAGGAATTTGAGATGTTGGATTGGAATTTGCAGCGAGCGATTGAGAATAGGGTGCCTGTACAGGTGTTGACGCAGAAGCGCCTGAGGGAATTTGAACCAAATGTGAAGGGTATTGCGGGATTATATTTTCCGAGTGCGGGGATTATTGATGCGGGACAATATGTTAATATTTTAGAGAAGTTGGTTGAAGAGCAGAACGGGGTTATTCTACGTAAACATGAAGTGAAAGATGTTATTAGTAGAGAGGAAAAATTTGTGGTGCAGGTTGTGAGTGGGGGGAGAGATTATGAATTTAGTACACATCTATTGATTAATGCGGCGGGGCTGGGGGCAGAGAACATAGGCAAAATGATTAATGCACGTTTTCCCTATGAAATTATTCCAACAAAAGGGGAGTATATGAGATTTCAACGGGGGATGCGCGATGAGATTGGCATGAGAGGGATGTGTGTATATCCACTGCCCCAAGTTATGGAGGGGAGTGTGGATGAGTATGGAGAACCAAAGAGAGTGCTAGGAAATCATTTGACACCAACGTTAGGATTAGATGGGGCGTTGAGCGATTGGGTGTTAGTTGGGCCACTGCGAGGAGATATAAATGTTACGGGGCATACGAGGAACAGGAGTGATTTTGTGAGTACGTTGGAATCATTTTTCCCAGGGATTTGTGAAGAGGATTTGCGATATGATCAGATTGGGATACAAGCAAAGTTGAAAAATAAGAGTGATTTTGTGATTGAGCGAGATGGATTATATCCACATGCGCTACATGTGTTGGCGGATTCACCTGGACTTACAGCGTCTCTAGCGATAGGAATGTATGTGGTTGAGAGATTGATTGAAGAATAACTTTTTTTTATACAATGATTATAGAGGGGGGTGATATATGACATAATGTAGAGTGATGATTACGAATACTTGTTAATGTCTAGGGGAAGATCGCAGAGGGAGCTGAAGACGAAATCGGCAGCAAGGGTTTCACGAAGCGTGTGATAATTAAATCTTTTTTGCAGCAGAACGACTTTGATTTTGACTTTTTTACAGGCAATGATATCACTGGTTTTATCTCCTACATAGATTATCTGGGAGGGGTTGAGATGATGTTTTTTGATGATGTGTTTTAAGTTGTCTACTTTAGAGGCGGGACCGCCGAGAACTTCGTTAAAATAGCGGTGCAACCCGCAGTGTTTTAAGATCTGCAGAACATCGGATTTTTCTTCGAGAGATAAGAGGAATAGGAAGTTTACTTTTTTTTTTAATTCGGAGAGAATATTCGTGCAGGCAAAGAGAGGGCAGGTACGTAAACTGGTTTCATAGAATTGGGTGAATAATTGATTGATATTTTTTATTTCTTTTTTTGTGGGAGGACGCTTGAGAAAGTGGTGCATGAGCTGGGTGATTTTTTCTTGCCGGCTAATTCCTTCTTTACTTATTTTTTGATAGAATGGCTCTAGGCCGTGATTGATGTTATAGAGATCGTGGAAGATTTTGGCAAATGCTTGGGCTTTGATTTTTTCGGAGAGAATGAGCGTGCCATCAAAATCGAATCCGACGGCTTGTATTTTTTTATTACGGTTTTTGGTATTGTTTTTAGCAAGGGGTTTATGATTTGGAGTATGAGATGAGATATGATTTGTTATATGATGTGGTGTATGATTTTTCATGGGGATGGTTTGGAGAGGCTCATGGTTAGTTATGGAGGGTATATCTTATTTTTATTTCTTTTTTGTATTGTTGAATCTGCTGTTTGGTATGTTGTGCTGTCCAGTTTAATTTTGGAGCCATGATTTTTGCAACGGTTTGAATGCAATCAAGTCCTTGGTTTTCGCCAGAGCCGATACCGGTGCGGCGCAAGAGAAAATCAGAGAGAGTTTTGACGTGTTCGTGTTCGATGCAATAATAAATCTGGGCGAGAATATCGGGGTGGTATTGAGATATTCTTTTATTTAGGCTTTTGTTGTGCTCACAGTATGCGAGAATTTTTTGATGTTCTGTGCCGAACATATCAATGAGGTATTGGGCTTGTTCGCGGTCTAGATGATATGTGTTTTCGATTGTTGAGAGATGATCTTTGCTGTATTGCTCAATATTTTTAATGTTGCCGCCAAAGAGAGGAGTACTCTTGGTTTGGGAGCGCTTGATGTTTTTAACGATGCAGGGAGGTAGTTTAGATTGTAGAGTGTTAATTGTTTCTTGGGCGAGGCTGCGATTGGTGGTGATTTTTCCAGAGATGATTGAGAGGTAGCCAGTGATGCCGTCTTGTTGGTAGTCGTGAATGATGTGGCTGCGGGGGATGTCACCAGGTGCTTCTTTACGAATACTGGGCAGTGGGCGAACGCCGGCGTAGGCATGAATTATTTTTTGTGTTGTGAGTTGGGCGTCGGGAAAGAGGCGATTGGTTTCGTCGAGGAAGTATTGCGCTTCTTTTGTGGTGGGATAGACAGTTTCTAATTTTCCGTGAAAAGGAATGTCGGTTGTGCCAATGAGGATGTATTTGCGCCAGGGGATGATAAAAATAGGGCGACGATCGTGGTATGCTTCAACGTAGATGGCGCGTCGGGGGGCGGATTTCCATGGTTTTACTACAATATGGCTGCCTTTGGTGCCGCCAATTTCAAGAGAGAGAGGACCAAGGGATTTTATTAATTCGTTGGTTTGATCTACCCAGGGACCGGAGGCGTTGATGACAAGAGAGGCGTAGTAGGTTTGTTGTTGTTTTGTGAGGAGATCTTGTGTTTGCACACCAATAACAGTTTTATTTTGAGTGAGGATTTTTGTGACGTGATGATAATTTTTGACAATGGCGCCGGCATGCTGGGCGCTTAAGATGTTGGCAAGACAGAGGCGTTCGGGAAAGTTGACTTGACCGTCATAGTAGGCAACGGCGCCATTTAATTGAGCGGTTTCGATGCCGGGTTCAACGAGTTTGACGAGATTCGCATTTTTCCAATAGGTATGCCACGGAAGAGATTTGAGGAATGAGAGGAAATCATAGCCAATCATGCCCAGACGCAGATACCATAAATCACGGGTGCTATGGAGATAGTTAGGAATGAGAAAATGCAGAGGACGCACGAGATGGGGTGCGGTTTTGAGCAAATATTCTCGTTCCTGCAAGGCTTCAAAAACAAGACCAAATTCGAATTGTTCTAGATAGCGCAGACCGCCGTGGATAAGACGGGAAGAATATTGGGTTGTGCCTGAAGCAAAATCGTTTTTTTCGAGTAGAATGACGCGAAGGCCACGTGTTTGGGCTTCTCTTGCAATAGCGGCGCCATTGATACCGCCTCCTATAATAATTATGTCAAACTCTTCTGGATTCATGAGTGGTAGAAGATTAATCAAGAATAAAAAGGTTTTGATTTAAAATTGAGTATTTGAGATATTGAAAAAAAAAGTATAGGGAATGTTAAAAAAGAAAATTTAAAAAAAAGATAAAATGAATAATTATTTCTTTGCACCAAGAATTCTAAACATAGTTGTACCACATTTAGGGCATTTTCCTTTCATTGCTCTTCGGGTAACGCCGCCTTTGCCTTTCATTGCTACTTCTTTACCATCAGCCATTTGCCGCTTGGCTTTACACTTAACACAATATCCTTCTACACCTGCTACTGCCATTTTAACACCTCAATGTTTTCTTTTTTTAATACGATTTTTCTTTTTCGAATAAGACTTTTCTATTTAACGTGGTTTCTTCTTAAAAAGCTTTCGTAAAATTACTTTAAAATAGATTGAAATGACTCTTTTGAAGTAGTATTTTAGACGCTTATCTTAATTGTCATTTGGATTGAATCACTATTTTACTCTATTGATAACTACCTCACTATTCCCACTTTTAACTTAAATTGTTCTGTTTCTTTGTGTGTCTCGCCAGAGTATACAATCTCTTTGGCGTTTAATACGGCTTTCAAATCGTCTTCAATTAATTTTAACTTACTTTCAATTTCTTCGCCAACGATCACTAATTGTTTTAATTCTTCTTTCATGGACAATTGATGTTCCGATTTATATTTGCGTACGGTGTTAATGATATCTACTCCTCTATCGCCGGCATCAGTGGCTTTTATTTCATGTGTTTTTGGCCAGGAAGAAATATGGATACTTTGTTTTTTTTCGTGCTGGGCAAAATATAATTGATAGATCTCTTCGGTTATGTGGGGCATGAGAGGAGCGGTGATTTTGAGAATAGAGAGCAGAGAGTGATAGAGAACATATTGAGCGCTCTTTTTGTTTTCGAGACCACGAGCTTGGGCGTTGTAGAGGCGATCTTTGACTATTTCGAGATAATGGTCACAAAAAGTGTGCCAGAAGAATTGATCGATTGCGGCTTTGGTTTTGCTGTATTCATATTCTTCAAAAGAGGAAGTGCTCTGGATGATGACGTTGTTTAATTGATGGAGCATCCAGGCGTCAAATTCGGTGGTTATTTTTATTTTTTCTTGAGGATCGAAGTCTTCTAAATGGAGGAGAGCGAATTTAGAGGCGTTCCATAATTTTGTTACAAATTTTTGGCCGGTAAGAAGATCTTTTTCCATGAATGGCAAGTCGTCGCCTAACTTTGAGCCGGCAGCCCAAAATCGCAATGCGTCCGCGGAGAATTTTTCAATCATGAGTTGAGGTTCAACGATATTACCTAATGATTTGGACATTTTTCGGCCTTGGGGGTCTTGAGCGTGGCCAGAAATCATGACACGTTTCCAGGGAACTCTAGAGTGGTGGAAGACACTTTTGACAACGCTATAAAATAACCAAGTGCGAATAATGTCATGGGCTTGGGGACGCAATGAGAATGGTTTATCTTGATAGGGATAGTTATATTCGCCTTGGTGCTGCCAGTTACTGGCAATTTCGCATGTGACAGAGGATGTTGCCCAGGTGTCAAAGACGTCTTTTTCACCTTGAAGATTGCTGTTGCCGCAACTGCAGGGTTTATGTGGTTTTTGCAAAGTGGGGTCACAGGGGAGTTGGTCAAGTGTGGGGAGAATATGTGAACCGCAGGATTCGCAACTCCATACAGGAATAGGAATGCCAAAGTGGCGTTGCCGAGAGATGCACCAATCCCAATTTAGGTTTTGCACCCAGTGATCATAGCGCACTTTCATGTGAGGTGGATACCAGGTGATTTGATTACCGGCGTCGAGAAGTTCTTCTTTACGGTCTAAGATTTTAATATACCATTGTTTGGTTTTTAGAAATTCGATTGCGGTTTTACAGCGCTCATGCACATTGACGGCGTGGGTAATCTCTTTTTGGTTTAGGAGCAAATTTTGTTCTTTTAATTTATCAATGATGGCTTTACGGGCGTCTTTGATTTTTAAGCCTTGGAATTCTTGGGCGAGGTTGTTGAGTTTGCCGTATTTTTCAAAGATGACACGCAGAGGAAGGTTGTGACGATACCATTTTTCTACATCTTCTTTATCACCAAATGTGCAGACCATCATGAGACCTGTTCCTTTATCTTGATCGACGTTTTCATCGGCAAGAATGGGCACTTCGTAATTGAATAACGGAACTTTTGCACATTTTCCTTTGAGTGATTGATAACGAGGATCTTGGGGATTGTAGACGAGAGCGACACAGGCAGGGATTAGCTCAGGCCTGGTAGTTGCAATGATTAATTCTTGAGAACCGCAGTGAAATTTTATTTCATTGAAATGGCTTGAGAGATCAACGGATTCAAATTCAGCTTGGGCGATGGCGGTTTGGCAGGAAACGCACCACGAGATAGGAGATTCTTGCTGATAGATACGACCTTTTTTGTATAAATCCAGAAAGGAGGCTTGCGAGACGATTTGAGAATGTGGATTGATTGTGGAATAGGAGCGTTTAAAGTCGGCGGACATGCCTATACTTTTCCAGCTTTGGATGAAGAGGGGCTTTTCTTCTTTGATGACGTCGTTGCAGATGGTTATGAATTCTTCGCGTGACATTTTGGTTGAGAGAATTTTCTTTTTTTGTTCGACTAAACGTTCTGTAGGCAGGCCGTTGTCATCTGTGCCAAAAGGGAAGAAGACGTTTTTGCCACGCAGACGTTGATAGCGCACAATGATGTCTTGCTGGGTATAACTAAATGCATGACCCATATGCATTTTGCCTGAGACAGTGGGAGGCGGGGTGTCGACGCTGTAGGTTTCTAATGCAGGATTAGGATGATAGGCGTAGATGTCGTTCTCTTCCCAGTATTTTTGCCAGCGGGGTTCGGCAACTTTGGGATTGTAATGTTGTGGAAGTTCCATGTATTGAATGGGATTGAGGGAGTATTTAAAAAAGTAGTTGTTGGAAATGGTGCAGAGAAGATTTTATATTGAGTGTGTTGAGATATGTGGTTTTGATTATGTCTTTTTGTTTTTATTTATCTTTAAATACACAACGGTCTTTTATTTAGATATATTTAGATATTGAATTTATTAGAAGAGATTCAAAGAGAGGTGGAAATATGACTTTAGAAGATATTGGGAGAAAAGCAAATGAGTTAGAAACAGAAGTTGGGTTGACAATTGATGATGTGTTACATAAAGTGACACAAGAGGCAGGAGAGTTTAATGATGCGGTGCAAAAATATAGAGGGAGATATTGTAAAACTAAAGATGGAACAACAACGAAAATAGAACAAGAAGTGGGAGATCTTTTCTTTAATGTGATTTCGGTGTGTTATAGATTAGGAATAAACCCAGACAATCTTCCACAATATGCCAGAAATACTCTTGTTAAATTTGAGGAGAGAAAAGAGCTTTATAAACAAAATCAATGTTAATTGTCTTGTACAGTGAAGAACAATGCCAAAAAGATTTATAAATAGGCCCTGAATTTAGCTTGGTATGGAAAGCAAAATATGTTTGTCATGTAAGAAAAAAGTTGCAAATAATCCGGGAAGTGTGACGTTCTCATGCCCTAGTTGTGGACAGTATGAGTTAGTGAGATGTTCATTCTGTAGAACAAATGCAGTGAAGTATAGCTGTCCGGGATGTAAGTTTGTTGGACCGAACTGAAATTATCTTTTGAGGAATACAAAATGGCCAGAGCAGTTATTACGTTTAAGATTATGCCGGAAGATCCGGATGTGGATTTAGAACAGATTAAAATGGAAGCGTTACGTATTGCCAAAGAAAATGGTGCATTAGGAGAAATGCAGTCGAAAATTGAACCGATTGCGTTTGGCTTGAATGCCGTGTTGATTCTGGCGATGTATACGGTGGAAGGCAGTGATTTTGATGCTATTGCACATAAGATGAGCGAGATTACGGGTGTGCAGTCGGCGGAGATTGCGAAGATGGATTTACCGCTAGGGTAGATTTTTATAGTTTGTTGTTTTTTCTTAGTCTATGTTGCGAGAGGTAGGAGTTTGTGTTTTTGTGCTGTTAATTATAGGTTGTGTTTCTTCAAAACAGATAAATGAGTCTTCAGAACAGATAAAAGAGGTGGCGAATATGAAATTGAGCAGCCCGGTATTTGATCATGGTGGAAAAATTCCGTCTAAATATACTTGTGATGGCGAGAATGTGAATCCACCGTTGGTTATGAGTGGAATTCCTGCGGGTACAAAGAGTATGGCGTTACTCATGGATGATCCGGATATTCCTGATGCGGCGAAGAAGAATTATAATATAGAGGTGTGGGATCATTGGGTGATTTTTAACATGCCGCCCATTCCACAGAGTATTACAGAAGGGAAAGTGCAGGGGATATTAGGACGAAATACTCGAGGTAAGAATGAGTATGGCGGACCGTGTCCACCGGATCGGGAACATAGATATTTCTTTAAGTTGTATGCGTTAGATATGATGTTGCCGTTGAGCGAGGGGGCGTCAAAGAAAGAAGTGGAGGAGGCAATGAGGGGACATATTATTGCGCAGGCGGAGTTGATGGGGAGGTATGAGAGGACGTAAGAGCGAGAATGGTGGATATAAGAAAAATAAACATCAATCGATCTCGAGAGGAGAACGCACCGCGAGATGTTCGTAGTGTTCTAATAAGGAGGGATTTTCTCGAAGTTCTCGTTGAAGATAATCTGAAACCGAGGGGTATACTTGAGCAAGTTGGGCTATTCTTTCGTTGAGGGTGAGAGGAGTTTGGTGAGAGGGAGTAGTTATTTTTGGGGAGAGAGATTCTGAGGCAGTGATGGCGCTTTGAGGGTTATTGAGAGGTACACCCCATAATCTTCGTCTACCCCATAAAAGATGGGCTTCAAAATAAGAACTGCCGGAACTTAAACTAGAGGAACATACTATCGGGCCGGGAAGAGCAATGGTTTGGATGTAGGTTGGATCCATAAGATAAATGTCAGTGCAGTAATACTGCTCAAGAAAAGACATGTTGATTCGTATATCAGAATCGCACCCATAAATACATTCAATGAGTTTACGTTCTTCGGGTTGAAGGTTTTTTGCATAGTTTTTTGTATTAATAGTAAGAGATGCGAATGATTTGCTACCCCATTTTTTTAGACGCAGGAGAGATAAATCAATGATCGTTGTGTTTTCTGCTTTGATGGACGCGTAGGCTTCTTCGAAGTTAGGGTAATGATACTCGTTTCTAAAATTAGTTAGACTATAGATTTGTGCGCCATGACGTAGGGCTAAGTTTTCGAGTTCAGTGGTAATGGCTAATTTTGGAATGTTGTTATCTAAGAAATAAATAATGCCATTGGCAGTAGAGACACTTTCGGTTCTATATTCTTGGTTTGTCTGGCGCTCTTTGAGTACTTGATGCGCATGGAGCATTGTTCCGGGTTGAATGGTTCTATAGGCGTGGCCTAAAACGCCAGTTATTAATTGGATATTTGCAGAGGGCATGGTTTTGATTTAATTGGGTTTAATTATGCAACACGACGTTGTGTGGTTGGCCAAAAGCTAAAAGATTGGTTTTTGGGTGAATATCCTACCACACGAGGGAATCCGGTTTTGCGGTCGTATTGATATTCCAATTGGTATTCTTTGCCAAAATGAATTATGGCGAGGCCAGGGGAGATTATTTCACGCTCAACTTCGGGCTTATTTTTATTTGTTATGTGTATTGTGTCAAATAAGCTAAAATGCCAACGATAGTTGGGGGAGAGAGATTGTTGCATCATTTGTCTGGTATCATACCATTTTAATGCTAATTCTATCTCCTCTCTTTGGGGAGCAGGAATTTCTATTTCATTGCCGTATCTGTCGTAAGGAACGGTAAGATTTTTTGGTTGATGATGGTTTTGGTAGGCATTGAGGACGTGTTCGAGATTGTGAGGAGTTATTTTGAATGACATTGGTTTTTATGAAGATAATGACTTTATTAAATTTATGATTTCCGCAAGGGATTTGTTTGTTTTGATTCCCGTAGGTGAGAAATGGGTTCGGGTGATGTGTGGAAATTTGAGGATATCTTCCATTTTATGAGGGTTTCGTTTAAGAATTCTGGCTATTTCATGCAAATCATAGAAACCGATACTATCCTGTGATGCTTCTTCTTTGAGGAGCGATACAAATTTCTGCTCTTCAGGAAAAGTATTATTTTCAGATATTTTTTGAATTAAATTTTGGTTGTGAAGTTTGCCTATCCATAATGGGCCTGCGTATTGGAATTTGGTTTGGCAAATACAGGTTTCGTTATTGTAGAGGGAGGTTTTGAAGTTGAGGCAGTTGGGGCAGGAGAGGAAGTATTGGTGTTGTTTGAGGATGTCGTCGCAATGTTCTTTGCCTTTTTCGGATTGCAGGTATATTCTGAAATAATGGTCCTTGTGGTAGGAGAGAAGAGGGGTTAGAGCTTTATCAAATTGGACACCCAAGAGTTGGATTTTGCGGATGAGAATACGCAAGCCGATCTCGTGCATCATATAATTTTTGAGAGGGGTTGACCAATATTTGCGTTGGGTGACTTTGGGATATGTGCCGGTTAATGCGGCGGTGTCGGTTGCGGTGATGGCGAGAATACCATGGCGAGAGATTCGAGCAATCGCGGCACTCAGAAAAGGATTGGGAGAACCAAAAGGGTCTAACTCGATATAATCGGCATAGCCACAAAAATCACTGGGCTTTACGTTGTCATTAATACGATTGAGAAGGAAGAGAGAGGCTTCTTGGTTTCCAAGAGTGATTTTTTTTTGCAGAGGTTTTGATATTTTATTGAGGGTGAGATGCTGCTTAAAGACTTTTTTGAAGCGGGGATTTTTGTCGTTGATGAAGAGGTGATTGATTTTATCTGGTTGTAATTCTTTGAGAAAACGCAGAGAACGAACACCGGAGCCGGCGAGATGGTCAACGATGTTCAGGTTGGTGTTTTCTATGCTGTTGAGCAGTAGAATTGCGAGGTTACGATTGGAGACCATGAGAGGATTGTAGAATGTTTCCATTTTGGCGTGGACGTCTCCTCTAGGTAAGGTGATGTTGAGTTTAATGGAATGTTCATGGATGAGGGGCATAGAAGCATAATAGAGGAAAGGTTTAAAAAAACTTTGATGGATTTAGTAAATATGGCTTTACGCAAGGTTCTGGTAACGGTTGTGGGACATGTTGATCATGGAAAGACGTCGCTTCTCGATAGGATACGAAATTCAGTGGTGACGGCAGGGGAAGTGGGAGGAATTACACAAGCAATTGGAGTGTCCATTATCCCCATTGAGGTGATTCAAAAAATTTGCGGGAAGCTGATGAATGTATTTGCGGGAAAAGTAACCGTGCCGGGATTATTGACCATTGATACGCCAGGACACGCGGCATTTACTTCATTGCGCAAACGGGGAGGGAGTTTGGCAGATATTGCAATTTTAGTGGTTGATATCAATGAAGGATTTAAACCGCAGACACTTGAGAGTATTGAGATTCTACGAGCACATAAAGTGCCTTTTATTGTTGCGGCAAATAAGATTGATTTGATTGATGGGTGGGGTTATGATACAAGCACATTTTTGATTGATAATATTAATGGATTGGATTATAAGACACAAGGACTATTTGAGGGGAAGATGTATGAGTTAGTGGCAAAGTTTGGTGAGTTGGGGCTAGAAGCGGAACGATTTGATCGGGTGGGGGATTATACAAAACAGTTGGCATTGGTGCCGTTATCGGCGAAAACGGGACAAGGTATTCCTGAATTGCTCTTAGTGCTCACGGCACTCGCGCAAAAATATATGGGGAAGCAGTTGATGATTGAAGAGGAGGGAAATGCCAAAGGAACGATTCTGGAAGTCAAAGAGGAGAAAGGTTTGGGCACAACGATTGATACGATTCTCTATAATGGTAAATTGAAGGTAAATGAGACGTTAGTTATTGGAGGTATTGATATGCCTCTGGTTGTGAAAGTGCGAGCGTTGCTTGAACCAATGGAACTCTCGGAGATGAGAGATAAGAAGAGCAAGTTTAAGAATGTAAAAGAGGCGTATGCGGCAACAGGTGTGAAGATTGTGGCACCGGGATTGGATGGAGCAATTGCGGGGATGCCGATTCGGTCATGTTCGGGCACGACGGAAGAAATCAAAAAACTGAGTGAGGAAGTGCAAGCGGAAGTGAAGGAAGTTGTTTCGGAAGATAGCGCAGAGATAGGTGTGCTCATTAAAGCGGATACGATTGGCGGGCTTGAGGCACTGCGACATTTGTTACATGAGCGGCAGATTCCGATTTCTTCGGCATCACTAGGCGAGGTTACAAAGCGAGATATTTCGCAACTTGAAACGATGAAGAATAAAGATGAGTTTTATGGTGTGATTTTAGGTTTTAATACTAAGATTCCAGCAGATGTGGTGGAACTGGTGAAGAATAAAGAGTTGAAGATTATTACGCATGAAATTATTTACAAAACAATTGAGGAGTATGAAGCGTATAAAGAGAAATTGAAGAAAGATATTGAGCTGCGGGAGTTGAATACTCTTGTTCGCCCTTGCAAGTTTATGATTATGAAAGGATATGTGTTTCGACAGAATAATCCGGCGGTTGTCGGGGTTGAGATTGAGATTGGACGAGTACGATCAGGCGATCCTATTATGAAGAGTGATGGGCAAAAGCTGACAAATGTGAAGAGTTTGCAAGAGAATCAGGAAGCGGTTGCCGTTGCGGAGCAAGGTAGACAGTTGGCAATGAGTATGGATCATGTGACGGTGGGAAGACAGATCAATGAAGGGGATTTTTTGTATACGGATATCCCCGAAGAGCATTTTAAGAAGTTGAAAGAGCTTAAGAAGAATTTAACGAAGAATGAGATTGAGGTGTTAAAAGAGATTGCAGAGATTAAGAGGAGGAATAATCCGGTGTGGGGGGTTGGGTGATGCAGCAATTAACAATTCTTAATACACGAGATGTGAAGAGATTGCGAGAGCTTGTGGAGAAGCAATTTGGCTATTTTCCGCAGGAGGATTATGCTTATTTTAAAGGAGAGAATGAAAAGATTTCAATTGTGAGTAAAGATATTGTACAGGTTGATTTTAAGAAGTTAATTGTGGATAAGATTGGTTTGTATTTTGCAGAGGATATGGGCAGTGAGATACGTCTGAGTAAGGAAGGAGCGCAGTTATTGGGCCGAGAGGCGTTTGCGAAGGGGGAAGAGTTATGTAATGTGGTGGATTTGTCTGAGGAGGAGTTGAGAACATATTTTCAAGGACAGGAATTGAAGAGAGATTTAGGAGCAGAGAAAAAGCTGGTGTTGCTGCGCTATGGAGGAGATATTATTGGATGTGCGAAGTATAAAGAGGGAATGATTTTGAATTTTATGCCCAAACAGCATCGAGGGGAAGTGATTGTGTGAGAAATTGGTATCTTAGATAATTTTATATATTCTGTTTTTGTTGTAATAATTATGGTTAGATATATTTCTTTATTGCGGGGCGTGAATGTGAGCGGACAGAAGAAGATAAAAATGGATGTACTTGGAAAACTCTATGGGGGGTTAGGTTTGAGTTGTGTTCAAACATATATCCAAAGTGGAAATGTACTATTTGATTGTGAGGAGAACACGGTGAGATTGAGTGAAAAGATTAAAGAGGGCATTCGGAAATCTTTTGGATTTGAAGTTGAGGTGATACTGCGAACAAAACAGGAGTGGCAGAAGATTCAAGGGAATACTTTGTTTCAAAATAAAGATTCAACTCAGATTTATGTGGTGTTTTTAGCGCGAAAACCTGAAATGAAGAGGGATTTGAATAAAGCGAATAAAGTTAAAGATGCGCAAGAGGAATTTGTGATTTCGGGTAGAGAGGTATATCTTTTTTTGCCAAATGGCATGGGGCGAACCAAGTTGTCAAATACTTTTTGGGAGAATATGTTGAACGTACCCGCAACGACGCGAAATTGGAATACGGTGAGGAAGTTAGGAGAGTTGATGGAACATATTTTGTGAATACGAGTTGATAAGTGAAATTATTTTTTTGCTTTAGAAAGATTTTTAAGTATGTTAATATCTGTAAGAATTATGGCATTAGAATTTGTTGGTTATCTGGGAGGATTTCTTATTGCTATCGCTTTAATTCCACAATTAATTAAAACATGGAAGACCAAATCAGCAAAAGATTTGTCTTTATTATGGACAACTATATCATTAATAGGATTAATACTTTACGGAATTTATGCAGAAATAAATTCTATTTACCCATTATTTACATTTGCAACAATAGAATCAGTTATGATTGTCGTATTAATCCTTCTCAAGATAAAGTATGATCGGGCAAAAAACTAACTTCTTCGGATTTCTTTGAAATCTTCGACCCCGCTGCGCTCTCACTTCGTTCGGGACAGATAACAGCGCATATGATTGCCTCAATTTACTATAAGTTTATTTTTCTTCCTCACAACTGTCCCACATGCATTGGAAGAATTTTCTGTAGCCATCTGCGAGCACTTTACTTTTAAGAACAAATTGCAACGGCTCTTCATATAATTCTCCGGGTTTGACGCCAACAAAAGTGACAACATAATCGCCAAAGATATCAACGGCGGTGGCGGAGGAATATTTTTTAGGGAGGAAACGGTAGGGTTTGCCGACAAATTTGAGAATTTCTGGCTTTTGTTCTTTGATTTCGTAATCAAATAAATGGATGAATTTGATGCCAAGCTGTTTTCTTTCTTGATCGAAATGGCGCAGATAGTGCTGCAGGCGAGGATCTAACCAAAAGGCTTTGGCACCGATGAAGTAGACTGGTTGTTTTTCTTGTAAAATCAATTGAAGATAGTTTTTGAAGCCTTCAATGCCTTTAAAAAAATAGGCTTGGGCGTTGGGCTGAATGGATGAGTATAGTTTTTTCATGTCAGGCAAGAATGATTCTAGGGCAATTTCTCTTTCTTTGATTATTTCTTGGAGACGTTGGGGGTCAATTGGTTTAAAGAGTTTCTCGCTTTTGACAAATGTTTCTGAGGCGAGGCCTTTCTCGATGAGTTTGTTGAGGGAGTCATAGACATTGCGGCGATGTACTTTTGATTTGATGGAGATACTATTTACATTGGCTTCACCAAGGTAGAGGAGTGCTTCGTAGACGCGTGCTTCGTTGAGAGATAGTCCAATTTGTTGTAAGAGTTCTTGGTACATGGTTAACAAGTGTAGCTATCTTTCTTTAATCCTAATTTCTTTTGGAGTATATCATAATAGAGATGATCCGCTAAGTGAAATTCTTTGAATTCACCATTGGCTATTTTTACAACGATGCATCGATTAGAAAAACCAATCTTTTTAATAAAAATAATACATTCACGCATGGCTGGTGCTGGTTCAAATTTAATCTCTCTATTCTTCAATCTAAGGCACCATTCAATTAAATTATCCTCAATATTTTTGATGGTCTTGGCATAATCATCAAACTCTTTATTGAAAATAATGTTTTGACCTAAAATTTCTTTGATTTTTTGTTTAAGCTCTTCTACATTCATTTTTAATTTCACCAAATAATTTGATATAAATAGGTAGATTATCGTGGAGGGGATATTCTATCCTAGTTTTTTCTAAATCTTTAATAAATTTAAGGAGGGCTTGGTAAATGTATTGCAGGGAATATTTTTTTAAGAAGAGTTCTTTGGCTAGATCGTTGATTAATTCAATTTTTTTGCTTATAGGCATTTTTTTGACTTCCTCAAATTTACAAGAAAGAGAATATGCATCCAACAAATTATTGTGAATTAATAATTCGGAGTAGAAAAGTAATTCTCTAACTGTTTTCTGGTCTTCGTTTTCTAAAATCTCATTAATAGCCATTTCGTAGGTTACAACTAAATCATTATATGTTGGCCTTTTTATGAGAGGGAGGGGGGTTACTAATGGAAAATTGGCAATGCTGTATTTTGCTACAGAATTGAATATAGGTTTTTTCAAATCGTTAGGGGTAATAAAAATAAAATGTTTCTCTTTAATGTCATCCTCATTTGATGGTTGATGATATTGTTTTCTTTTAGTAGAAATAACATAAATATCAATATCATTATACTCTTTCTTGTAGAGAAACGAGCCGGAGATAAATGCATTTTCGTAGGATAGTTCTTTAAGAATTTTTTTGGCTTGTTCTACACGTTGCGGAATCATATTACTGCCCTGCACATAATACTCTTCTTTGAGAGAAGAAAGAGCAGCAATTTTCTGTTTTATCTTGGAATAGAAGTAAGTCTTTTCTGTTGGTGTTAATGGCTGGCGGCGTAAATACTTCTCGATGAGTTGAACTTGTCTGCGTGTAAAGAGGGATGGGACAAACTGCGTCTGTTGTTGTACGAGGGTTTTACATATTTCTAGGTTCATATATATTCAAACATATATCTTTATTTATAAATACTTCTATTTTTAAGTAATATCTTCTGGTGTTTTAGGTTAATATAATTTAAATGTATTTTAATCTTTCGTGTTGAGGTGGTGTTTACCACCGCTAATGCTTATATAGTTCATTAGTTATTACTCATAAATAACAAACATTAAAAAACGAAATGAAGAGGTACATACAATATGATAACACGCAGAATTTTATCGGAAGAAATAGGAGAACGACACTTTATATCACTAGATAAAAAGTATTCCGACCGCAATCCAGAATTTAATTTGGAGTATCGAGTAATCATTAGCGATGTTGGTGATTATCAGGTGATGAGGAAGGGTGGATTTTCAGCCCCTACAACCGAGGTATATAGATATGAGATAGGCGGTGAAATCCTCTTCAAGCCACTTCAAGATGATGCAAGTATAAATGACGAGTGGATGAATTATGCGCTTAAGGTCGAATATCAGCAAGGAGAACCTAATGGAACTGGCGTAAAACCATCTGAGACAGAGGGTACAGTTTTTCATTTAGGAAAATCGGAGTTAGAATCACTGTGTGGCACATATTTTCCCTATTTAGGACTTCAAGGAAAGTTAGTCTTGGCAACTCTAAAACCTCTGCCTGGAGACACACCCAGGGGGGCTATCGTTGAATTAGTGAAAAAAGCAATGGAGAGAAGTGAGATACAAAAAATATCTAAAGCCCATCACTCTTTTTTGCAAGTATACTCACTCGCATAAATAATTGATCAATACCTGCTCGTTCGTAATAAGCAAAGAACAGATTTATTGCTCAATTATTTGTGTTCTTTGCTATATATGGATTAAAAATGGAAGAGGAATAAAAAAAGTAGGGCTAAGTTTCAATTCAGAGGCAATTTTTGAACCGTAAACCATAAAAAGCCACCCTCATTTTTGCTTAGTATGGCACGAACACTGATTAAAGATTTACGAGAGAAGTTGAATACGCAAGTGGTGATACAAGGCTGGATTCAAGAGATTCGGAACTTGAGCAAAGTGAAGTTTATTATTCTACGCGATCGATCGGGAGATATGCAAATGATTGCTTTCAAAGGTGATACGGAAGAAGAGACGTTTACGTTGATTCCAACTTTACAAAAAGAATCGGTTATTGAGATTGTGGGAATGCCTAAAGAGAATAAAGAGTCTCGCTGGGGAATTGAAGTGCTCATTAAGAAGATTAATCTGATTTCACTTGCGGCAACGCCATTGCCTATTGATAATAGTGATAAAGGACTGACGTCGTTAGATAAGCGAATTGATCATCGGTTTTTGGATACGCGGAATTTAAAGACACAGGCAATTTTTAAAGTTCGCAGCAAAATTGTGCATATTCTAACTAATTTTTTTGATGGGCAGGGATTTACAAATATTAATACGCCCAAAATGACAAAAATAGGGGTGGAATCGGGAGCGGAGCTGTTTTCTGTGAATTATTTTGGCAAACCAATGTATTTAGCGCAGTCGCCACAGGTGTACAAACAGATGTTTGTGGCAGGCGGGTTTGAGCGGGTGTATGAAATTGCGCCGGTGTTTCGAGCAGAAAAGTCACATACGATGCGGCATTTGACAGAGTTTACAGGAGTAGATATGGAAATGGGATTTATATCTGATTATACGGAAGTGATGGATTTTATTGAAATGATGTTTATTGATTTGCTTACGCATTTGCAGATTGAGGCGGTAACAGAGTTGAAGATGTTAGGCATAGAACATACCATTCCGGCAAAAATTCCTCGACTGACACTGGATGATGCGAAGAAGTTGTTGAGTTTGAGAGGAAAGATGTATGCGACGGAGGAAGATTTAGATTCAGAGGGGGAGAAGTTATTGTGTGAGATGGTGAAAGAGAAGTATGGAACAGAATTTGTGTTTGTGACGCATTTTCCTTGGGCAGTGAAGCCATTTTATCAGATGAAAGATGAGAAAAATCCAAACGTGACACTGTCGTTTGATTTGTTATTTAATGGCGTGGAGATTTGTTCAGGATCGCAGCGAGAGCATCGATATGATGTGTGGTGTGCGCAAGCTCAGGAAAAAGGGTTGAATCCGGAACAGATGGTGGAATATAGTGAATTGTTTTTGTATGGTATGCCACCGCATGGCGGCGCGGGATTTGGGCTGGATAGAATTACGCAGAGGCTACTTTTGTTGGATAATGTACGAGAAGCGGTGTTGTTGCCGCGAGATCCGGAGAGAGAGAGACCGTAGATTTCATCTGTTTACGTTTTGTTAATTTATCATTTTTGTGGATGAAGTTTTGTGATTTTTTTGAGGACATTTTGAATGAATTTTTCTTTATATCGACGGTATTTCTGACCATCACCTTGGGCATATTGTACAGCTTCTTTTTTGATTTGGGTGTATTTTTTTACTGTTTCTTTATTTTTTTGAAGATAATTCCGAAATGCTATCATTTCTATCCACTCTTTTTGTTCAAATTGGACGACATGGATGTGTACTCTGCGAACTCTGTTTCTATACGTATAATCTTGGCGAAAAAATAAGCGCGTGGGGGTGCTTGCGATATCTCTAAATTCATATCCTGCTTTTTCCAATTGTGTTCTTATTGATTTTATTTTCTCTTTAGGGATGCCTAGAGCGATGTCGATGATGCCTTTTCCCCCTAATTTCTTAACAGAAGTGGAACCAATATGTTCAATAGAGAGTGGAGGGTTAAGAGAAAGAGCGGCTTTGATTTTTCTTTTTTCTTGTTGAAAATAACGATTGTAGTTTTGGTTATAGTTGTGAAAGAGGTATTTTTGCATTTTTAAAATAGAAACTTTAACCATATATTAATTGTTGTACTCATTTTCTTTCAACCAAATTAGAAGAATGCTCTTTGTTATGTTATTTAGGATATGACTTGTTGCGTTGCCAACTGTTTCCATGTAAATGAGGGATGAGAAAAATTTATATAGCTCCACTTATGGATGTTATATTATGTCATTATTTCAAAAAAAGAGTGCTGAGCAATGGTTAAGAGAAGAAGATAAGAATCTAGATGAGATGATTGCGCAACTTAGTTTGTTTAATTCTCAGTTAATGGAATTAGGGGCAGCATTGAAAGTATTAAAAAAACAAAAGAAAGAGAGTTTAGGAACAAATGTTCAGGCGAGAATTGAGGCGGTAATGGGCTCGATAGAACGACTATTTGGTCATTCACCAGAGATTGTCAAAAAAGCAAAAAAAGTTGAAGAGGACGCAAGGCATGCACCAACATCTTGGGATGTGAATGTTTATGATTATAGTTCTAATTTGGTGTATCAAGGAATTTTAATTCAGGCAGTTCCTTTCATTCTTGGTAAAACAGAGTTGGGTGGCACACTTAATTCAAAATATATCTCCACAGAGTACTTACGTCTCTTCATGCCATCACCCTCTGATGCTGTTCGTAAGAAGGAGTTAAATTGCACCGTTCTAGATAAAAAAATAGAAACAGTAATATCCATTGAAAAGTTTCACGTTTTACCCCTGAACTTGAGAATTCCAAAAAACAGATATGAACTTGTCTTAAATCAAATTTATCAGGTCTATGTTTCTAATCAGTTTATATTCTCTTTTCAAGTAGTTTATCTATGATTAATTAATTCATATTTTTAGTAAAATTGCTCTTTAGAAATGGACTGGGCCGATTTTGGTTCTAAACAAATATCTTTTTCTCAATTAATCTTCAATGCTCGCATGATTTTATCCAACTTGTTGTTGATGTCGGCTAAGTCACTAGAAGAGTGGGAAGACTGTTGGTGAGGGTAGGATGGGCGTTGATATTCTGAGGAATCGTTTTTTCTAAAGCAGTCACTGCAGTAGACGGGTTTATTGTTACTAGGACGAAAAGGAACGGTGCATACTTTACCGCAGCGTGCACAGATGGTCTGGGTTTCTTCTTTTCGAGTGGGACGAAATTCATCACGTTCGAAACGGGGTTCATCCCTATTAGGACGGCCGGTTTGAGTGCGACGATTGGGTTTGAAGTCGCTGTGAAATTCAGGGTCATTGCGGCGTTGAGTACCATGCATGCGTTTAAAGTTAGCCATGAGGAATAAAAATAATATGCTATTTATAAAGTTATAGCAGGAAAAAAGCGAAAAGGGATATTCAATAAGAACAGAAAAAAGAGAGTTTAGAATGGGTTTGAATCATTGATTAAATTGATGGTTTATTCAAAGTCCTCTATACTCTTTACTTAATCCCGTAATCTACGTTTATTTGGATGTTGACTTTGACGCTTTTAGGATTGAGAGTGGGTTCCATAGCATTTTCTGGAGCGGCAGATTTGGTGTATGCGCCATAATAGATTGGAGGAGTGTAACTGCTTAGGCTGACACTTAAGACTTTGCCTAATGTGACATCGAGATTTTTGGCAAGGGTTTGGGCTTTTTGTTTGGCTTTGAGGCTTGCTTGGGCAACTAATTGGTCTCGAACGCTTGCTTCGGCATCATCAGATAAGGTGAAGTAGACGCCGTCTACGGTATTCACACCATTCTTGACGGCAAGATCAAGAAGTTTTCCGGTGTTTTTGACGTCTTTACTTTTCACTTGGAGGGTGTTTTGCAAACGGTAGCCTTTGTCTTGCATGCTTTGAGTTTTGGCATCCCATTCTTGCCAGGGATTGAGATTGTAATTGATTGTCTCAATTTCTTTATCGAGAACACCGGCATCTTTGAGTGCTTGCAAAACCGTGTTCATTTTTTTACTGTTGTCTTCTTGAACAGTTTGAGCATCTTGGCCTTGCGTTACAACGGTTAGAGTTAGCACGGCTAAATCAGGCATAACATCAGTTTGGGCGTCGCCGGTTACAGTTATGCGAGCGGTATCAGCGGGGCTTGTGAGAATGATTTGTTTTGTTTGGAAGAATAAGAGAGCGATGATAATAATAACTCCTCCTAAGATTATCCAGTGAATATTTTTTTCGTTCATGTTGGTCACTTATTTGATGTCTTTGTTATTTGTTTTCTTTGAGATATTATCTTTTATGATTTATTATTCTATTTTCTCATTCTTTATTAGAGAAATAATGAATTCCCCGCTCGACGTATTGTTTCTCGATTTTACGAGGGTTGAAATATTTTTTAATGAAGGCCACGGCAACTTTGGGATCTAATTTACCACAGGTGTAGACATCGATGGAGATGAAGTTGCGTTTGGAGAGGGTATGAATGACAATGGATGATTCGACTAATGCGACCCAGCCACTCAGACCAGCTTTATCGGGGTACAATTTATGGTCGGTGCGGAATATTTGGGGTGGCGCTTGTTTTTTCATGCCAATGGCATCGACCATTTTATCTAAAAAGCTGTAACAATGTTCAAGATCACCACACACACCGGGTTTGCAGTCGTAACAATCTAAGAGAAGTTCGTGCCCAAATACATGCCTCTTTTTTTTCATGAGATTGTGTCTTCTTCTCTGGATTTATATATCTTGTGGCGGGTGGGGTTGTGAGAAAATTCTTTGATTAGAGAAATGAGGTTGTGCTTGAGTTTTACTTAGAAATGCAAAAGGGAGGTTGTGATAATGTTTAAATAATACACTCTGTTTATGATTGTTATGCAGCTGCAGGATAAAGTGGTTCTTATCACGGGTTCGAGTACAGGGATTGGCAAAGAGACGGCGATAGCACTGGCAAAAGCGGGATGTCGAGTGGTTATTACGTATCACAATACGAAGAAAGAGGGAGAGGCAGTGTTGAGAGAGTGTTCGAAATATACGCCGGCTTTACTTTTACATTTGGATGTTACTTATGAGAAATCGATTCAAGAGGGTGTGGCTAAGATTAGGGAGAAATTTGGCCAAATTGATGTGTTGATTAACAATTCAGGGTTATTTATGTATAAACGGTTAGAGAAACAAACGGCAGCAGAGATTAGGGCACAAATTAATGTGAATTTGATTGGAGCAATACATATGACACAGGCGTGTTTGTCACAGTTGGTGTTGCGACCAGAAGTAGTGATTGTGAATGTGGCAAGTGCGCTTTCTAAAGAGCCGATTGCAAATGCGACGACGTATTGCGCGTCAAAATATGGTCTGCGAGGGTTTACGCAAGCTTTAGCGTTGGAGCTGCCACAGAATGTGCGAGTGTATTGTGTGAATCCAGGGTTGACGGCAACAAAGATGACGGGATTTCAAGGAATTGGAGCTGGACAGGTGGCGGATGTGATTGTGGCAAGTGTGCAAGAACGATTAGGTAAGAAGTCGGGTGAGGATGTGGATGTGAAAGATTTTGTGCCAAAATGAGTTTATTTTACTTTTGAGAGAGAGATGTGGATTATGGAGAAATTGCAATCATTACGCAGGAAAATTGAGAAGATAGATTTGAGATTGCTTGATTTAATTGTGGCAAGACTGAGATTAGCTCCCCAATTTGCGAGGGTTAAATATAACCAAAGATTGCCGCTGCGACAAATCGGAAGAGAGCGAGAACTGTTAGAACGATATAAACTGAGAGCGAAACGGAAGCAGATGGATGAAAAAATGGTTGAACGGATATTCAAGATCTTAATGCATGCTTCATTAAAAGAACAAGAGAAATTTCTAAAAAAGAAGATTTAAATACATTCTTTCTTTTATCTAGACCATTTGTATCAAAAGAGGTCTAGGGCTATGCTTGATTTATTATCGATTGGTGATGTGACAGAGGATGTTTTTTTGCAGTTAGATGATGTGGCAACGGTTGTATGTGATGTGAAACATCATTGTGATTTACATATTCCGTTTGGTACAAAGTTAGGTGTTTCTCGAGTGGATAAATTGCTGGGAGGCAATGCGGGGAATATGGGAATCGGAGCCGCTCGGTTAGGAATGAGATCGGCGTTGTATGCAGAAGTGGGGGATGATACACAAGGGGAATTGATCTATCAATCACTAAAGCAGAATAGGGTTTCTACCAAATATTTTTTTCGCAAGAGGGGAGAGAAAACGAATTATAGCGTGGTGTTGGATTATGAGGCGGAGCGAACGATTCTTGTGCATCATGAGCCACGACAATATAAGATGCCGGGGTTTTCATCGGCTAGATGGATGTATTTAACATCAATGGCGAGAGGATGTGAGAAGATATTTCCACGGGTGGCGGATTATGTGCAGAAAAATAAAGTGAAGTTGGGGTTTAATCCGGGAACGTATCAGTTGCAGTTGGGAGTTGAGAGATTGCGGTCGATGTTGAAGTTGACAGAAGTATTACTGATTAATACAGAAGAAGCGCAATTGCTATTGAAAACGCAGAAAAGAGATTTTCCTTTTTTGTTAGAATCGTTGCATAAGATAGGAGCAAAGATTGTGGTGATTACGGATGGGGAAAATGGGGCGTATTGTTTTGATGGTGTGCAGAGGTTTTATTGTCCGATTTTTCAAGTGCCAATTGTTGAGCGAACGGGAAGCGGGGATGCATTTTCTGTGGGGTTTTTAGCGGCGTTATTTTATGGCCAAACCGTTATGGAAGCACTGCGGTGGGGAACGATTAATTCTGCTGCGGTGTTACAGCATATAGGGCCGCAAGCGGGCTTGTTGAATTTGATGAAGATGAAGAAAATTTTGCAGGGCAATCCGATGTTTCAGGCAAGGGTATTTACAGAGAAAGAAGTGATGAGGGGTAAAGTGTATGTGCCGAAGAAGAAAATAAAATTTGAGCGGTGATTTCATTCTTCATCACTTAATAATTTATGCAATCCGCTCAATGCTTCGGCTCTTGCCATCATTCCTGCTTCTTGGGCAATCTCTGCTGCTTTTTTTAAACTTGGTGTACAACAACTGCAGCTAGATATTCCCTTACTTTCATATTCATCAATGGCTTTGGTATACATTAGTTGCGCTTCTGTTTCTTTGCCAAAACGACGTAAGATACGTGCGGCAATTTCAGGTTTTTTTTGTGAATACGTATCAATGGCTCTGGGAAATAACTGTTGGACTTTCTCTCCCATTTTTTCTCTTTGAGCAATCTGTAATGCACTATCTAAATGACCTGCTCTTTCATATAATTCTAGGGCCCAATCACACATGCCAATTTTATCTGCGATTTCTGCGGCTTTGTCTAATTTGTTGTCTGTTTCATATTCTCCTATTACTTTGAAACTAATGCGTTTCGCTCTTTCTGTTAATCCTGCTTTAGTTGCTACTATAATTGCTTTTTCAAAATCTTTTGCTCGCTCATAATTGGAAATGGCTTTTTCAAACTCCCCTACTTCTTCGGCAATTTCTGCAACTGCTCTGAACCATTCTGCTTTTTCATAATACTGCATTGCTTCTTTGTTCATTCCTAATCTGCGGGCGATATGTCCTGCCCTTCCATATTCTCTCTTTTGTTCCTGTTCTTTCATTTGTACTATTTCTTGTTCTCTTTTTTTCTCTTGTAATTGAGAGATTTCTTCGGTCATGCCTTGTTCTTGTGCAAAGTGGAGTGCAGAGGTGATATTTGTTTCTTTTTCTAAATATTTCTTAAAATATTCCTGCGCTTTTTTTTGATTTCCTGCAGCCTTTGCCAGAAGTCCTCGTGTTTGGAGATTATGTGCTTCACTGACGTAATGCTCATAAATGGGTTCATGTTTTTCTTTATATTCAAATACCAACACATACAATTGCTGTGCTTTGTCTTTCATGCCTGCAATTCCTGCAATCCCTGCAGCAGAATTTACATAATTGATATTATTTTCTGTTTTGCTTTTTTGTATATATGATTCTATGGTGGTATCTATATATCTCTGAGGGATTGGAACTGTTCTTGCAAGTAATTCAATACTCTTAATTCTGTTTTCATCTGAGTTTAGATTATCTAATATTTTTTCTAAATCGGTTGTGGGTATATCGTATTTTTTATTAGGTATTTTATTAGGCATAGGGGAAACCTTTTTTAGTTATTACTTTTTAGGAGTTTCATTAAACTATATTAATCTTGTCTCCCCCTTAGTAGGTTACCATCATAAGTTTAATAAAGTAAACCAAATTTATGTACAGTATGAACACGCAATTGCTGGAAAAAATTGGCTTGACACAAGGTGAGATTAAAGTGTATTTGGCGTTAACGAAGCTGGGACAAGTTACGGTTGGGCCTATTGGTAAAGAGAGTAAGGTATCTAAGTCAAAAATATATGACATTTTGGATAAACTTATTGCCAAAAGCTTAGTGGGCTATATCACAAAGGAGGGTACGAAATATTTCACGGCAAGTGAGCCGCATGTGCTCTTAGATTATATTGAGAAACAAGAGAAAGAGTTAAAGATCACAAAACAAGAAGTGACAGACTTTATCCCACAATTGTTACTGCAGCGTTCTTTACATTCTTCACAAAAGCTGGCGGAGATATATGAAGGATTTCGTTCTCTAAAAATAATTCGTGAAGAGTTACTTTATGCGATGAAGAGAAATGATGAATTGATGGTATTGGGTGCACCAAAAATTGCGAATGAGAAATGGGAAGCATGGTTTTTAGCGTTTCATCGCAAACGAGTTTTGCGCCATATCCCTCTGCGGATTATTTACAATAGCAATGCTCGATTGTATGGCAACATTCGTCAAAAAATGCCTCTGACACGTGTTAGATATTTGCCAAATAAGATGGTTAGTCCGAACTGGATCGATGTGTTTTCAGATGCGGTCTTGTTTGTGTTTGTGCTCAGAGAACCACTCGCGATTGTTATTCGAGATGCGACACTTGCTCAGAGTTTTCGGTTGTATTTTGACATGATGTGGCAGGTTAGTAGAGAGTGAAAGAAAAAGAACTATAAAAACTTGATTGGAGGGGTTAAATAGGTTCAGAGAAAATAGATTATTTATTGCCACTCAAATTTGCCATCCCAATTGACAAATTCGTTGACTTCTTTTCTTGAGCTGGGCACTTCTTTTTCACGCATCTCTTTTGGTAAGATGCTTTTTTTGGCAAACTTACCAATGGCAAACATGGCTTCGATAGTGTAATTGTTTGGGATTTGGAGTGTTTGTTTTACTTTGTCATACTCAAATCCCTGCATGCCATGCACGACGAGATTTCTTCGAGCACCTTCGAGAGCGACAGACATCCAAGCGGCACCAGTGTCAAATGAATGAGTGATGGCGGGCTGACCATTATGAGTGAAGTTGTTGGCGGAGCAGACGACAACTAACGCTGCAGCATTTTTGCACCACTGTTTGTTGAAATCGCCTAAGAAGTCCATGAATTTTTCTTTTTGTTCTGCAGTTGCGATGATGAAACGCCAAGGTTGGTTGTTGTAGGATGAAGGAGCCCAACGGGCGGCTTCAAATAAGGGAAGTAGTTCTTCTCTTGTGAGTGATTCACCGGTCATGGCTCTAGGAGACCAGCGAGTATAAAATAGTGGACTAATATCTGTTGTGGGTTTACGTATTTTTTTTGCTTGAGCGGTTAATTTCATTGTAGATGTACCTCCGAGGGACATACTGAATGAGAAAGAAGGAGGTTTAAGAAGGTTGTGGTGGTGCAAAGACATAGTCTACTGTGGCTTTTGCTAAAATATGTAATGAATCAAAGAGAGGAATTTTAATATCTTTTTGGGTAATGGCTAGAGGCAACTCAGTACACCCAAGTACTACGGCTTGTACTTCCTCAAATGTATTAGCGTAGCTTGCGACATCATTTTTTGTTTTTTGTTGAATTGTACCACCCATTACTTGTTCAATGAGCAGGGTAATTTTTTTTTGTTCGTGAGGTGAGGTTCTCTTCTTTATATTTACTTCAGAGGAGTAATCTTTTGGAAATGTTTATAAACAAATGAATATGAGAGGAGCATAATGGACTTGTTTACATCTAGGGATAAGAGACAGAAATCTGAATTAGAGAGAGTGCTCCATTCCCTTCCTCTCAGCGAGATCGAACTGTCATATGATGGGTATAGAGACGCACGCTTAGAAAAAGCTCATTCTAAAGTATATGTACTTCGGATAAATGATAGCTTAGACGCATATATTCCTCTTGGTGAAAATCAACTAACGATTTCGATAGGATTGAGCTACAAATCACTCTTTTTTTCAACGACATATGGCTTGCGAATAACTATTCCTACAGAAAATTTAGAGGTATTGGAACATGTAGTAAACTTACAAAACTTACAAAAAGAGAAAAAGCATAAAAGTAAAATCTATCTCCCTCTCCAGCTGTCCAATTTTGTCGTGAGCCTTAGTGATAGTAATGATATCCCTTTGATAGGTACTCCTTTTCCGGCAATGGGTATTGAAGGATCGCAAGGAGTTTATCCACTCCTTCTGGTTCATACTTCTATCTCTAACAAAAATAGGGGTTATGGTATCGATCTTCAAGACAAAAGTATAAAACTCTACAAACATACTCTTGCACCCACAGAGATGCGTTCTGTGATGCAGAGTTTGCAGAGGAAAACAAATCGTTCAACAGATCAGACCAAGACAGGGGAAATAACTATAGAAGGAGCGGTTAAAGAAGATGGAGAGAAAAGAGTAGAATCTGCCGAAAATGCGTCTCAAAGGATTGTAGTTGTACCATGGCAAATAAAGAATTCCCCCACAGATCAAGAGATCAACTGGCGAGAACCAACATCAATTGTGTCGTATCTTGATGAGTATGTTGTGGGACAGCGTGATGCCAAGAGATTGATTGCCGTGGCGTTCTCAAATTATATGACAAAAGTTCAAACGAAAAATGAAGATATATACAAAGAGAATGTATTACTCATTGGGCCGTCGGGTGTGGGAAAAACATATATGATTTCGCTGTTGGCAAAAAAAGCAGCTCTACCAATGGTTCAAACAAAATTAACCGGGAAATCAAATGAGGGATACAAAGGCGAGAATCTATCGACAGTGTTTGAACAAATGAGAGCTATGACCAAAGAGGAAGCACCATACGGAGTAATATTTTTGGATGAGATTGATAAATTAGCTCGTGATGAATCGGGGAGTGGAAATGCGTTTGGCCCACGATTGCAAGATGAATTGATTGGCTGGCTTGAGGATGCTACTATTATGGTTGAGACTAAAAAAGAAAATAAACCATTGAATACGCGAAATATTTTATTTGTGACCGCAGGGGCTTTTGGGCATTCTACCAAAGATGATGGATTAACAGAGATTATTCAGAAGAGATTAGGATACGGACAGAAAATAGGATTTGGCATACAACAAGAAAGAAAAGATGGACAGGAGGAGTATGTGCTCTCAAAAGTGCGTCCAGAAGATTTAATTATGTATGGATTAAAAACGGAATTGGTGGGAAGATTACCTTCTTTGGGAGTACTTCATCCACTCACGCTTGAGGATAAAGTGAGAATTTTAACTCAGACCAAAAAGTCTGTTCTTAGAAATTATACTCAATTGCTTTCGTTGAAAGGATATGAAGTGCAAATAGGCCAGGCAGTGCCGGAAGTGATTGCAGGATGTTGCCCCGCAGAGACGGGAGCGAGAGCACTACATGCAGTGTGTAATGATTTTTTTACAAAGATATTATTTGAACCAGCACGTTATGCGGATGATAAAAAGGTAATTAAATTAACGGCAGAATTGGCACGAGAACTGATAACGTTGTATAGAGGAGTTTGAATAATTGATCAAAATAAGGTTATTCAAGGTTCTTTATAGATAACTGCGTGCATAAAGTAACGCAGTTTACTATAAATATGTAGGTTACTATTCGATTATTTCACCTATTTACTATATATTTATGAGTGATATCTGTTGGATCGTCATCGGGTTCGTTGCTAATGGGCTGAGGGATATATTCTGAATAAGAAGGAGGGAAATTATAAGGACTTCCAGGAGAGATAGGAATATAATTACCCCCTCTACGCCATTGGTCTTTTGTTCTTTCATGTTCAATTATTAGAGGTAGGATGACAGTATCCAAAGGGGGATTGACCATATGAAGCATATACTCTTAGAAGTATATAAAGAATGTGACATAAAAAGGGGTTTTTTAAGAAAGGTCTGGTATACATTTGAATCAAATGTCCAGAATTGATTTCCAGTTATCCCAATTTAGGCGTTTTTTAGAAGTGATATGTTTATTATAAGGTTGGTTAAATAGGATATGTTCCCAAGTGGGTGTTTCGAGACCTGTGATATTAGGTTTATCATCAATGAGAATGTCTCCACGAACAAGGGTTTTGTCGTTTGTGACAATGATTTTTTTTACCCATTCTGCCCCAAGATATTGATCTACCCATTGATATTTTTCTAACACACAATGTTCATATTGTGGAAGAGGAGCGGTGCAGATGAAGAGGTTATGACCGCGTTGTGTCATCTCAGATAGTGCTTCTACTGCGCCATTGATGATAGGAAGGGATTGGTAAAATCCAGGGGTTAAATAGATTGATTCGACGAGGGATTGTAACTCAGAGGGATATTGTTCTTTCACATAAAAAGTGGTTCGTTCATCTAGGGGAATGAAGGGTTTGGTTGGGTGCAGAGATTGATAGGTATCTAAAACACTTTTTTCAAAGTTGGCGATAACACCATCCATATCAATGAGTATTTTCATGAGTGATTAATTTTAAATAAGTTATTTAAAAGAGTTGTGAAAATTCATTCTTAGAGTTTATATTTTTTAAGGGATGATGGCAGAACATTGCTTGTTTATACACTGCACTTTGCCTTGCGAGCAGTCAAGAGTTTTTGGTTCGCAATCCATGCTACAGAGAGTACTTTTACAGTTAGGGGCGTACTTTGAGTTGAGACTGTCATTGGCGTGGCAACAGGCGGCGGGAACACAGTCGGAGTCTTGGATGCAGGATTTTTCGGAGTTAATTGTTTGAGAGGGAGAACAAGCAATGAGGAAAAGAGTAAAGGTGAGGATACCTATGATAAGTAGTAGAGGGGATTTCATTTTGGGATGAACTGAGATTCGTATTGGTGTTGAGTGTTTATTTCGCCGCGAAGATTTTGAGTGATTAGTTTTTTGGCGTCAAGAGGTTTATAATTCCCCAAGAGCCAGGCGAGTTTAACAAATGCCGTGTTGGCGAGCATGTCTTCACCAGGAATAACGCCTAACGAGAGGAGGTCACGGCCTTTGTCGTAGACATTGAGGTTTACGGTACCATAGATACACTGCGTTGTCATAACGATGATGCAACCGGAGTTGATGAGGGATTTGAGAGCGGGATAGAATTTTTTGTGGATGGCACATTCGGGATTGGGCACTTGACCGGGTGTGTGTCCTAACCCCGTGCCTTCGATGATGAGGCCTTTGTAGCCTTGGAAGAAGGAAAATTGTTCTGGGAACATGTTGAGATGGATTTTGAGGAGGCCAACTTTTTCTTGCATTTTTGGTTTGATGATGGGTTTATCATTGGTGCGCGTAGGATAGTCTTTTTGCAGGAATTGAATGGTTTTTGTTTGGTAATGTACTATGGCGATAGGAGTAGTGTTGATGGGTTGGAAGGCGTCTCTTCTTGAGGAGTGGAGTTTGTAGGTTTTGGTTGCGGGGAGGATGTTACAATTATTATCGTTTTCATTTTCGTGCATACAAATAGCGACGCCGGCAAAGTCGGATTTGGTTATGAATTCGGCGGCGCATATTAAATTCATGCCACCATCACTGCTGCCTCGATCTGAGGAGCGTTGGGAGCCGACGAGAATTATAGGAACGGGAGTGTGTTCTACAATAAAGGCAAGTGCGGCGGCGGCGACGGCTAGATTATCTGTACCCATGCCAATGATGATGCCTGTTGCGCCAGATCTGATGTGTTGCTCTATTTTTTTAGCGAGTAATTCGAAGTGTTTGAATCGCAGATCATCTGACCACATTTTTGCGACAAGTTCTGAATTGATGTTGGCGATTGATTTTAATTCAGGGTAGAGCGCGAGGAGTTCTTCGGGTGAGAAGTTGGCGACAACGCCGCCGGTGCGATAGTCCACTTTTGAGGCAATGGTGCCGCCGGTGTGGAGAACAGAGATGGTGGGAAGAGCAGGGTTGTGAAAGATTTTTTGTTTGGTCTCTTTAGTTTCTTTATGTTCTTTTTTTTGGTTGAGATTTTTAGATGGCGGGTTGGCTTTTTCTATTACGGTTATTTTTTGTACATCTTTTTTGTTGAAGCCGATGTTATATCCTGTGTCTAATTTAATTAAAATTATGTCTTTGTCAAAACTAGGCATAAGCAGGCCTTCTATGGTTTCTTTTTTGGTTTTGAGCTGGACTTTGTCTGAGGGATTTGGCATAGAGGAGATATAACGAAGAGGGATTTATATAGGTTTTGATGGGGGGATGGTTAAGCCGTAAACTTAATATAGTGCTTTCTCTAATGATAGATCATGCCAATTCATTATTCTCTTACTGAATCATTGGAACTGCTCGCCACGCGCTTGGATGAGGATCAAAGGCAGCGTGACTATGAAGAAAAACCATGTATACCCATTATTTCTAAATCTTTACGAATAGAAC
>JAHFQW010000053.1 GCA_023259115.1 archaeon
TCAGCCACACCATCTAACATTCCTGTACCACAATCAAACATCCCTCTTCCCCCGCAAAAACGCATCATTGCTAAAGACGACGAACATGAAGTCATCAAAAACGAAGAATTTGTGGATTGAGATTTTCTTCTTATTCTTGGTTAGATTTTGTTGTATTAAAAATCTCCACAACCTTTATAAATATAATAATA
This sequence comes from archaeon, assembly GCA_023259115.1. Classification (GTDB taxonomy): domain Archaea; phylum Nanobdellota; class Nanobdellia; order Woesearchaeales; family GW2011-AR9; genus JACPNA01. The sequence goes on from JAHFQW010000053.1 coordinate 192, forward strand.
CATTAATGTATAATTATGAGAAAATTATCTTATTCTTTAAGTACTATCCCTCTTTCGTCCCTCAAATCTCAAATAGTTCCCGCTCTCTTTACTTCACATCAATTTGATTTGCTGCAAAAAAAACAACGTCATTTCCCATTAACCCCCTCCCAAAAAAACGAATTTTCTCGCTCCATTTCCCGCAAGATGAACGCCATTTATGCTCTCCTGCAAAAAAAAACTTCTTCTCCATATATCTATGGTAAAGACAACATCATCCCTTCCAGATTACCCCAAGCAATCCAACTCCTCAAACAATACAATCGTAAATTCAAATCCAAGCACGTTATTCTCACTGGCAGTTTTCTCTACAGTAAAAAATATAATGATATTGATATCATTGTTATCTCCAAATACGAAAAAACCGAGCAATTTCATGGTAACATCCATATTAGTTATTTTACGCCCGATGTCTATCACTCTCTCTTTTTTGCCAGTGTCCAGCAACTCTGTCTCTCCAATCAAGAAATTCAACCACAACCAATAACAGAAAAAATATCCCTTGACACATTCCTCGCGCTATATCAAGAAATACTCACTGATATTGATCATCATCCTCACGCTCTGAAATATACCCTTCGTGATTTCTTACTCCAATCAGCTCACCTAAGTCATCTTCCGCTTCCCAATTCTTCGCAACTCAAACAACAAACAGATGCCATTATTAAAAGCAATAATCATCGGGAAATTCTTAAAAACATCTTCACCCACACTTTATTCTTTACCGCCACCTCTTCCCAACTAACAAACACCCTCTCACCTTTGATTAATTCTTACAAAGACTTAAGCAAAGAATATCCTAAATTTAAATCACACTATCAAGATCTGATTCATACATTTCAACAGGTGATAGCCCTTGCACGCAAATCAATATAAAGAAGTAATTCGAACTATTCTTGCCAGCAACATACAGTTCGACGGCCATTTTGAGCAGATTATCAACAACCTATCCGAAGAAAAACAACAAAAAATACTGGACTGGGTTAAAAATTGTCATCTTGGCTTAGTTCGTCCAGAACCCTGTAAAAATTATCCTAATTTAATCACATTCATCTACAAATCCAATGACAATAAAATTCGTGGTCTGCTCACCAAAGAAAAGAATTCCTACTTCATCGAATTTTTCCTTGACAACCATAAATATTATGATAGAAAGAGAAAGTATTTAGGACTGTGAAGAAATAAGTCTTTCAGATAATGCTTTTTTGACAGAATGAATCTCTTTTTTGAAATCTGTATACTCACTTGTCAGAGTACCTAATTCTCTTAATGTACTTTCTTTAAGGTTAAACATATTTTCAATGGTCATTGGTAAATGTATACCAATCTGTTGGGAAGGATTTTGTAAGGTATCATACATTTTCTCAAGAGAGAATACTAGAGCAGAAACATACGTATCATATTCTCCTACTCTTTTCCCCCAATGGTAAATTTCTCTTCTTTTTAAGTCTAGCTGATTTTCATAACTATTTGGAATATCCGCTTCTGGTTGTATACCCACATAGGAAAGTAAGCGCCAGCCTACATATTTGCGTTGTTTTTCCTTAGAAAATAATTTTTGTTTATCTTCCTTTTGATCATGTATCGCATTCTCTTTAATTATACCTTTAATTATATACTCCTCCATTTGAGACATTCTTTCAATTTCCGATCTACTTTTTATAAAAATACTAACCTCAGTCTCATCAAGAATAGCTACGCTAGCTAAAGTTTTTAAATAATGTTCCATAACATTTGCATTCAAACGATTAGATTGTCTGTAATATGGACGTTTAAAACCACTAACTTTATTCTGCAAATAGTTTATCTCTCTATTAATTTCATCTACTTCTTGATATGCCGCCTTCCAATTAAAATAATCAACCTCTTTTGATTCTGCTCTCAAACGTAAACCCAACTGAGCTGCAAGTACCCCCGTAACAATATGTCGTTGTACCTCTGCAGGCAGATTTATTGTAGCTTCTTTAAGAATTGTTAGATTATCTATCTTCGATTCAAGATCTACAGGTTCAGGTAACAGAGTGAGAGATGCGATAACCCCTGTTTTTTTCTCCACTTCCTCTCTGGTTTTGCTTTCACATTCGGCTTTTCCAATGGCATAGCGCAAAATATCCGTAATCTGATTATCTTTTAAACTCATAAGTATAGCCTCATTATGTGCATTCAAAATAAGCTTTTATTTAAATCTTTCATAAGTTGAATCACTCAAAAATAACAACTGCAAAACCACCATATTTATATCCCTCCTCCACTCTCAAAACCTCAATGAAACTCTCCCCCTCCCTGCGTCAAAAGAAACGCTACATTGTCTTTGAAATAATCTCACCTACCCCATTCACCCCTCAAGACATCGAAGCCGAAGTA
>JAHFQW010000036.1 GCA_023259115.1 archaeon
CTTCCACCGACACAAACTCCTCTTTCCCAGCATTAAATGTATACTTCCCTCGAGCACTTCCTTTAATAAACCCACACTTCACCAAGAGCTCTGAGCGCAACTTATTATAATCAGAATATACTTCCATCATCTCACCATTTCTAAGTACAAGGAAGAACGTAGAATATATAAACCTTTATAATCTTTAGGGTAATATGAAACCCTCGCCACAGGGCAAGTGAGCACAAAGAATGTTCGTGAGACAAGCCCTGCCTCCTCCCTTGAAACAACATTTCATCTGGATACAATTTCACTGTGAGGGAGGGTGCGAACGAGAGGGTTTCATATTAGCCCAATCTTTTCTTAGCCTTCAAAAACCACAACCCTTCTTTCTCATACCTCTCCACCTCAAACCCCGCACTCTCAAGCATCTCCCCCCACTGCAAAAAAGAAAACCGATTCACCTCTTTCTGTCCCTGCCAGCCATTAACCCCTCGCCCTGAAAGTACAACCACAAACATCCCCCCCTGTTTTAACACCCGCCAAATCTCCTGCAACAACTCACGAATCTTTGTGACATAATTCAACACAAACACCGCCGTCACTGAATCAAACTCGCCTTCAACAAAAAGCAACCTCTCCCCTAAATCTCCTTGCACCCGCTCCACACATCGCTCATTGAATTGTAGCATCTTCTCCGACATATCAAACCCCACCGACCTCACATAACTAAACGCACCGCATCCAATATCCAAATTCCTCCCACCTTCCAAACCCGCTAACTCCTCGGAAATCATCTCCCGCATTTTTTTCTCAATCTTATGCCTCCACATAAACGCCTCCGCATTCCAAAACGCCCGGTCATCTTGCGGCCACCCTCTCGCCCACGCCACTTTCCCAGATAACTCTCTCAATCTAGCCACATTCTCCTCCCCATACTGAAATCCTAATAATTCCACTAAAAATTCATTTTCCACATCAATTACTTTTCTCACACTCTTCTTAAAAACCATAAAATCATAAAAATATTTCTACTATAAAAAAATGAGGGTACTTAAAACATCACATAAAATCGTACGTATTAAGTTAAGTCTACATTAAAAGTGCTGGCAAGGCCAATAAGTCTGCTGTGCTTTGCCAGTCGTAAGATAAAGTTATAGAGGACTTTGAATAACCCTATATTCCATCTATTATTCAAAGTACTTCTTAGAGGGGTTTGACAAACAGGGATAGTTATTCAAACCTCTCTATAATGCGAAAATAATCGAGAAAAAAGATATATGCTGCAAGTCAAACTGCAAATTTTCGCCACAGCAGACGGCCAGCCAGCACTTTTTACTACCAGACTTAATACGTACATAAAATCAAAAAGCTTTTAATCATCCACTTCTTTATCCCATAAAAAAGAGGTATGCTATGGCTCTGCGAGAACAAGATAAACATTTTTTATCATCCATATATCTAGCCATCGCCATAATCCTCACCTGGAAAGGCCTCAACGAAGGAGTAACCTCAATTCCTATTATAGGTGAACCATTTAACGCCCTATTCATCGGCTTTGCTATACTCACATTTTCTGGTTTAATCTTCCGTGAATTCGACCCCCTTGGCGGACTAGAAAAAGGTGCGGCCAAAGCCATCACTGATATGATCCAACACCCCGATAAAGCCAACTTCGAATTACATTACCAAGATAAAGTACTCAAAAAAGACGTCGTCGTACCCGGCTCCATGGTCAAAAAGATCGAAGAAAATGCCATTGTCATTGAAAATCCTAATAAAACAGAATTCTTTGTTCCCCTGCATCGCGTAACAGAAATTCATTATAAAGGAAAACGCTACTGGAGGTTTTAAATGGATCTCGAAACCATCAAACAATATGGCTGGTATTTATTTGGCACCATGGGTGTTGTCTTCTTTTGGGAAGGCATCTGGGATGGCATTGGTAATATAGGCCCACTCAAAAATCCTCTGCTCAGTCTTGGAACAGGAATAATACTTCTCTCCCTCACCAAATTCCTCTTTCCCGGCAACGCCCCCTTCCTCAGTGAGAAACATCCAGCGCATCAAATCGTCAAATCATTGCATACTCATCCGCAAAAAAACCTCTTTAACTTCAAATACCGCGACGAAGTACAAAATAAAGAAATTAACATCAGTGCCGAAAACATGCATCGCTATGAAAAAAACTTCATCGTAATAAAAACCCCAGAAGGAAGAGAAACATTCATCCCTCTGCACCGTCTCAAAGAAGTATTATATGAAGGAAAAACCCATTGGAAAGAAGCATCAACAACAGCATAACCCCTATAACACCATCAATAACAATCTACCATTCTCTTTTATCAAAAACACTCAAACCTCTCTAAAACCACAGCGTTGCCAAATTCGCAAAACCTTGAAACAATAACCCCGCCTGCAAATTATGCACCAGTAACACAAATAACAATATAAGCATACGTCCCAGAGAAATATAAATCTCTCTCACCACATAATAACTCGCCAACTCACCCCGTGCTTTATCACATTCTAATGCCCCCAACGGCGCTTCTCGAATTCCATCAGCAACTCCTGCAAAAATCGTCACTCCAAAAACCATAGCCACACTCCCAACTATCGAACGAAAAAACCACGCCAGCGACTCAAACCCTGTAATCAACCAAATAATCCCACGCTTGCCAAAAGAATCACTATATTTTCCCACCACCCACACAAGTATTGCACTAACCAACGACAATACCGTCCCCATTATCCCAAGCCTAACATAACCACCTAAAATCACAAAAATCGCCATTGGCCAAATCACCCCCTCCGCCATAATTCTCGTTCCTTTAGACACAAAATACAACGAATTTCCCCAGTGTTTTCGATCAACTACCCCTCGCAATGAAAAATGATAAGCTACATGCCTCTCCTCGCTCAAAAACAATATTCCCGCCGATAAGCACAAAAAAACCATCGCCAAACCAAACAATGCCATAAACCCAAACCGCTCAATTATCAATCCCCCCACTAACGGCCCAATCATCGTTGCCACAATCGAATATCCCATCTGTTTTCCCACCTGTTCCCCTCGATGGGCATGATCCGTCGCACATTGAAAAACTAAATTCATCCCCATCCAATAAAATGCCAACGAAAAACCAAGCAACGCACTAATCACCATCAGCGGTGTTTTCCACATGGGCAAAAACTGCAATAAAACAATATAACTCAAATAGAAAGGTACACTCAAAAGTACACTATGTTTCAATCCAAACCTCGCACAAAACTTTGCCGCAACCGGCACCATCAACGCAAAAATCAACGAATTAAACACAAAAAATAACAACGTCTCCTCAAACGTATAATGCAGCTCTGAATAAAGATACAACGGCACAAATAAACTTGTAAGCGACACCGCAAACGACCGAATCGACATTGCCATATACACCCGTGTCAACTCCTCTCGTGGCACAAACATCCTCCAAAACTCCATTTCTCTATGCATCATTCACCTCAAGTAAAAAATCAGCGGCAAAAGCCACTCCAATCCTATTCACCAAAGAATTTATAAAAGAATATAAGCTTTTTTGTTTAAATGGGCTTGTAGTCTAGCGGCTTCGCACTCCATAATCACGGACGCGCCACAGATGACGTCTCGTTGACGTACATATTTCATGTGCAAAATCGAGAAGGTCCCCGGTTCGAATGGTTGCGCCCTTCGCAAGAAAGCAAGAACGTAACTCGACCTTCCGGGCAGGCCCATCATAATCACTAATTCATTATTGCTCTAACATGATACCCATCTCAACAGAACCACCGCTCTACACCCTATTCAAAAATAAACCCCGTACTCTCATCCCAACCATTCTCACCCAGATTCTTCTGTGCATCATATTTTATCTTGGCATCCTCATAAATCTTCAACTTCTCAGCCTGCTTGCATCAGAAGAAACCCTCGTACGTATCATCTCATTACTCCTCATCCTTCTCCTCCTCAGTATGGGTATATACGCTACCTATCAAAAATCAAATCAGCCATATAACTTCTACCGCACGTATTTACAAATAGACAAAAAAAACATCCCCTACAACACCATAACCCAAATCATAACACAACAAAATATTTTAGATAAACTATTTCACACCTATACGCTCAACGCCAACAACAAGCCCCTCTTTAATTATATTCCTCAAGAAACTGACATTCTCCCCTATCTCCAACAAATGATAGAATATAACCAGAAATCAACTGCGTTATAATTCCTAAAGAGAAATAAGAATTATTCAAACCTCTCTCTATTTCCTAAAATATTAATCCAAATCCCAACCTATATCTTCTCCACTAAATACATCTCAATAAACACTGTTGTCAAACATAACACCAACGGCCCCACAATTACTCCAATCGGCCCAAAGAACATAAGCCCTCCTAAAATCCCAATCATCACAATCACCGGATGAATATTTGCCTTCTCACTAATCAACTTAGGTCGGATAAAGTTATCCAACGTCGCCACAAAAATAAAACAATACACTGCCAACCCTAATCCCTTAACCATCAGCAGAGTCGAATTTTGCAGCATTCCTTGAAAAAATATATATCCCGCCGCCGGAATCCACACAAATCCCGTACCTAAAAAAGGAATCAGCGCTAGAAACATCATAATCACTCCCCAGAACAATGCCGAAGGCACACCAAACAAAAAAAAACCAATCGCCCCTAATGCCCCCTGCATTAATGCCACAATCCCATAGCCAAAAACCACCCCTTTCACAATCTCCCGTAGACGCAATAATACTTTTGCATACTTTTTTTCATGCATACTCAAATACGCATTTAATTGAGCTAAGAAATCTTCTCCTCCAATCAAAAAATAAAACATCGTAAAAAAAATCACAAACAAACTCACAATAAGCATAGGTACACTCATCAAAAACGCCGAACCTTTATCTAAAATCATCGTGGTTGCCGATTTTAAGAACAGTTGTAAATAATAATTTACTTTTGGATCATGCACCATATTCTGCAACGTCTTACACAATGGTGCAGAACACTCTTCCCATACCCCCCCTGATAACATTTGTTTCGCTTCTGTAAACAACACATACGACTCCTCAACCATTGATTTCACCAAAAAAACGCTTGGAATAAGCAGCAGCAATAACACAAACGTGCACACAACCAATGCCGAAACCGTCTGAGACTTTATTTTTTTAACAAAAAAAGTGTACACACCAAAAAAAATGTACGCCAGAAGCGCCCCCATCAACAACGCAATCAATAAAGGTTTGATAATTAAAAACGACAAGAACAGCAACAACCCAAATACAACCACCGGAACATATGATTTATACAAAATATCTAACACCTCACACAGACAGAAAACAACATCCTATAAAAACCTTCCTAAAGAGGACTTTGAATAATCTCATTTTTCATCAAAATTCAAAGTCCTTCTTAGAAAACAGGGAAATCTTTGATTTCTTGTGCAGAAATGAGTTGTTTCTCATTTCTAGCAGTTTGACTAAAAAAATGAATTAGTAAAAATCCCAAACGCAGTAAGCTGCGGTGCATTCAATAAGATTGATGGATTTTTACTCTTGAATGCACAAAAATCAATGATTTTTGGCACGCTGAAAATGCGGTGACATTTTCATCGAATAGGGTCGTCACAACAAGCTGTGGGGTATTGACCCATTTTCATTGAATCAAACTTCTCTAAAGAGAAATACCCAAACATCAAAACAAAACACATAACTGCTCAGAAAAAAGATATTAAAAAAAATAAAAAAAATAAAAAGAGTTAAACTCTTATGGTTTAGCAACTGTCGTAGCAGGAGCAGCAACGGTCACTTTCGTAGGTGCGCTAATCGTAGCGTCACTAAACGTTGTACCCTCAACTTCCACTTCCATACCACTAAGCTCTTTAGCTCTGTGTGCAACAACTTTACCAGCTAATCTTGTATCAGCACCGCTGTATCCTGCAACAAGCATAGCAACTTTACCCGCATTGTCAAACAACTTAATTCTTGCTTTACCAGGTGTAAATCCATCATCACACTTGGTTGGGTTGTTTAACAAAGCAGCTGCAACACTGTTAACACATGGTCCACCAACAACAAGCAAATTCTGAGCTTTCACATCAGCAATTTCCGAGTCAAGCTTCGTTGCATCAACAATTGTCACAAGAGCCATATCTCCCGCAGCAGCAGACGTTGAACTACTCACCGCACCCGCGGTAAAGTAAAGTTGTGGCAACTTCTGCTTCTCAGGGTAAGTCATATCCAACTCTTGTGGATCACTACTAGGCGACTTCAACGTAACCAATGTACCCATAGAGGTGTATGCATAGGCAATCTCAGATTTACCATCTGGAGTTTTAGTTGTAACACCAGTTACAGCCGCACGAACTTCTGGATCCGTCGTAATGGTAATGTTAGCCACAATATTAGATGGAATTTCATTATCATAGTCGTCACCATTAGGCGTGGTCTGCGTCAACGTAACATACTCTTGATCAAGCGAGGCGGTGGAATTTGCATGTGTTGCCCCAGCAAATGCCCACTGTGAACCATAAGAGTCCACAAAGTTCACAATCGTTCCATTACTAACCGTAGAGCCACCACTCAATGCAGCAATAACTGCAAAGTCATCTGCTTCTGCAGAAGAGGCGTTCTGTACAATGAAGGAATACCCTCCAATCTTAATCGTTGCAACCGTAGCAGTTGCCCCTGCACCAACACCACTTACAGAATACTCCAGCGTCTCACCACTTCCTGCATTCTTAAACTTAATCTTAGGGCTACTCTTAGTCTGTTTGTCAGAGCCTTTATACTGCAACAAGTAAGACTTCGCCGAACCATCGCTCGCCGTTCCACCCGTGACAACAAAGTAGTCATCTTTCCAGATTGCATTATCAGCTACAATAGCACCATCAGCTGCCACTGCCGGTGAACCAAGCTTTTGCGAACCACTCGCACCTTCCGTCACGTGCAACCTCTTCTGGTTTGCTCGGGAATTAGTAAAGGACTCTTCACCAACACTCAAGTTGTAACTTCCTTCTGCATAAGCTACAGGCAATTCAACTTCTTTGTTGTCTCCATCAAAGAGATGTAAGTGATATCTCTTCACAGAAGACTGAGCTAAGCGAATATCGTGGGTTTTCTCATCCGTCAACCCTTTATATTCCACATCCCAAGAGTTCGTAAACAACACTTGCTGTTCATCTCCTCTTGCCAAGATGGCATCACTCAACTTCTTACCTGCACCAACAAAGTAATTATCTTGTGCCGTCATGTTGATATCAATTGTGCTAATAGATAACGTGCTGTTATTATCAGTTCCTGCAACAATGACTGTTGTTCCATCAATGTCTTCTGAACCAATTTTCACGTTATACGCACCTGCGCTATCCGTAATTTGATCGTCCCGAAGTTCCATTTTCTGCGCACCAACAAAGAACGTTGCGGAATGTACTCCTCCAGCATAAGATTGGTAGAGGATCTCACTCGCTCCTACTTCACTCTTATCTTTCAAGACATACGTGTCCCCTACTTTCAATTTATTGGTAGCTTCTCCATTCACGATGAACTTCGCTTCATCATCATCAACATACGCAAGTGTTACTTCGTACGGCTTGGCACCAACAGTATACGATTTGGTTTCCCCCTCTAACAAAGTATCATGTACAGCTCCCGCCATCAATGTTAACTTAACACTCTGATCTGGAACTGTATCAGGTCTTCGTGCTAATACTACAGTGTAAGGCTTACCAAAAATCGTCAAGTCCGTATTCTTGAAATCATCTAAATACGTTCCTGTCGTATCTGCTGCACCTGTTGAATCAGTATCATCAGAATGAGCGGTTGTGGTAAATTCCATTCTATACCGCGCAATTTGCTTGCCCGAAGCAATGGAAAAATAATCTGCATCGGTATTATCTTCATCATTTCGATCATATTTAACAATACTACTCAACCCAACTGAAGGAGAATAACCATCACCATCAAAGAACAAATATTGATGATACGGATAAGCTTGCTCATTTGTTGACCAGCTTCCATCGGCCAATGCTTTTAACTCATCAGAACCAATAAATGTATTAATGTCTTTAATTGATTCACCACCAATATTACTACTTGAAGCGTTGCTATTAGCAATTTCATACTTCTTAGAACTTGTGCCAACTGACCAAGCGTCACCAGTAACAGTTGTTTTGGTTGTCGCTTTTGCATCAGCCGCTTTAACCGCTTTAGGTGCCATCATACTTGTGGCAATATCTGTTGCTGCCAAGTTATCAACTGCTGCTGCTTTTTCACCAACAACAACATACCCATCAAAGACACCATCCTTCACTAAGAAATTTGGATAATCTTTCAAATCTGCTGCTGCTACTGCACCCATTGCCGTAGCACCAATCATAGCTACTCCTGTTCCTACAGCGAATAAACGCTTCACCATTCTTTTAATTTTCATGTAAACACACCTCCAATGTGCTCAAATATACTCTTAAACCACTTCTTCTTCCTCATCAGGCATACACAACCCATGAAAGTTCCGAAAGGCATACCCTTTGGATAAATCTTTTCGATTTCACAGATGCTCGACCCGCTTTGCCCCAAGATTATCCCTTTGTAAGACGGATATACCTAGGACATGTAATAGGATTAGCCATTAAGACAGAATTTTGTTTTATAAATCTTTCGCAAAATCTCTTTCTTAAAAAAAATAGAAAAGCCATATAAGCCATAAAACGTTAAAATTTTAACGTTTAAAGACTTCATCATTTTTAGATGATGAATTTGGGAAAAGAGAACTAAGTTCTCGAACCAAGCTATAGATTGCATATACCTCCGTCGGAAAACGCCTGTTTTCCCAAAATTCTCTTTTTCTTTTTTCAAACCTACCATAGTAACGCCACCGATTTAACCTTTATTGACCCATTGGTATATATAGAGGACTTTGAATAACCCCTATTATTCATCAATTATTCAAAGTATACCAAAGGCACTAATTAATTCCAAAAATAGCTAGTGCCTTTGTATATACAAGAAAATAAGAAA
>JAHFQW010000037.1 GCA_023259115.1 archaeon
TCAGCCACACCATCTAACATTCCTGTACCACAATCAAACATCCCTCTTCCCCCGCAAAAACGCATCATTGCTAAAGACGACGAACATGAAGTCATCAAAAACGAAGAATTTGTGGATTGAACACATGAAACTCTCCCCCTCCCTGCGTCAAAAGAAACGCTACATTGTCTTTGAAATAATCTCACCTACCCCATTCACCCCTCAAGACATCGAAGCCGAAGTAACTCTCGCTCTCCAAGCTTTCCTCGGCCACTTAGGTATTGCCAAATCTTCTCCTATGCTCCTCAAAGACAAAACCCAGCACAACAAATTTATCTTAAAAATCAACCACAACTGGGTCGACCAAGCTAAATCTGCTATCATTTTAATCAAAAAGATTAAGAACACCCCCCTTATTACTAAATCAATCATAACCTCTGGCAGCCTCAAAACCGCCAGTAAATATATATAATAGTACTTTAACTATATTGAAAAAGAGTTTAATTTTCCAAATACGAGGTGTAACACGATGAATAAAAATCAACAACAACAAATGGTTGACAAAATGGGCTACGATCGTAGCATAACCATGTTTTCTCCTGACGGACGCTTATTACAGGTAGAATACGCAAAAAAAACCGTAAAGCAAGGCTCTACCGCGCTCGGAATTGTCTGTAAAGACGGCGTTGTCTTTGTCTCAGACAAACGTGTAACCTCAAAACTTCTCGTACCCGAAGCCATTGAAAAAATGTTTAAAATCGACGACCATATCGCCACCACTGCCGCCGGTATCATCTCCGATGCTCGTGTTCTTGTTGATCGTGCTCAAGTCAAAGCCCAGCAGCACGCTGTCGCCTACGACTCTAAAATTGATATCTTAAGTATCGTCAAAGACATGTGTGATTTAAAACAAATCTGCACCCAATCCGCCGGCTTACGTCCTTTTGGTGTATCTCTATTAGTTGGTGGCGTAGAAGAAGACGGTACCGTGAAACTCTTCTTAACCGAACCTTATGGGTTATACTTCCAATACAAAGCTGCCGTCATTGGTGAAGGCGACACCGAAATCGAAGCCGCCCTGCAAAAACGCTATAAGCCAAATATGTCCGTTGATGAAGGTCTCAAATTAGGTCTCTCTCTGATGAAAGAATTCTTAAAAGACGACTTCAACATCGAACGCGTAGACGCAGCATTCATCGACACCACAACCAAGCGCTTCACCAAATTATCTGATGAAGAACTCAAGAAGTACGTGAAATAATTTTTTTAGTTTCTCTTTTTTAGTATTATTTTTCTAATCATACCTCCTTAAAATTTCTAAAGTACTACTTTAAAGAGATAAATTTATAAAAAACACTCTTTTTTTATCATTCATGACACAAACACAACCCATTTTTGGTTTACTACGACGTATTGAGGATGATAGTATACGGCGAGAAGCATTAACCTTAGTTGGCTATCTTGGTATTCAAACAGTCCAAGGCCTTGCAAACTATTCTAAACAATATTTGGTTAATAATGACATTACTCCAGAAACACTTGATGAATTAGAACGATTACTAACAGCAGAATATAACTTAAATTTTAATCCACAAGAACGTACAAAACAAATCCCCGAACCAACACCTACCTCCACATATCACCCAAGAGTCCCATATCAACCAAGAAGCGTCAGAGCAAGCGGCGCGCCACCTCCAAGTATTTTAGAATCTGTTCCTCACCATTTTGGCCTTGGAAAATATCTCAAACGTTAAACTAATGACTTTCTCAACAATTATTGGTTCAGGTATTCTCTCTAAACTTCCACCAACTGAACAACAATTCTTACTCACACATGCAAATAATATCTTACAACAATCTTCGGGCACACTTGAAGATCTTTGTAGAAATGTTGCCAACATTTTTCAAGATAAAAATTATGGATGGGATGAAGCAATAAAAGAAAATAGATGGTATCGTTATCCTAGTGAAGTTAAACAACAACGTTTTTGTTCAGAAGAAGCATTAAAAAATTATTTATTGTTACAAGTGTTAGGAATTCCCGTAACATATTGTCTCCTAGAAAATTATAAAGGAACTTCAATGGCCCATGAAGTGGTTATTGTTCAAAACGAAAATAATCATTACCTTATTGATTGGGATCAGGTTGTTCCAATAACCATTGAACCAGAAGCCTTTATCTTAACTAATAATGAAAAAATAAATTTTAAAACAATGTATTGTCTACCACAAGAAGAAGTATTAAAACGTGTTATAACTTTGCGTAATGGCGAACGTTTTTTAGATGCAGTAGAATGCGAACAAATTTTATTTCGTAAAGAAACACCCGAAGGTCAATTACAAGGCTCCGTAAAATATGATCAAAAGTTAAAGATTCTTGATTTCACATTTGTATTCATACGTTATACCAGCGGATTACGATTTTATCTGCGTCATTCTACTGGCATTGATGAAGAAAATAAAACTTACGATTGTCAAGAATTTGGTCTCTGTGATCTTAAGCATTGCGAAATATCAAATGAAATTCCTATTCTTGAGTTCGACAACGGTAATGTTTGTGGAGATATAAATACTCAACTTCATTACTTTGAATATTTAGATATTGGTCAACAGCGTAGCATTTGCATGGAAGCAATGTATGATAGTTTATGTCGTGATCATCTCTCTATTAATGGGTTCATAGCTGGCGATGCCGAACGTGATGAAAATATCACTTTTTGGAAAATAGCTTTAGAACAACAAGATATTTCTTCAGACGCAAAAGAAACTTTACAAAGATATATTTCTATTTATGAACAATTACAGAAAGTAAACCCTCATGCCGCTCAAAGATTTCTTGACTTTAGAATTTCTCAATTTGCTTTTGATAGACTTTTCCCAACTTCCCTAGACATTAACGAAAAATATTGGGCACAATATGAAACAAACCCATTTACAACAGGACTAATATACCTCAGTTCGGCAATGCGTGATTTAGGCCAAGCTTTCTCTTCTGAAAGTGTCCTAGAAACCAGCAATATATTAACCAAAAGTCTCTGTCAAAAAATAGGAATTGAGTTTAAACCCTGCAATTTCTCTGAACTATTTCGTATAGTAAACGAATTTTCTACAACTTATTAATCATGACACAAGCATCATGATGCAATCCTCTCAAACCAACCTCATTCATAACTTTCCCACCAATACCTTTTTAAATAAAGTTCAAAATCTAGCTACATTAGGAGGAAAAGAAAACTGTCTCCGTCGCACCTTGTGTGAGTATATAAAACTGAACCTTGGCGCATAATCAAAACGGAGAAACCAAAAACCCATGAGTAATATATTAATACAAGAACGTGACGTTGTCATTCCCGGAGAAGCCTTGGCGGAAGGGATGGATTTCTTACCTGGCGATAATACCTACCGTGACGACAACAAAATTTATTCAAAGATACTCGGCCTTGTGAACGTATCCGGCCGTGTACTGCGCATAACTCCTCTCTCTGGTCCCTATGTACCAAAGATTGGCGACAAAATCATCGGTAAAATCACCGATATAACTATGTCTGGCTGGCGTGTCGACACAGGAACTGCCTACTCTGCATTTCTCAATGTAAAAGACGCCACCACTCGATTCGTCAAAAAAGAAGAAGACTTAAGCCAAATTCTCGCCATTGGCGATTACATTGTGGTGATTATCGTTAATGTCACTTCCCAAAACTTAATCGACTTAACCATGAAAGAACCCGGGCTTCATAAAATCACCGGTGGTCGTGTCATTCATATCAACACCCAAAAAGTGCCTCGTGTGATTGGCAAGCAAGGCAGCATGATTTCATTAATCAAACAAAAAACCGGCTGTGATGTCACCGTTGGCCAAAATGGCTTAATTTGGGTCAAAGGCCAATCCGATAACGAGTATCGTGCCGAACAAGCAATTAAATTAATTGAAGAAAAAGCACACCTCGAAGGCGTAAC
Organism: archaeon; assembly: GCA_023259115.1. Lineage (GTDB taxonomy): Archaea > Nanobdellota > Nanobdellia > Woesearchaeales > GW2011-AR9 > JACPNA01. The sequence continues at coordinate 3,937 of JAHFQW010000037.1, forward strand.
CGACCGCGTAAGTAAATTTTTGGAGGAGAATCAATAATGGTCTACACAAAACGCGTTGATGGACGTAAATTAGACGAACTTCGTCCCATGGAAGCCAAAATTGGCATCATTCCTAATGCCGACGGCTCCGCCTACTTTAAAATGGGTAACACTATTGCCTATGCTGCAGTATACGGGCCCCGAGAATTATTTCCTAAATTCTTGCAGAATCCTAAAACCGGTATTATTCGCTGTCATTATAGTATGATGCCATTCTCTGGTTCCGGTGAACGTATTCGCCCAGGAGGAAATCGACGTTCCCAGGAAATTTCCATGGTCATGAACAGTTCATTACAATCCGTCATTGACTTATCTGCGTTTCCTAACACCGTTGTGGATGTCTATGTGGACTTACCGCAAACCGATGCTGGAACACGTTGTGCCGCAATTACCGCCGCGTCCATGGCGCTCGCCCATGCCGGTATTCCAATGAAAGATTTAATCAGCGCTGTTGCCGTAGGAGAAGTTGATGGAACCGTTGTCGCTGACCTCAACTACGACGAAGAAGCATATGACGCCGTTGTCTCTGACATTCCCGTCGCCATGACTGCTAACAAAAAAGAAATCACCCTCCTTCAAATGGATGGGGAAATTTCCAAAGCCAGTTTAATCAAAGCGCTCGAAATGGCCGCGATTGCCACCGAGAAGATCTATCAAGTGCAAAAAGCCGCACTCAAAAATAAATTCACCAAAGAATAAATGAAAAACAAGAGATGATTACCATGATTGTAAACAAAGAAACTATAGCCCAATTAGCCGCAGAAGGCAAACGTCTTGATCGACGTTCATTAACCGAATATCGCAAACCAATTCATGTTGAATTGAACATTTCCTGGACGGCAGAAGGTTCCGCCAAAGTTCAAATAGGTGATACCATTGTCATGGCTGGTGTTAAACTCGCCATGGAAAAGACCTATAACGATACTCCTGATGAAGGTGGCATTATGGTCAACACCGAACTTCTTCCTCTCTCCAATCCCGAGTACGAATCAGGCCCTCCTAGTATCAAATCCATCGAGCTTGCTCGTGTTATTGATAGAGGTATTCGTGAAGCCAAAGCCATTGACCTCAAAAAACTCTGCATCAAAGCCGGAGAAAAAGCCTGGTTTGTCACCATCGATATTATCACCATTAACGACAATGGTAACCTCTTTGATGCCTGTGGTATGGCTGCCCTTGCCGCTTTGAAATCTGCATACTTTCCTACCGTCGATCCCGTAACCGGCGCCATTGATTACAAGCACAAAACCAAAGAAAAATTGCCTCTAATCAAAGAACCGTTACCCGTAACCGTCTACAAAATAGGAAACGCCCTGCTTGTCGATCCTACGTTTGAAGAAGAAGGCGCCTATGACGCTCGTTTGACCGTTGCCACCGATGATAAAGGTGTGATTTCCGCCATGCAAAAAGGCGGCTCCGCTCCTCTAACCATTGAAGAGACTTCCCGCATCATCGATTTGGCCACAGAAAAAAGTCGCTTTTTACGCGCTGAATTGAATAAATTTTTAAAATAGAGCCATTTTAACCACCTAAAATGAAAAAAATCAACCTTCAAAAACAAGCAGACATCTTGCACTACACCAAATACGAAAAAGCTCGTATGATTGGTTCACGTGCATTGCAATTATCCATGGGCGCACCATTTTTGGTCAAATTATCTGAAGAAGAATTGGTCAAATTAAACTATGGCACAATTGACATCGCTATGCGTGAATTCGAAGAAGGTGTCTTGCCTATTACCGTGAAACGACCAACGAGAAAAGCCTAAGTTTTATTTTTTCTGGGGAGTGGTTGGGTGTTGGCATACACAATGACAACTGAAATAAACAAGACTCTCGATGCTATCGTGGCAAAAACGAGTGTGATTTGGGATACACACCAAGACTTACTAAAAGAAGATGGCTTCGATTTTGAAATAACCTATACTATTATTCAACATTCGTACAAAGCATATTCTTATGAAGAGACAAACATTCTTGGTACATGTTTTACCGAATTAATTGTCAATGCGTTTAAAGCTATTTATGGTCGAGGTACTTACGAACTACGAAAAAATACAGACGAAGAAGATAAAGTAATTCTCCGCCAACGCAGAGGAAAAATCAATGTGAGCCTCACTCCAACCAATCAGGAGTATATCTTCTCTGTGCAAGATAATGGGGATGGCATTCCTCCTGAAAATTACGATACTATTTTTCAAATAGGTTTTTCCACCCGCAACACAGGAGGTATCGGCTTAAATCTTGCTAAAGAGCGTATTGAAAATCTAGGCGGTAGAATCTATTTTGAATCCGTTGTAAACCAAGGCACGACATTTTGTATTGAACTACCTTCCAATTCCCATGAATAACCTCATCACCCCAGAAAAATTGCACCAATACTTCACCATCACCTCTGACGCGCTCGCCAAAGCTAAAGTTGCCTTCGACCCTGCGCGCCAGACGCAAGCAGAAGATTTCTTTGACATGGCGTCACGATATTATCAAGACGCCCAATTCTTCTACAACCAAAAACAAGACCTCGTCTTAGCCTTCGCCGCATTAAATTATGCCCATGGCTGGCTCGACGCCGGAGCTCGTAGTGGACTATTTCAAGTCAAAGATAGCCGGTTATTTACCGTTGACGATAAGTAAAAATCCCAATCGCAAAGCTACGGGGCATTCAATATGACGAGGTTTTTTTACTCTTGAATGCACAAAAATCAATGATTTTTGGCACGCTGAAAATGCGATAACATTTTCATCGAATGTGGTCGTCACAGCAAGCTGTGGGGTATTAGACCCATTTTCATTGAGTAATTTCTACCAATATCGCTCCAAAAAACGATCCATTTTCCAGAACTGTCATTCACACGGATACTACTAAAGAGTACTAAAATGAACGAAACATTTATAAAGAACAAACGTTTTCAACCTATATAATCAAGATAATGAAGAGTTCTGGTGAGTGGTGTAAAATAACCCTATGCGGAGGAATTGATAACAATGATCGTCCAAAAAGACTTTTTAAACAAACTAAAAGACTTCGGTCTTAACAGCTACGAGAGCAAACTATGGATAGCGCTCTTATCTCGAGGTGTGTCCACTGCGGGTGAATTATCCGACATTTCTAATGTTCCAAGGTCACGAGCTTATGACGTTCTTGAATCTCTAGAGAAAAAAGGTTTCATCATTGTCAAAGTAGGAAAACCAATCAAATACCTCGCCGTTCCTCCTGCAGAAGTTGTCGAACGTGTAAAGAAAAAAGTCTCCGAAGAAGCAGATTTGCGCAACAAAATGCTCACCAACTTGAAAGACAGCGAAGTATTGGACGAATTAAACACCCTTCACACCGAAGGCATCAAATTAATCGACCCAACAGATCGATCCGGTGCATTTCGTGGCCGAGACAAAGCCTATGAACATTTAACCACCATGATCAAAAACGCCAAAAAAAGTGTGACCATCATGACCTCCAAAGACGGTTTGGATCGCAAATATGAAGCATTAATCAACCCTTTAAAGAAAGCCGCAAAAGCAGGTGTTGAGATTCGTATGGTTGCTCCTGCAAACTCAACTAAAGATGTTTTAGCTGAATTCGCAAAAATCGCTAAAGTCAAAGCGCACAAAAACCCCTCCACTGCACGTTTCTGCATCGTGGACGGCAAAGACCTCATGCTCTTCTTAACCGAAGATCAAAAAGTCCATAAAAGCTACGACTGCGCTGTCTGGGTTGAAGCACCTCACTTTGTTGAGTACTTCCAAGGCTTATTTGACAAAGATTGGACAGAGAAACAATAATTTTTTTATTTTTTAATACTTTGTTTTTAACTTTTTTAATCAAATATGCCTTATCTAGCTCATTAATTTTAACCAGTTCAGTTCCCCTCACACATGGATTATACACAACAATTGATGGTTTAATCAAGTAACTTATTCTGCTATTCTCACTTTTTTCAGCACATATTTAAACTCCAATCGATTTCTTCAGATAATGCCCAGCTATAAACAAGTCATTCTCGCTCGTCAAGACCTCCAGCTCCCTAAAGGAAAGCTCGCCGCACAAGTCGCTCACGCCTCCGTCGAATGCGTTCTTAAATCAGATCAAAAACTCGTGCAAACGTGGTGCAAACAAGGCATGCCCAAAATCGTTTTGAAAGTAAAAGACGAAAAAGAACTCTTATTCTATTACCAAAAAGCCAAAGATATAAATCTCTGTGCCTCATTAATCACCGATGCTGGTCACACCGTTGTTGATCCTGGCACGAAAACCTGCGTTGGCATTGGTCCTGCTGATGAAAAAGAAATCGATAAAATCACCGCAAAATTATCGCTGCTTTGAAAATAGTACACTTTCTTTGAAACACTCTTCTAATCAACTACTAGAAAAAGAAAACACGCAGGCTCCAACACTGAGGGGGTGAGGGTAGAAGCCTAACGGAGCCCACGTCATAACATCTATCATAGGACCTCTTTTTCCCACAAGTTACAAGTAAAAGCATACAAGTATATAAATGTTACCTTTTTGTATACTGGTTGTGTGATAACTACTCACTTAAGCTCATTTAAGAAATATTTTATTTCCTCCCAAAAAAATCCCGCAACATCTGTCCATAATCGCGGCTCACCCGCACCCCTTCCCGTGGAAAACACATAAAATAATTCTGCCACGAAAACCGTTCATCTAAATAAATCACCGCCCCACGATCCGTCTCCGAACGAATACAACGACCCGCAGACTGAAAACATTTGTTCAACGCCGGATACGTATATCCATAATCCCATCCTCTTCCAAATTTTGCATCATAATACGCAATCATCTCCCGTGTCTTTAGATCTGGTCTTGCTAACGGCAACCCAATCACAATCACTCCCTGCAATAAATCTCCCGGAAAATCAATCCCCTCCGCAAAATTAGCACCCGTAACTCCC
>JAHFQW010000015.1 GCA_023259115.1 archaeon
CAAAATAGTACTTCAGTTAATCTATTGAATATTACTGAGATGGGGGTAAATTTAACAACATTATTGTTAGTTTGTGGTTCGATTGTTGCGTCAAATTTTGAATTTGGAACTAATTATAATTGCGGCAGTTTAGGATTGAATATTACGGCGGATTCTGTTTCTGTTGAAGGGAATAATCTTAATCTTACAGGAAACGGTGCTGGGGCGGGAGGAGTAGGAATAGATTTGTTACAAGTTAATTATGATAAAATAAACCGATTGCAGGTTCAGAATTTTAGTCGAGGGATTCGTTTATCTTATGTTAATAATTCTAATCTCACTGGGTTAAAAATGATGAATAATAGTATCGCTGTCTATTTTGATCATTCTAATAATAATAATGTGTATGATACGATTTTAGGTAATAATACTAATCTCAGCGTATATGCTGATAGTGATGTTTCTATGAATAATTCTTTGATTAATGTTTCATTGTATAATTTACAAAATATAACTGCTGTTAATAGTGCTACTCTCTTTCTTAAACGCTATGTTGATGTTGATGTGACTTTTAATGGTGGCAGACATCTTACAAATGCTAATGTTTCTGCTTTTTTTAATGGGACAAATACTCTTGATGCATTTGGTAAAACAGATGGTGATGGCCATGCTAGATTAGCTGTTACGGAGTTAAAGATTAATAATTCGGGTGTTACATATCTTAGTCCTACTTCTATTAATGTTTCATTTAAAATTCAAGGTCAGCCTTTTATTAACTCTACTGTTATTAATTTGACTGCTACAGGAAATACACAAGTTAGTTTAAATTTAGAATTAAATTGTAGTGTTCCATATAATTCTTATACTTTTACTTCACCATCCAATACTCTTTGTCCTGGGACATATGATATTAATACTTTAGTTATAGGTACTGATAACACACGAATTTATTGTGTTGATACTATTTTGAGGGGTTCGTATCCACGTTCTTATGCTAGTGGTCTTATTATTTCTGGAGTTAGAAATACAAGAATTGAGGGATGTCAATTTCAAAATTTTTATGTTGCAGCTGATTTATCAAATGTTGTTAATTTTACATCTACAGGGAATACCTATTCTGGTTCGCAGACGGGGGTAAATTGTCTTGGCGGGATAGGTTCAATATTTACGGGAGATACTTATAGTAATTCATTTGTGGATCTCTATTTGACTTCTTGTAATGCGTCTACGGTGTCTTTGAATACGTTTAGCGGTAAATTTAATATAGTGTTATCATCAGCTCTTCATGATATTGTTAAGAATAATACGTTTAAAGATAGTAGTGGTTCAGCAATAAGTTTGGGTACGAGTGTTGTGTATACTAATATTAATCCTACAAATAATAGTTTTTATTATAATAATTTTACAAGTATCTCTTCGTTTTATGTTGATACTTTCTATGGGGGATTTACGGGTAATTTTTTTAACACGACGGCTTATGCAACTATAAATTATTCGGCGCAAGGAAATGTGTATGATGATTATTGTGATAAAGGCCGTGATATTAATGGCGATAATTATGCAGATGCTAGCCGTGATACATATATAGAGTATCCTTATAATGAGACGGTGACTTCTAAATTGCGTACATCATCTGGGGAGGTTAATGATTTTGGTCCTCGGATGTTTGGGTGTCCGGCAGCAAATGTGTTTTTGAGTAGTTCGGGAAGTAGTTCTTCTTCGTCTGTTGCTGTGGCGTCTGCGGGTGGGAGTGCAGCGCCGGCAGCACCAGCGGCAGCTGCGACGGCGGCAACTACGGCGGCTTCTGCGAGTTCAGGAGGTGGGGGAGGGTATGTGAGTGCGGCGGATGTGAAAAAATATTTGAAGACATCGAGTGTGGAATCTAAGAGTGTTGATGGATTTTTAGAGGTCTATGTAACACTTGAAAATACAGGTGATCAGCAGATGCAGCTTGCTCCAACAGTTTCACAGGATGTTGGTGATCCGTATTTTATGTTAACGAAGAAGACGCTGGGAAGTGAAGGGTCAAGTTTGCAGAATATTGCTAAACTGTCGTATTCCAAGAATCCGATTGCGGGTACATTATTGCAGGCGATTTTGGTGAATTCGGAGGAAATTGTACTGCAACCAGGTGAGAAAGTGGAGAAAGCATTTCAGGTTAAACCGGGATTTGGCGTGCCAAAATCGATGAAGATTCAGTTTAGTTCTTTAGGTGAGAAAGTGCTTGAGAAAGATGTGGCAGTGGATAGAAAAGTAGCATCGGCAGCAGCAGTGGATACACATGAGGATAAGTTGGATATTTATGCGATATTGGTACCAGAAGGTGCGGAGAGAGGAAAAGGTCAGATTGTTGGTGGTGAATTGACAGGGGCAGCGATTTTGGGTTCGGTATTTGGTGAGGCTGTTGTTGCACCGGTGGATGCGCCGTATTATATGGAGATTAGTTTGAATTCTAAATCGGGGGTTACAGAGACGAGTACTTTATTTACTGATAAGTATGGGCCGTATTCGCTTAAAGAGAAAGAGAGTTTCTTATTTGCACAGCAGTTGAAGTATGATGCGGGGGTGTATCGGGGCAATTATGTGGTGCATACGACGATGTATCATGGGGATGCGATACTTACGACGAATTCGTTTGATGTGCGGCTGGGGAATGTGGGGGAAGGAGGAGAAGTTGGTGCTGCTGGGAGCAATGAAAAAGGTGATGTTACGGGTGGTTTTTCGTTTATGGTTTGGGGAGGGTTGTTGCTGGTAGTACTTGTGATGATTGGGCAGGCGATTTATTTTGGGAGGGTGTATTATTGATTGGTTAATTTAGATTACATAATGACCTAAAAGAGGGTTCAGTGTTCACAATAGTAACCCTTACCGAAACCTTTATAAATACCTCCTCGAAAATAGGGTATTATGTTCTATACTATCAAAGTGAAGGATTATATTCGGGTTCCACCGAGTATGTTTGATCTTACAACCAAAGAAGCGGTGCTTAAAAATATCAAGTCTACGTATGAGAATTATATCTCTAAAGAGATTGGTTTTGTTATCAATGTTGTGACGGTTGGTTTGGTCAAAGAGGGTGTGATTATTCCTGGTGATGGCGCGGGTTATTATGAGACGGAATTTGAGTTATTGACGTATAAACCGGAACTTAATGAAATTGTGTTTGGAAAAGTTCGCGATATTACGGATTTTGGCGCTTTTTTAGATATTGGTGGTGTGGAAGGAATGGTTCATATTTCACAGAGTATGGATGATTTTGTCACATTTAGTAAAGAGAAAGTGTTGTCGGGCAGAAAATCTGGACGGGCTGTGAAAGTAGGAGATAAGTGTCGGGCGCGCATTATTGCGGTGAGTTATAAAGATTCTAATAATCCTAAGATTGGTCTTACTATGCGTCAAGAGGGTTTAGGTAAACTGGAGTGGATGTCAGAAGATGCTTTGGTTAAAGAAATTCCAGTAGAGAAGGAAGAGAAACCAAAGAAGAAAGAGAAAGATTAGATTGTGGAGTTAAATATACATTTAAAATATGTGCTGTTAATAATGAATAATTAATAATGAATTACCATGGCTAAAAAGAAAGTATGTAAACGTTGTAAAATGTTTGTGGATGCGGATACTTGTGCGCAATGTGGGACGTCTAGCTTTAGCAATAGCTGGCAAGGCAGGTTGTTTATTACTGATGCGGAGAATTCGATGATTGCGCAGAAAATTGGTATCAAGTTAAAAGGAGAGTATGCGATTAAAGTGAAGTAAATTGAGGGAGATACATTATGCAATTAACAATTCAAGATAAGAAGGAAAATGTTTTACTTAATCGTCGTGAGATTAAAGCGGCTTTGTCGTTTGAGAAGGCAACGCCAAGTAATAAGGACGTGGCGGAATCTATTGCAAAACAGATGAATGTTGATGCAGGATTAGTGGTTATTAAACATATTTATAATACATTTAGCTTGCGTCAGGCAAAGGTTGATGCGGTTATCTATGATACCCAGGAAACACGAGAACGTGTTGAGAGAATTAATGGTCATCTTCGTAAGAAGTTAGAAGACGCGGTGAAGAAGACGGCGTAAGTTTTAAATGGATTATTATTGATAGTAATTGTTTAGCAATTAATAATTGTTTAGCAATTAATAATTGTTTAGCAATATTAAATGGGTATATAAATTAATAAATAATAATAGTAATAAAATATAAAATTGAGGTATAACATACTATGGCTGCTCCTAAACCTGCTGCAAAAAAGTCCGCTGCTGGCGGTAAAACAAAGAAACCGGGAAGAAAACTGAGCGGTTTGTATTCCATTTCAGGCGATAAAGTGTCTCGAAAAAATAAGTTTTGTCCAAAGTGCGGTTCGGGTACGTTCTTGGGTTCACATCAAAATCGGCTGGTGTGCGGGAAGTGCAGGTATACGGAATTTAAGAAGAACTAGATTTGTGTGATTTGTATGTTTGGTACGCAGTTGACTTTGGATTCTTTGGTTTATGTTGCACAGGTTAAGACACTCCCAGCAGAAATACCGCTTGATTCTGAACAAATTGACTGGATGTTACGAGCTTATGCTATTCTAGGGGCTTATCAGGGGTTCTGTAAACCGGTTCGGAAAATTGAACAAGCGTTTGAACTATTTGGCACAACGGAAGATATTGAGAAGAGGGTGTATATTCGTAATTTTGGCAGTGAATTACTTTTTGCTCGGAAGTTGAATCTTTCTCGTTCTGGGAATGAGAAGCTAAAGCGTTTTCAGAAAGAGGGGGGTTGGCGTCCTATTGTTGAGGGGCATCGAATTTATGGTGTGAGTGGTGGCGATGATGTGATTTCTGTAGGCATTGCGACTCCGACGTCTATTGATGGAGAGGAATATTTTCTTCTGCAGCCGATTGTACAAATTAATTATGAGCAGATTTAACTTAATACATACGTTATATTTTGATTATGGACCGATTATAGGAAAGTTCTTTATAAATGATTATTAAATGCAATTTTAGAGTCGACCTAATTTTAGATTGGGCAAAGTTGTTACTACTATTTAATAGGTATAACGCAGAAAGATTTAAATAGACGCAATGTTTTTAGATGTTAATATGGGTAGGAGACAATTTTTGAGAACAGCACTTTATGGTGGAACAACCGTAGCGTTAGTTGGTGCATTAATACTTAGTAGTGAATATACTGAATTACCAGGAATTGGTAATGAAGTTCAAGCGGGTCGCGCCAAAAATAGTATTGCTGCCGTAGTTGCTGGAATTGTTGGTCAAAAATTGTATGGGAATAGTGTTATTGATTTAGAGATTCAAAAATCTTTATTTACTAATGCAAGAGTTACAGGGGATACAACTCCAAATTCTGTTGATACCTATGTTGATCTTGCACTTACAAGCGTTCATTTTGTGGGACAAAATAATTCAAATGGACAATTAGAGGGAGAAGTACACAAATCTGAATTTAATTGGAAAGTTAAACAAACTTCGGAAAATGGATATGAAATAGCAAGATGGGGTGCTAAATTTGATGGTGCTCTTGAAATTACTGTAAAAGATGGAGACATTTCTGGGACATATATTAGGGGAGGACCACATTTTAATTGGAAAGTAAATGGGGCTTATGACAATTCAGGAAGCATAAAATGTGAAATTGATGGTCCATTAAATTTGGGTATAACTCTTGATGGTAAAATAACTCCTAAATAAACAGTTCTTGCCCTTAATTCTGTAATTTGATTGAACTTCGTTATATAGTAAATTGCCATAGAAACCGAACATGCTAGGCAATTTCTATATATTGAAATTCGCAACATTTTGTTCGATTTCTTGCGAATTTCACTATATTAATGTATCAGGCTGCCCTCTTTATATTGTAATGCTTGGGCGTTTTGGTAACAGTTTTTGTCTAGAAAGAAGGATTCAAGGTTCTGGTTTAGTTCCATTTGGATGGTGTACATTTCTTTTTGGATTTGTTTTGAGCAAAAATAACAGGCATGATTTGGGGTGATGCTCTCTATCCCTGTGAGTTGTCCTGTGCGAATTTTTTCTCTGAGGGTGCTACGGGTTGTTTCATAGAGTGATCCGATAATGACTTTTTGGGGTTGGTTATCGGGCATACACTGATGAAATGAGGGTTTCTTTAAAAAGGTTATTATATAACTACTTTAAAGTAACAAACTTTTAGAAAGATTTATAAAGACGTCCTACTTTTTGCTACTTTATATGAAGCAGAAGATTTCGATATCGGTTGATAAAAGTGTACTTGATGAGGTTGATGCAAAAGTACTCACGGGGCTGTATCGCAATAAGAGTCATTTTATTGAACTGGCAACGAGAAAGATGTTGGAGGGGGAGTATGGCAGAGATTAAAAAGTATACCATTGAGACTTCTCTGACGTTGGACTATCGTCGAGAAAGATGGGGCTTGGAGAGATTGGTTTTGGATGGTGTGTCTAACCATCTTCCGAATGATAGTTTGGGTACGAGGGTATCGGTTAAACTCAAACAAGCTGGAGTGTATTATGAATTACATGAGGCAGATTGTACTAAACCTGTTGATGAGATTGTTTTTGAGGATGATGGGGCGGGGTATGATGCGAAGTTGCTCTCTGTGTTATTTTCTACTAAAAGGGCGGATGAGTTGAGTGTCGGCCAATTTGGTGAAGGATTAAAAATGGTTGCTGCAACCGCTCTGCGTGAAAATGTTGATTTAGAATACCATTCTCGCAATTGGATTGCCAAACCCTCTGCAAAACATGAAACAATTGATGGGCATGAACTTGATCGCTTGTGTTTTGAGATTATTGAGAATGGATATAATATTCAAGGCTCAAGAACGGTTATTCATAATCCATCACAAATAGTTATAAATGAAATATTTAATATTCCCACAAAAATTCTTGCTCTAAATAGAACTTATAGTGAACTGTTTAATGAGAAAGATAGGCCTAAAACCTTTATTAAAAGAGAGTATGAGAAAAATCCTCTTGGTTTTGGTGCAAGAGAGAGAGTATTACAAGAAAAATTGAAACAAAGATATCATGATCGTATTATTGATTTACATCCTGCAGAAGAACTAGGAGAAAAAATTATTGGGGAACTTAAATCTCCTGCAAGAAAGAAACGCCACCTCTTTGTCAAAGGAGTAAGAGTGATAGAAATCCCTGCTCTCTTTGATTATGATTTAGGGCTTGAACATATTACTCCTGATAGGAGTTCTGTAAATGAAGATAAAATTCAAGAAAGAATAAACAATCTTGTCGTAGATTGTACAAACCAAGAAGTTATAACAAGAATATTACAACGAGCACAAGAATGTACCTATGGAATGGATTATGAATTGCAAGCGTTTCTAACAAAGGAAGAACGAGAGGGGATAGGGAGAAGTGAAATCAATTTCAAAGGGGATATCAATTTCCCAACAATGAAAGAAGGTTATATTAACAAAATGTATGAAATTAAAAGATTAGAGAATATTCTTCATCCTTGGCGAGTTGCTTTTACTAATTTATATGGGGAAAAAGCTGTTCTCCGTGATGAAAACAGCAGTACTATAAATACTGATGTAGAACGTATGGGCTACACCGTTATCTCTCTCCATTCTGGTGTTGCTCGTTTCCTTGCAGGATTGGGTGTTACAAACGCAAGAGAAATTGCCGGACCAACAACAACAAAAAATGAATTTTGTTGGATTTCATTGGAACAATTAACAACACAAGAACAAACAATGTATCATCGTATACCTGAAATAAACACACAATTAGGAATCGATACTCTCCCTGAAGTTCGCATATACGCCGGATTATTTGATGCAAAAGGGTCTGAAATAGAATCTTCACTAGGAGTACAAATTACAGAACCAGATGGTACAAGATATATTGGAATCAAACAATCTGAACTTCAAACCATCGAAAAATTTTATGCTACCTATATTCATGAATTAGGACATTTTGTAACTCGAAGAGCAGATTATGACCCTCTCTTCACTCAATTTTTTATCGATAAACTCAGCAAAATAATTGATGAGGATAATGACTAAAATGACTGAGCATACCATAGAGACATCCTTAACCCTGGACTATCGTCGAGAAAGATGGGGTTTAGAACGTATTGTCTTAGATGCTATATCCAACCATCTCCCAGAAGATAGTAACGGTACAACCGTTAGCATCAAACTAAAACAAGAGGGCACATATTATACTTTAGAAACAGCAGATAAAGAAAAAGTTGTTGAAGAGATTATTTTTGAAGATGATGGGGCGGGATATGATTATAAATTACTCACGGTGTTATATTCCACTAAATCAGCTGATGCGTTAAGTGTCGGCCAATTTGGGGAAGGATTAAAAATGGTTGCTGCGGCAACGCTAAGATCAAATGTACATATGCAATATCAATCTCGCAATTGGATTGCCAAACCCTCTGTAAAAAATGAAACAATTGATGATACACCGATTTCACGATTATGTTTTGATATAGATCAAGATGAAAATAATATTGTAGGATCACGAACAATTTTTTCCCATCCTCGTACAGAACTAGTAGAACAAATATTTCAATTACCACAACACGTGCTTGCATTTAATCATGAATACACAGTACTATATAGTGAAAAACATCAAAAGTATAATTCCCAAATTATTAATTTTCCTTTTTCAAGACCAATTATAGAAGATGAATTTAATTATGAACGAAGAAAATTATTTATTAAAGGAGTAAAAATACAAGAAATAGCCTCTTTATTTGATTATAATCTGGGATTAGAAGACATCACTCCTGATAGATTATATGCTCATGATACTTCTATTCTAAACGCTATTAAACCATTAATTTTAGGGTGTGAAGAAAAAGAAGTAATTAAATCTATTATTGAAGAAGCAAAAAAAAATACAAACAGTTTTGCCTATGAATTAAGAATATTTGATGAATATAGACGCCTCATCAATTTAGAAGAATCAAATGTTCCAACAATACCTAAGAGAAGATATAATAATCAAATTGGATTAAAATTGCCCTCTGTTAAAAAAGAAGATATAACAGTAATACTCTCCCCTGAGGCAATAAGTGAGTCACCTCCCAGTACTCCGTCATCCCTCATGGATATTTCAGCAGTCATAGATTTCTTAAAAAAAGGAATTGGATCTAAAGATGAAGATATGTATATAATCAAACCTAAATCCCTCATTCTAAAAGATTATGATCTATTTGATTTAGATCAGTTTGGTGATTTAAATCATTCAAGAAATCATCTCTTTGCACCAACATTAAGTCCACTCTGGAAAACAACTTTCTATGAATTATATGGTCAAAATGCGATTATTGCATCAGGGGATACAAATAGAGATGCAGATGCAGAACGTATGGGATACATCCCCATAAAATTACATGAAGGTCTCGCAAATGTCTTAATTCATAATGGTATAAAGAGCGCAACACAATTAGCAAAACGAAATGAAAAAATAATGAATTATCATTGGATACCTCTAGATCAATTAACTGCAGAAGAACAGATAACTCTTGCAAGAATAGAAAAAATAAATAAAAAAATAAATGTGCCAGAACCAATTGAAGTACGTATCTATGAAGGATTATACGATTGGAAAGATGAAGAAGTTAAAAGCGAAAAAAGTATGTGTCAAACAGATTCTGGCGGAGCAAGATATATTGGTATTAGAAGATCAGAACTTGCAACAAAACAACAATTCGATCCACAATACATTACACGACTGGGAGAATATGTTACTGGAAAAAAATTATATGAACGAGAAGGAACTGATTATTATGTTGAAACACTCGCACGATTACTTAGAGAAAAAAAATAGAGGAAAGAGAATAATATTATCATAACAATTGGGATAATAACATAAAAAAACAAATTTAAATAAAAAAATGAGCTAAACACAATGGGATCGATAACTTTAAACTTATATTACCAAGCACCAAGAGAAGCACTTGCCGAGTTATGCAGCTCTCTTGCTCAAATACATGGGGAAGCACGTTCAGATGTACGCTTGCTTCCGCAGAGTTTAATTAGATATTTCAATGCGTGTGCCTCAGAAATAACAGAGGGAAACACAGATGGCTGCCTGCAAAGAAATTATAGTGATGAGGTACATATTATGCCTGTAACTGCCGCTCAATTATATTCTCGAACACACCCTGATGCAGCTCGAGTTGATCTTGGTGATTTAGCAGAACAATGCTATGCTTTGGAGGGTGATGGGTATCGTTTTCACCTCAATTATACCTCCATAGGACTGGATGGATTGTTCAATCCTGATTCGCTCAAAACGTTGGATGTGACTTTTTCCTACAATCGTGGACATTCCCTTGAACCGACTCATTTTGAGGAACAATTCAGGGAAGCGATAACAGAGCAAGAAAAACAGTCACTGATTACTCGTATGCTTGAAAATCAGCAGAAAATGGCAGCATATACGTTACGTCTTGCTCAAGATATATTTTATCCTAATGATAGACAAGATCAATTAATGGGACCAACAGCATTACTAATACGAGGTTTCTCTATTGAACCAATCAGAAGAGATTCAAACGTATTTGATGATGTGCCAAAATTATATTATAAACACTCATTAAAAATATAATTGAGGAAAAATAAAAATGTCAAAAGCAAATTTCACATACAACATATCCGCAAGTAAAGATGAGATATTAACCGCACTGATAACACATCTTACCCCTAGAGAATCTAAGGAATGCTGGGGTATGGTTGATTTAGAAAATGCAATTGAAATTCTTAGAAATGCCCAACAAGATAAACTAAACAATCCAGGTGTTAAATCATTTCAACTTGGTCAGCTCATTTTTCGTATGGATTATATGCATACATCTGAGATGGCAGATCTTTTACATCTCTATTCCCAAAGTGTACAAGATTATCTGCCTCCCAAAATGCAAGGGCCAGGTTCAACTGCCCAATACTTTCTTGGTTTATATCCTTTAAACTTAGATTCTTCAAATCATAAATTCTTTTTAGAATCTCGACCTGATTATCGCGGTCAAGAAATATCTCGGCATACTCCTGATGAAATTTATGCGATTGGCATCCAATCACTGCGTTTTGGCTATGATTTCTTTTGCCGAGCCCTAAATCCATTAATGGGAGAACCAGAGATCAAAATCGAAAGTCATACTATCCCTAAAGAAATTCTAGTGGAAATACTAAAGCCAGAATACGATCTGATACAACGTTTAGAAATATTTAAAGAAATATTGCCAAAATAAAGAAAATGACTCACTCAACTCCCTCTTGTCTTGAAGTATATCTCGTGGAATATCGTTCCATGTTAATTGTTGAAACAACACTTGAAAAATATGTTTTTGATCTGCAACATAATACATATATTACTTCAATCAATGACAAAGCATCATTGATGACTCCTCTTGAACGAATGGATGCTCTCAGACACATCTCTGAATATCTGGGAAGTACTCCCCATCCACTGGATGGAAAAAATATTGAACAGTACGTTGAGCGGATTCGAGAAGTATCGGATGAAACACTTCAACAAAAAATAAGCAACTATAACCAAAAACAACTCAGAATTTACATGTTCCAACAAGCTCAATTACTGGAATTAAATTTTCCAGATAAAAAATAAATAAAATAGAACTAAAACCGTATCAATTACTATGTCAAATACTATCCCCGATTCCAATCTTAACTACCTCCTCTTAGATAAAGATGAAACACTAGGAATATTCCCTCTAAACGGATTCTATCCCCTAGTTGAATCGTTTCTCAATGAGCAAGTGGAGGAGGGACGAAAATTGGTTATTGCGACAACGGATAAACGAACAAGTACGTTGCGAGATCTTAAACCAATAGATCAGCTGATTTATACGTATTTTACGCGAGAAAATTTTCGGGCACAGAGTTTTACGGAAATTAAACAGTTTTATATTGATGCTCTACACGGGATTTGTGATGTGGAGAAAGATTACGCGATTCGAGGAGAGATATTGCCACTGGATGAGCGTAGGCGAATTGATGAGGAATATGCTGCTACGTTGCATCTAAAAGATACAAGCGAGGATAGAAAAATGAGAGAACAATCTGAGCAAAGATTGCAGGATATTCGTTCTTTTCTGAATCAAATGGTTCATCGAGAAACTCAACAACTCTTTGATGTGGCGACATTGTATCAGAATCCGTATGATTATAGTTATGTGTTTAAAGATCTGCATTTGATTCGTCTCTATCTGGTGCAAGAAGCACATGCAACTGTAGAAGAACATGCAACACTACGTACCGTGATGATTGGGGATATGAATGATGGTATTGCAACACCGCAATCTGATCCGTTTACGCCGGTTATTGTTATAAATAATTCACAGCGTTGCGGGAATTGGCAGCCGGTTACGGATATGCTGCATGTTCTCTATGAGAATTTGGATGAGTTTCCTTGGCAGCAATTTGATGGACTCTATGAGATGGGAATACGAATGGTTGGGAGACGTGAAGGTCTTGATAGAGAACCGATAGAAATTTCAGGTATACGGTTATATAATCAGAGGTATGAATTAGATCGAGGGAATAAGGGGAGGAGGATTGTGATACAAGAATAAGAGTATATTCTTTAAACAAATCTACATGACAAACTATCTCTTCATTGATAAAGATGATACATTAGGAGAGTTCTGGAATGAGACTGGAATTTATCCCAACGTTACATCATTTTTAGAACAACAAGTGAGAACTAATAGAAAGATTGTTATTGCCACAACTGCGACAGTTGCAGGGGCAAAAGAACATTTAAAATCACTTGATTATCTTATCAATTGCTATATTGGCAGAGAACATTTTATTTCACAAGGGAATTCTATTGAGAAAAAATATGTTGCTTCAGATGGCGCGATTCATAATGTCAGTGATGATTATTATGAACGAATGAATATTCTCTCTCAAAGCAAAATTGCAGACTTAAAGAAGAAAATGGATGAATTGTTGGATATTTCTCAAATAGATGATAATTCAAACTCAGATCAACACTTAGATAGATATTCTCAATTAAGTGAAGCGTTATATGGACTTATTCATAAACAGACATCAGAGCTATTTGATGATGCAACAACATATCAAAATCCGTATCAACTAGAATATGTTGGTAAAGATCTACATCTTAGTCGTCGTTATCTAGCACCAAGAGATTATGATTTATTGCGTACGGTGATGATTGGGGATTTAGGGGATGGTATCTCTGTACCACAATCTGATCCGTTTACACCGGTTGTTGTGATTAATCCCTCACAACGAGAAGGTAATTGGCTTCCTGTTGGCATACTACTTGATTCACTCTATTCAGAACAAGCGCAATTTCCTTGGGAGGTATTTGATTTATTCTATGCGCAGGGAACAAAGAGTACTGTGAAAAGAAGTCTGTTAGACTATCAACCTCAAGAAGTTAGTACTTTTATACTTAATGAAGTACATTATGATCTTGACCAAGCTAATGGGGGAAGGAGGATTGTGATTAAGCCATAATCTCTCAAAGTGTATATCTTAGAAAAAATAGGACAATGTTCAGAAATCTCCAATTCCTAAATTATTTAATTCATAAATTCAATGCCTAGTTCATTTTCGATGGCTTTTCTCTTGCCAGAGGTGATACTATTGCCTTCACCAAATATTTGGTCGGAATGCACTCCGGTTATGATGACCATGGTGCGAATGGTTTTTTCTAAGTCTTTGTAAATTTGCGCTCCCCAGATGATCTTGGCTTTGGCATCAAGTCGTTGCGCAACGGTTTCGACGATTTTACGAGATTCGTCAAGAGTAAGATTTTCGCCACCGGAAATGTTGATTAATGCGCCTGTGGCATTGCTGATATCAACATCGATTAAAGGATTGCCTAGGGCGCGCTCAACGGATTCTTCGGCGCGGCGTTCGGAGTTATCTGATTCGCCTACACCAATCATGGCAACTCCACCTTCGCTCATAATGGTTTTTACATCAGCAAAGTCAAGATTGACTAAGCCGGCGCGGGTGACAAGTTCGGCGATACCTTTTACGGCATTGGTGAGAATTTCATCTGCGACTTTGAATGCGGTTTGCAGTGGTAAATGGGGTGCTAGTTCTAATAATTTTTCATTAGGGATAACAATTAAGGTGTTTACGGCTTGTTCGAGTTTTTCAAGGCCGATCATGGCGTTTTCAAAGCGATGGCTGCCTTCCATCATAAAAGGCATGGTGACAATGGCGACACTCAATAAGCCCATTTTACGAGCAACGGAGGCAACAAATGGCGCACTTCCGGTTCCGGTACCACCACCAAGGCCACAGGTGATAAAAATCATATCAGCGCCTTCTAGGAGCTTTTTAATATCTGCTTCATTTTCTTTGGCGGCTTCTTCTCCGACTTTGGGGTTGGAACCTGCTCCGAGGCCTTGGGTTAGTTGTTTTCCGATGAGCAGTTTTTTATCTGCTCCGGTGTACAACAAATCTTGGGCATCGGTATTGAGGGCAATTGTTTCAATTCCTTTAATTCCTACTTCAGAAATACGATTGATAGTATTATTTCCACCGCCGCCACAGCCAACAACACGGATACGGGTTTTATGTGAGGCAATTAAGCGTTCGAGCTCTTCATCAATTGCGGCATTGCGCTTGGCGCCTTCTTCTACTTTTGCTGCCATCATGGAGCCTTTGCCGTAGCCAATGCCGGATTTGTTTTCCATATAACTATCCATAATACGCCTCAACTCTTTTTTTAACTTGGTCTATCTGCGGGGTGTGTGATTTATAAATATTATTGCACTAGAAGAGTGACGTTGTGGAGTAAAAAAAAGCTTATTATGAATTTTAAAAATAAGAGAAATATTACTTGTTTAAATTTGGGCTGCTGTTTGGCTGGTTTGTTTTCCGGTAATTTGTACTTCTGTTAAGCCGATGATTTCTTGCAATCGTTTGCTCATGGCATCAAAGAATTGCTGCGGTAAGATGAAGGGAACTTCTATTGATGCTTTGTTATCTGCAAGTGTTACTTTTATTGCTTCTTTTTTTATTCTAAATGTGGTTGAGAGGTAGTATTCCATTTTTTCTTTGATATCAGTGATCTTACGTTTGAGGGTTATATTGTAAATGACATCTTTACCTGCAAGAGGATGATTGAAATTTACAATTACTCTGCCACCAGAGATGCTACTCACAATGCCTATTTCGCCATCGACATCGATTTGTAAGCCCGGCTGAGGTTTTAGATTGTGTTCTCGAAAGGTATTGAGAGGAACAATGCGCATTTTTTTGATATCACGTTTGCCAAATGCTTGGGCGGATTCTAATTCGAGGGTGTATTCTTTGCCTACTTCTTTTCCTATGATTTTTGTATCAATGCCAGGGAGAATGTGGCCTTCGCCTACGCAAATGACGTGCGAAGTATATTTTGTTTTTTGGGAGAAAATGCCACTTTTTTTGGCGATATCTTCGTGGGTGGTATCAAATATTACACCCTCGGGTAATTTACCGGTGTATTCTACTTCGATAAAATCATGCAATTGGACTGTTTCTACCATTTGTTTTAACCTCAAAATCTGGATGAGGAATAGTCTTAGGATTATGTTTATAAAGCTTTTTGTTGTTTTTTCTCTCTATTTTCTATGTACGTGATGAGTTTATTTGCGGCTTGTTGTGCGGTGATGTTGGTTGTGTCTATTACTAAATCATATTGTGTTTCGATCCGATGGTCAATGCCGTATAATTTTTGGTATCTTTGTGCGTCTGTCTCTTCCCGTTGCTCATTGAGTTTTATTACTTCTTCAATGGTACTGGCGGTTTGCTGATTTCTTTGTTGGCTTGTCTGTGTATCTTGCAGATCTTTGAGTATTCGATGCGCTCCCTCTTTTGCATCAACTTTGATGTAGATTTTAATGGAGTTGGGGATTAAATGGTATTGCACTCTTCCTTCTACGAGAATGTTTTTTTGTGTGCGCTCGAGAGCATATGCTATATCTCTTACTTTGTAGTCGATTTCTTGTTCTACTTTAGGATTGGTTGAGAGATAGGACATGAATTGTTCTAGGGTTAATCCCTGTTCTTTGGCAGTATCACGCATGATGCCTCCTGCATATACCCGTTCGTAGCGTAATTTTTGGACTACTAATTTAGCTATGGTACTCTTGCCGCTGCCAGGATTGCCAGAGATGGTAATGATCATAGGATGAGATGAATCCATTTCATTAATAAATATTACGCTCAATCTCTCCAAAAAGCATATAAACAGATTTTAACTTCAGATGAGGATGTACCCACAACGTGAGAAGAAAAATATTCTTTTACCGCTCCTTGGAATAATTACTATAATTACTTTTCTCTTCTTTTTTGTGCTCAAACCTAGTTATATTGGCTATGCGATTTATGAAGATATCCAAAAAACGAATACTTCATTAGACACTTATACTGAAAAAATCCAAGATATCAATCAAGAACTTCAAAAAACAAAGATAAATTTATCCTTGCACTCCTCTGAATCACAAGATCTCAAACAGGATTTAAAAAAGTCTTCTGAAACACTTTTTGATTGTGAAATAAATAAAAAAGAAGCACAAAAAGAGTTGGAACTACTTATACAAACACATAATCTGGAATTAAAAACAAAGGATCAAGAACTACAACAACAGAAAAGCATTTATGATTTAAAATTCCAGAGTAAAGATGATGAAATAAAACATATATCAGAACAAAATAAAAAAGATATCTCTCAACTTCAAACACAAAAAATTGAACAAACAGAACAAGTGGAAACTAAATGCAATACTCAAATGGAAAGTACTCAAAAAGAGCAAAAACAAATTCAAGATCAACTGGCTACTCTACAAAATAAATTCAAAGAGGTTGTTCAAAATGCGGCAAAGAGTATCTGTTGCAAACAGCGTGTTGATAATCCGGATATTAATTCATATCTTATTGTGAATAATAAAATAAGTTGTTCTAATCAAGGAGAAAATAAATTAACTTGTTGAATCAAATTTGCTCAATATATTCTAATTCCATGATTGTCTTCGAGAGCTAGGGATATTTACTATAATCTCATTATAAAATTTAATATCAATATAACTCTCTTATCCTATTCTTATTCTATCTATCTTACTTTTTCATATTTGCTATTTATGAGGGTTCCCCATTTTTCCTGGAACCATTTTCTTACCCAGAACCAGAATATTTTATTAAATCCCCATTGATCGAAGCGGCGCATGGATGTTGTGGCATACGTGTTGATACAGGAGTATTGGGCTTGCTTGAGTAGAGTGAGAATTAATTTGTGATGTTCGCGTACTTGTAATTTTTCATCGTATCCTTGCATTTTTAGAAATTGATCTCGATGGCAAATTAATACGCCGCTGCAGGATTTATAGAGGCCGGTCTGCAAGTAGAAATTTTTAATTGCAAGAAGAGTGCGGTATTTGAATGTGGGATTATCTGGCAAGATACGGGTGGTGGCGATAGCATATTTTGAGGTGAATTGTTGGTTTATTTTTTGCAGGGCATCGGGGGGTAATTGAGTATCGGCATCTAAGAATACAAGTATTTCACTTTTTGCTTGCTGTGCACCAAAATTGCGCGCTTTTGAGACTTGAGCTTTTGGTAAAGTGTAGAGATGGATTTTTTGTTCTGCTGGATTTATGCGTTTTTGTATTATGTTTTCTGTTTGATCTGTGCAGCCATTGGCAACGATAATTATCTCAATATTTTGAAATGTTTGTTGCTGCAGGCTATGGAGTGTTTTGCGGATGTATTTTTCTTCATTGTAGGCGGGAATGATTATGGATATGGCGGGGGTCATTTGGTATGTTAAAAAATAGGTTCTTTATAATTTCTTTCTTATTAATTGTTTAAAATGAAACTAGACTAAATGAAGCTTGATTAAATGAAACTAGATCAATTATAGTGTTAAATAATTTGCAGCCCAGAGCATGCCGCGATCACAGACATAGAATGGTGAGCTAAAAGGTTTTCCGTGAGGTGTGAATACTTCTAGGTAGTTGGCGTGATGTTCAATTAGACGCGCATAGCGTTTTTTTAGTTCTTCGGCTTTGGCTTTGTCGGTTTGTTGTAGTAACTTGATGTAGAGAGGTCCCATGTGGGTCCAGATGGTGTCTCCTTCATAGTTCCACATGGCGATTTCTTGCCAAATGAAGTGAACATGCCGGCGTGATGCGGTGTATTTTAGAGGGAAAGGGTCGTCTAGTCCTGCTCCACTAATGGCTTGCAGGGATTTTTCGAGCAGCTTTGGGTCTTTGATTATGGCGGTGATAAATGGGAAGATGTTGGCATCTCCGGCGATATAATTTTTATGGGTTAAATCATCATAAAAGTATTCTCCTTGCCAGAAATGGCGTTGTAGTAGAGTACTGTAATCATATTTGGCAAAGGGATTTTCTAATTGCATGCCCTGTAAATCTTGGGTGAGCATGGCGACCATACAATTATCATAACAGGCACTTTTGCGCTTGGCAAAGTCTTTCATTGATGAAAAAGTCATATCTGAGTTTACAAGACCGGTATTTGGGGTAATTATTTTATGAGCATATTTTTGGATTTGCTGATTTAAAAAGTCTTTGTAGGGGTAGTAGGCAAAACCGGATTTACGAATGGCGTGAATAAGCCAGGGTAGAGAATCTGCGGCTAGATTAGGAAAGTCGTAGGGTTTGCCTTGGGGGGTGATGGTGGTTGTGATTTTACCGGCGCGAGAGAAACGATTTAGGGCGTATTTTAATGTGGCGTGGACTTCTTTTTCATAGTCGAGTTCTAAGAGTGAACTGACACACCAGCCAAAATCGCGTGTCCAGAATTGGGCAAAGTTACCGGTTGAGACTTGGAAAAATTTGCCATTCCAACACTCTTTTACGACTTGTTGGCATATCTCTTGGGCGGAGCCGTGATATTTTTTTGGGAAGAAGCGTTGTTTGTTACTGGTGTAGAGGATTCTTGGGCCTTCGGTTAAATATTCTAATAACATGGTCATGTGAGGGATTTTGATGTTCAACTATAAAAACATTGTTTATTTTAAAGATATAGCTTCTATGTTGTGGATTTATGTTATGTTTATTCTATGATGACTTACCAATTTGCCTTTTTATAAGGCATGCTAATTGTCTCATCGTTATACAATTTCTGCAGTATTCCCACAATGAGAGGTTGTGCAATCTCTCGCTGGGCCAAAATGCTTTTTATAATTTGAGGGGAAGTAAATTGTTTTTTCTCTTGTCTTAATAATCTAATTTCTTCTATAGAGAATCCGGCATCTGCCGCTTCATATATTTCACTGGCTACAGAAAAAGGTACAGAACAATCTCTACCACCTCTCTTATCAAATATTTTTAAATAATACTCATGGCTTGATTTATGATGATATATATATGCCTGTTGAGAAATATTTCGTTCAGAAACGGAAAGATAATATGCTATATCTGGTACAGATAAGCCTAATTCTAAGCCACGTAGTGTAGTTAGTCTTTTGTTTTTTGTTTGCCTTACTGGTTTTCGACACATAGTGTTGAGTCCCACTTCATGCAATATTTTTCCTACATATGAAAAATGGATACCGCTCTTTTGTGAGAGTTTTTCTAAACTCAATGGTTTGTTTTTTTCTTGCGCTTGCTGATAGGCTTCAAATAATGTTATTAATCTTGGAAAAATATGAATTGTTTTAGCACGTATTTCTCGTTGGGTGAGATATTGTGTTGCTTTTTGCACTCCCCATGATTCATTTTGCGCTTGTTGTGTTATGCGTTCATATAACAAATCAATTAATTTTCTTTTTGTCTCCTGCTCATATTTCTTTGTATCTAAATGTATTATACTTAATTCTTTTATCCTGTTACTCTCCCATTTAGGTCCATATCCTGCACCACGAAGGTACATTAATGCTGCTTGATGACTTGTGTTCATGGAGTTTGCTATTTCAATAGAGTTTTTTCCCTGTTCAATCATCTTTTCAATATTTGCGGGTATAGGTAGGGGGATAATATCCTTGGGCAGGGTAATAGTATACTTTTGACAAAAAATAGAAAATGTCCAGGGGGTAAAGTGAAATAGCTGAAAAATTTCAGGTAAATTTCCCCTCTTTTCAAAAGCACCACCCCCCTGAAATAGAATTTCTTTTACTACTTTTACTTTGGATACGTCTTGCTGCTCTCGATGTTGAATGAGAGATAGGCCCTGTTTGTGTCCTAGTTGATACACCTGAGCTTTTGTAAAGTTCATTTCTTGTGCGATTTCTTCTTGACTCAATCCTAATCCATATAATAGATGAATGAGTTTTCCTTTTTCTTGCCAAGATAACTGTTGTGTTTGGGCATATATCTTGGGAGTAGATAATTTTTCAATGGTATAATCTAAAGAGTCTACCACCACATCAAGTGCTTTAAACTCGTTGTGGCCGATATCATAATTTATCCATTTTAAATGCGTTTCACTTCGAGGCCCATCATAATTTATAGTAATTAGTCTATCTTTTATGTAGGGCAGCAAAAAAGAATTGCTCAAATGGAGCGGAAAGAATGAGGGTGTGCGTGATAGTTGAACTTTCTCCCATAACCTAAATTGATTAATGCGATACTTTTGTTCATTTTGGTCAGAATTAGTACAACTCCATGTTGCGCCATCTTTGTGTGGTTCCAAAATCATTTCGCGAAAGTGTTCTACTACTTGTTTCTCTAATTTCTTGCGTACGCGCTGGAGGGTTAGATTAACCATATGTCAAATTTACTCTATTACGGGAATTTATTGCCTGAATTTATAAGCTTTTTGTTTAAAATACTACTGTATAGTGGATAAATAACTGTCCTCGTTGTAGAAGTTGTCCCATAGATTCCTCACCATAAACTATTTAAATAGACCCTAGTTTTCTAGACTTACTGTTACGCTTCAAATTAGACAGATTAATATGGTTAGGTGTGTTGCGACACGTAATGATATTAAAAAGAATATTTAAATGAGATATTAGATATTAAAAAGACATTAAAAATAGAATAATAATAACAATTACAGAGGTTATACACAATGGGAAAACAAACAGTTGAAACGATGATTGAAGGCGGCAAGGCTACCGCGGCACCACCGTTAGGTCCAGCATTGGGTCCGACGGGTGTTAATATTGGTTTAGTTATTGCGGAAATTAACAAGAAAACGGCAGATATGAAAGGAATGCAAGTTCCTGTTAAAGTGATGATTGATACGGATACGAAAACATTTACAATTGAAATTGGTACGCCACCGTCGTCTGCGTTAATTAAGAAAGAAGCAGGTGTGGAAAAGGCGGCGAGCAATCCATTACAGGAGAAAGTTGCTGATTTGAAAATTGAACAGGTTATTAAAATTGCAAAAATCAAAGAAGATTCGCTGCTGGGCAATACTCTTAAGACGAAAATTCGTGAGATTGTGGGTACGTGTCAATCGATGGGTATTTTGGTTGAAGGTATGATTGCGCAAGAAGCACTTAAAGCGATTGCGGCGGGCAAATTTGATTCACAAATTAGTTCGGGAAAGACCGAATTGACGGCAGAAGAACTCAAACATTTGGCAGAGGAGAAGAAGCGCTTACATGAGGAAATTGAGAAGCGACGTGCAGAGTTTGAAGTGAAAGCTAAACAGATGATGAAAGAGATGGAAGGGAAAGAACCTAAGAAAATCAGATCTGCAATGGCGGATGTGGGTATTCCTATGAAAATCATCGATGAACTTATTCCACCTGAGAAGAAGGATGCATCCGCAGGCGGTAAAGGTGGGAAGAAGTAATTCTTTCTTTTTGTTTTTCTTTTCTTTTTTTTGTTCTTTTTTTACAAGATATTTTTGCAATCACAAACTTTATATAACGCAACGCTTTAGTAAAAATACATGGAGTTGCGTGAGATTAAAAGAGAGGTGGAGAGGTTACCGGATATTCGTAAGAATGTGGCGGGATTACGAGATTCTTGGTTTAGGCATGTGAAAGGCAGTGCGGTGTCTGAATATAAAGTGTTTGCGAATTTACCTGCTGATGTGAAGAAGCAAGTGGGGGTTCGCGTTGCGTTGATTGAGAATTGTTTACAGGGGATGGATGCGAGTTCGGTGATTCATGATAAATTACGAGCGCATGCCCGTTGTTTAGTTGATTTGAAACTAATGCAGTTTAAAGGAGATAAAGTGGCGACGCGCAGGTTGACTGGTTCTTTGTTGAAAGATGAATTCTTGAGTGTGCCGCAGGTGCTTAAAGATATCCAGTCGTTTGAGAAGCATGTACAAAAGTTTGGAGAAGTGTATCATGAGGTGAATGAATTGATGCAGAAGCAGTTGTCTCTGGAGGAGACGTTATTTTTAATGGATTTACCCCATCGGTTGTATTTTTATAATCTGATAAAAACATCACAGAAACAAAAAGCGATTGTGCGAGATTTGGGCAGGCATTTTGTGGAGATTACAAAGGAGAATTCGCTGCGCAGTGTGGCACATAAATGAGGATCATTTAGAAATGAGGAATAGATAATAAAAAAGGAAGGGATAAAAATGGCAGATGCGGCGTTCATTATTGGACTTGTGGGGATGGCGTTTATTCTTGTGGCGTTTGTGTTTGATGAATTTTATAAGAAGTTTAATCAGGATACAGTAGAGTATAATCTGTTGAATATTCTTGGTGCGGGAATGCTTGTGTATTATGGGTATGTTTCGGGGGTGTGGCCGTTTGTGATTTTAAATGTGGTGTGGTGTGTGGCGGCTCTGGTGAAGCTTGTGAAGATTGAGGTGAAGTGATGTTTTTTTCTGAATCTAATTATTTTTTTTAAATACAATACTACTTATTAGTGGTTTCTTTAGAAATATTTATAAATGACGTTCTGGTTTTCAGGTTATGGTTAATCTTTATTTGATTGGAACAAATCATTTTGATTTGAGAGGCCCGATAAGATTAGAGAAGTTCTTGAATATGGTGAGGCCGGATACGCTGGGAATAGAGATGAGATCCCAGCAATATGAGAGTAGTTTATATTCTCATGAAATGGTTTTACACAATTCGTTTGCAAATACGATGAAGAATATTGCGTTGTATGGATGTGAAAAAGGATTGTTGCTTGAGCAACTTGCGGAGATTTCTGGGTATGAGGTGTGGAAGACAACAGAATATAAAATACGTGAACAGGGAGTGCGTTTAGTTTGCTGTGATGAGATGGGTGATGAGTTGAGACAAAAAATTGAGGGAGAATGGTCCGTGGCCCATAATGCTTTTCTTTCTATGATACAAGATTATGATATTAATTTTTCCTCTGATAATAATAATAGTTGTCTGCTTGATGTTGTTGGTCAATTTATTCAACAAAATTATGATATGATTGATAATGTTCCATTATCGGAGCAGTTTTCTGAAGAAAAATTTAAGATGATACTTACCAATCGTGATGCTGTTGCGGAGAGGAGGATACGCGATTTACTTCTTACAACGAACCATACTTTTGTGTATATTGGTGGGGCAGCGCATCTGTTTGGCAATTATCGTAATCTCTATGAGCGGTTGAGTGATTTACATCCGGTGAGGTTGAAGTTGAATGAAGTAGATATGTATAGATAATTGCGTTATTATTGTTACGTTACACGCAATTATCTAATCAGTAAATTGCCTAATTTGATGTAACTTAATTACTGCAATTTACTATATGGATAAACGCGCAGGTTATTTTTTTAGAATGTTCCTTTTATTTCAAGACTGCTAAATGAGCGGGTGTGAAAGTATTCTTTTTGTTGTAGTTCTGATGAGCATAGTAATGCTAACGCTTGAATTTGGGAGGGGGTTGCACGTTGTGTGTGATTAGGTTGAGTCATGGCAAGATAGAGTTGTTGGAATGATTGGGGAAGGATGCAGTTATGGTATTGTTCGATGGTTTGAAATGTGTCTTTGGGGTCTTCATTATTTTCGCTTGTGAGGAGGTATTCGATATTTTTTCCGGCGGTGTAGATATCAAATGTGGATGTGACAAGTCCTTGTTCGCGGAATTCGGGAGGATGATAGGATAGTTTTTCTGTTGGTTTTGTGTGTTGTCCGGGCGGTTGCATGCTTTCTACATCGAGTACTTTAAGATAATGGTCTTTGTATCCAAGATTGGCGCATTTGAGATCGCCATGCACTTTGTTTTTATGTTCAAAATAGCTGAGAATAAGGGGTATTTGTTGCAAATATTCGATGAGCAGGTTTTGGGTGATGGTGTTGTTATCTACTTTATCTGAGAGTGTTTGGGGAATGTATTCGAGTACAAGATAGGGGTTGATGTTGTGTGTGCTATGGTCAATATAATGGGGGGTGTAGGGGCAGGTGAGTTCTTGGAGTATGTTTGCTTGTTGTTCGATGAGTTTGGTTCGCTGGGCGCTTGTAGCGCAAATGGTGGGAAATTTGATGGCAAGAGGATTTGTTTGGTCTACGTCTTCGATATGGTAACTTTTGTAGACGGCGCTATTACGGCCTTCACCGATTTTTTGTCTGGGGATGTAGTTGTTGCTGTTAATTGAGGTTGTGGTGATGAGGTTTTCGAACATTATTTGTTAAAAAGTATATGCTGTATATATAACTATCGCCGGAAAGTAGGCGTTAAATCTGGTAGTAAAAAAGGCTTTTGGTGAGCAAATGATATTTTGAGAAGAAGAATTTATGCAGATACGATTTTTGAGGTGATGTACTCTTGGGCGCCAAGTGCGTGGAGGGTGGTTTGGCAGAGCGTGTGTAATTGTGATGGGGTGGGACGCAGAGTTGGTTCATGTTCGGTCATGCTCAAGACGAGTTGTTTTAATGGTTTGGTGATTGTGGTGTTTTGTTCTATTTCTTTTTTTCGTTCGGATTGATTTGGGGTGTCTTTCCAACTTTGCAAGAGCATATATTCAAGTGTTTTTCCTAAACTAAATATATCGGCAGCGGGAGTGAGTATGCCACTGCGGATGAATTCAGGAGCATAATCCCGAGGAGGATTTTTGCATTCGGGTTTGCGGCGGGAAATCTGGGGAAGAGGGTCAAGCACAATGAATCGATTGTTTTTGTAGGCAATATTTGTACAGCGTAAATCGGCATGGATACGCTCTTGGGTGGTGAGTTCTTGGCTGATGGTAGGAATTTGTGTGAGAAATTGTTCGATGAGAAGAGGAGTAATGGTTTTTTGGTGAATTCTCTTGGCGATAGTTTCTGAAACAATTTCGATGACGAGGTAGGGGTCGCGTGGTTCTACGCAGTGGTCAATGTAGCGGATGAAGTTGGGATGGTTGAAGGTTTTACAAAATGTTGCTTCTTCTTCTATGAGTGTGATGCGCAGACGGGGGGGTGTTTCTCGTTTGGGGAATTTAAGTGCACAGGGCTCGTGAGTGATGTCTTTTGTTTCTGTTCCTCTGAAGACAACGCTGTAGCTTCCGTAGCCGAGTTCTTTTTGTAGGTGGTAGGTGTTACCCCTAATGGAACGGGCGGTGAGGGAATTTTCAAGCATATGGCAGAGATGCATATGTTGCATATAAAAAGATGTTGGTTTTGCAGTAGTTTTATAAAGATAAGGGAGGGGATTTTTCTGTATGGAACGTGCATATATTACGAAGCCATTAGAACTGGCACAACAACTTGCTCGTATTATTTTAGAAGATTCTTATGTGTCACCGTTTGATGGACCGCAGAGAAGGGCTGATGGAACTGTTCAGATTGATCTTGTGCCAGAGAGAGTTAGGAAATTAGATTCTGATGTAGGTGGTGTTGGAGATATGGTGAGAAGAGAGGAACAAGCTTGTGTTGAGGGCACTGGAAGAGAAATGGTGTTGCATGCTCCAAGTTATGTCACAAAGGATAGACGTATGGTTTATGATGTGCTGTTGTTTGGTTCAACGTTACGTGGAGAGGCGCATGATATTGATGTTGTGATTATTCATAATCTACACAGACTTTCTGAGTATGAATCGTTTTTGAAGTATGAGAGTGATAAACAAGTTATTGATTATGATGTGAAATTTGATGAGAAAGCGAGGTATTATCCTTCGACGATATTGCGAGAGTTAGAGGGGAGAGAGATTATTTTTTATGATAATGAATATGTTATG
Organism: archaeon; assembly: GCA_023259115.1. Classification (GTDB taxonomy): domain Archaea; phylum Nanobdellota; class Nanobdellia; order Woesearchaeales; family GW2011-AR9; genus JACPNA01. The sequence continues at coordinate 26,005 of JAHFQW010000015.1, forward strand.
CGGCGTTACTTTCGTTCTGTGGTTGATTCTGCGCATAGGAGTGGTATTTATGCAGGGGTGTTTGATTTAGATTATTTTGTGGAACCTGTTTCATTTACAGCACATGATTTGGCGAGTTTCATGTTGCAATTGGATGAGAAAGTGAAAGAATTATTTCGTGATTTGAAGCAACAGACGGTGTGTGGTCAAGTTGAACATTTGTTTAAAGAGAGGGAGCTTGAGGTTGACAAGAATTTAGATCTGTTAGTGATGAGTCGAGAGGCGTTGTTTGCAGAGGGTATGGGCCATCGAAATATGATGATTAAATTATGCCGGGATCCAACGTTTTGGTATACGGTTTTCTCTGAGGGTAGATTGTTTAATGTGGATACGGGGTTATTTGACACTAGGGTTGAACAGAAGTATCCGAGGGCGCTTGAGGGTTTTAGAGTGGAGGGGAAGGTTTTAGGGTTATGATTTTATGGTAATTTTTTGAGAAGTTCTATTTCTATAGTTTTGTGGTATAATTTTGTTTGAATTTCAATATGTTTCCAGTCAATTTGGTATGTTTTTTGACCATAATAATTTATGCCATTGCGTTTTGTACGTATTTTTTCAAAGAAGTCCCAGTTTAGTTCTAGTTCAGGATGTTTTTCACAGAGATAGGCAAATAGGCAGATATGGTTTAGTGAGGTGATGTTGTCAAATCGGAGAAATGCGTCTATTATTTTGTGCAGTGCGTCATAGTAGTTGGTGTAGATGTTATTCCAGAGAATACTTTTTGCATCTAGTCCTTGGCTTAATTTCTCTGCTGCAAGTAAATCGCCGTATGATAAGTCCAGAAGAGATTTAATTTGTTCTTTATCTATGTTGGCAAGAGGAAGGATACTGCCTTTTAGTTCACATTTTTTGAGCGCATCTGCGGCGGTTCTATATTGTTCCATATTCTTCTTTTATAGTAATGATGAATAATTTTCGAATGTTTGTTCATCATTACTAATAAATAAATGTGTAGTTTAATATTTGATTATTTCACACATTTACTATAATTCTATAAAATCAATGTTGCCTTTGAGGATGTCTCCAGCAATGATGTTTTTAATTAATCCCGGAGGTATTTGATGTAGTTGTGTTTTATTTTCGCAGGAAAATATTTGTATGTCTCTCCCTAAAGAGATTTCATATTTTCCAATATTTATCTCTATTTTTTCCCCATATATAAAGATGTCAATGTCGCTGTGGGTATGCCAGTCCCAGCGTGCCATGCTGCCAAAGAGGATTATGGTTTGTGCTTGTGGGAGTTGCTGCAGATAGGTTAGTAAGCCACTGGCGTGGATTTTTTGAATCGCGAAGAGTCTTTTTTGTGTTTGATATGCTGCAGATTGATATTTTCCAAGATAGTATGGCATTTTTTTGCGTGGTTTTACTCTGTAGATCAGCTGTTCTTTTTGGAATAGACAAAGCCAGTGCAAAACTTGTTTACGATTTAAGTTGGCACTTGTACATAATTCTTCAAAGTGCCAAGGCTTGGTTGGTTCATTGAAGAAGAGTTCTATGAGAATGTCTTTTTTACTTTCCATAATAGTTGGGATAATGACTACTATTATTTAAATGTTCTTCTTTTTTCCATACGAGCAGTATTGTAAAATGGGGCAAATAGAACAAGAGGGATTAATGGGTTTACAAATAGTCTGCCCATGGCTGACGAGCAGACGGTTGACGTTGATCCATTGAAGTTTTGGAACAAGTGTTTGGAGTTGGGTTTCGGTTTGTTCTGGGGTGGTTGTGTGTGTCCAGCCGAGGCGATTGCTGATTCTGTGTACATGGATGTCTACAGCAATAGCTGGTTGTTTGAAGACGTAGGCTATGATGCAATTAGCAGTTTTTCTGCCAACGCCGGGTAGTGAGGTGAGTTGTTCAAACGTGCTGGGAATTTGGCTATTATATTTTTCTACAAGAATTTGGGAGAGTTGTTTGATGTGCTTGGCTTTGTTTTTGTAGAAGCCGATTTTGTAGATGTGTTGTTCTAGTTGTGGTTGGGGGAGGGTGAGGAATGATTCGGGGGAAGGGTGTGTTTTGAAGAGTTGTTTGACAATGGGGATGACGGTGGAATCTTTAGCTCGGGCGCTTAAGAGGGTGGCGATGAGGAGTTGGAAAGGGGTAAAACCTTGTTGTGAGAGCTCTTCGAGCATGGTTGCTTTATGAGATGTTTCGAGAAGGGAGAAGATGGTTTGGATGTCTTTTGGGGTGGGCATGGATAGGGATTGATTTTTTTTAATAAGAAAACATAACGTTCTACGCATATAACAACAATAAAGAGATGGCAATGACTAAGATGCTTACAACAACATTTAATACGCGATGATTATGCAGCTGCCATTCTCCGAGGTGTTTGTCAGAATAGGATGATTCTTTGGAGCGATATTCGAGTTTCATTTTGATTAAATTCATACATATGGCAAAGATTATTAGGGGTAATATGACAAGGAAGAGGTAATAGATGATTTTGGGTGTGACTTCTGTGGCAAGAGTGCCTTCGAGATGAAGAGTTTTGAGGAGGAGGAAGTTTTTACTTAGATTTGCAGCGGCAAAGAGGCTTGTGAGGTAGCCCAGAGGCAAGAACCAGATGGGGTTTGAGAGGATGTTTTTGATTTTTTCAATGCGTACACGCTCACTTTTTTCTAGACTAGCAATAGGATCTGATTTGAGGGTGAAGAAGATAATGATTTTGATGAGGGCAATGATTATGCAGAGAATGGCGATTACGAAAATAAATGTTTTTTGTGCCATAAACCCTGCCACATTATTTGTACCATAGAGTAAGAGGGCAGTGTACGAGCCGACAAGGAATAATCCACAGCCTATAAGTGTTTTTTTGACGCTGCGAATAGAGACGATGATGAGTACCAAAATGATTAATAACGTGATCATGATGGGGCGTACGCTGTCATTGAGAGCGGCGCTCTGTAATACTGTGGCGGGAAGAATTTTTAGGACGTCTTGGGGTGTTTTTTCTCCGGCGATACCAACGATAGCGGCCTGTTCAACACTAGGGCAAGATATTTCGTCATTGTCTATGATGTATTGTTCTAAAAATGAAGTTATACTCTTTTTGCCAATGAGATAGCTATTGCGACTTATGATTGCGGGAATGCCTTGTGATTTTGGCGCAACGTTATAGGCTTGAAAATATTGGTTGAGAATTTCTTTGTTGTTTTGGTTGTGATAGACTTCGTATTGTGTTATTTGCAGAGAGGGGTATTTTGCTTGTAGTTGTTGTAAGTAGAGGGTACTTTCTTGGCAATCGGCACAATCTTTGCCGTAGAAGTAATAAATGCAGTCGTGCTGTATAGAAAAGTCGTCTTCTGAAGGAGTTTCTGCTACAATGAATGTTGCACAGATGCTTATGATGATTAAATAGAGTAATGATTTTTTGAGCATGATTTCACCGTCTTTTATGTTTATAATATTGAGGTGTCTTATAAACTTTATTGTTTGGAGGGCTTATATTTGTTTTCCATTGGTTTTATAAATAAGTTATTGTTTTATGAGATTATTTTGTTATTGGGCTATTTGGAGATATACTTTTGGGATATCTTTTTAGGGGGATTAATTATGGTACAAGAATTAACGGATAAAACATTTCAGAGTGATGTGCTTAGTTCAAAGACGCCGGTGATTGTGGATTTTTGGGCGTCATGGTGCGGGCCGTGTAAGATGCTGACTCCGGTGTTTGAGGATGTGAGTTCTGAGTATAGGGGTAAGTTGAATTTTGCTAAGATTTCTACAGAGAATTATCCGGAAATTGCAGCAGAAAATGGGGTTACGGGGATTCCGTGTTTGATTGTGTTTCATAAAGGAGAAGAGGTAGATCGCATTGTGGGGTTTATGCCAAAGCCTGCGTTGAAGCAGAAAATTGATGCGATTTTGAGTCGGTTGTGAACTGGATTTTTACGCTTTTTTAATTATTTTTTGTTTATTTGTGTGGTTCTCTGTATTCTGGATAATAATAAATCTTATAAAGTGTTAAGAGAGTGCTCTTTGTGTCGCTTTCCAATATGCGCTGGATTATTGTAACGGGTGGAAATCTTTCTGGGTTAGGTAAAGGAATCGTGTCTGGGTCGATTGCAAAACTTCTGGAACCAAATAAAATTGTGAATGTTAAGTGTGATGGCTATTTGAATGTAGATCCGGGAACGATTAATCCGTTTGAACATGGTGAGTTGTTTGTGTTAGAAGATGGTGGGGAAGTGGATATGGATTTTGGCCATTATGAACGGTTTACAAATCATACGAGCAAGTTTTGTCATAATATTACGTCTGGAAAAATATTTGATGCGGTAATTGGGAAAGAGCGTAAGGGTGAATATTTAGGTAAGACTGTGCAAATTTTCCCCCATGTGATTGATGAGATTAAGCGACGAATTTTAGCAATTGCGCAGGAAGAAAAACCGGATGTATTGATGATTGAGATTGGGGGTACAATTGATGATATTGAGGAGAGTTGGTTTATTCGAGCGGTGCGGGAGTTGAGTAATGAGTATAAAGAGCAGATGACGTTTTGTCATTTGGCGTATGCGCCGATGTTGTCTGCGGTGGGGGAAGTGAAAACGAGGTTAGTGCAGACGAGTGTGGAGAGTTTATTGCAGAAGGGGATTAGACCCGATGTGGTGATTTGTCGGGCGGAGAAGCGAATGAGTAGCGATGCTAAGGAGAAAATTGCGCGGTTTTGTGGTATTGATGTGAAAGCGGTTGTGAGTGATCCGCATTCGGAGACGATTTATGATTTGCCGTTGTTGTTTGAAGAGGAGGGACTCCGGTTGTATTTAGAACATAAGACGGGGTTGAAAACGAATCCTGGGTTGGAGGAATGGAAAAAACAGGTGGAGGGGATTACACAGACACAGAAGAGTGTGCGGGTGGCGATTTGTGGGAAATATACGGGCTTAAAAGATTCGTATGCGAGTATTATTGAGAGTTTGATTCATGCAGGGGCGTTGCATAAAGTGAGTGTGGGAATTGATTTTATTGAGACGACGGATATTTGTACGCAAGAGGATGTGCGAGCGAAGTTGCAAGGAGTGCAGGGGATTATTATTCCTGGCGGATTTGGGCGGCGAGGAACGGAAGGAAAGATACAAATGGCGCAATATGCGCGAGAGCAGCATATTCCTTACTTAGGGTTATGTTTAGGTTTGCAGATTGCGGTGATTGAATTTGCGCGCAATGTGTGTGGTCTTACGGGTGCGAATAGTTCGGAGTTTGTGGAGGAAGGTGCTTCTGTAATACATCCGGTGATTGATATTTTACCGGGGCAGAAAAGAGTGAATCAGAAAGGAGGGACGATGCGTTTGGGAGCATATAGCGCGATGTTGCAAGAGGGGAGTCAAGTACGAGAACTATATGGATGTTCTGAGGTGTCGGAGAGGCATCGGCATAGATATGAAGTGAATCCTGTGTATCATGAGATTTTGGAGAAGCATGGAATGATTTTTTCAGGATATTCGTATGATGAGGGAACGAAGTTGGTGGAATTTATAGAATTGCCTAATGGAGTATTTCGAGGTACACAGGCGCATCCTGAATTTAAATCAAGATTGATTGCGCCCTCACCGTTGTTTGTGGGATTTTTGAGGGATGTGGTGGGGAAGGGTTTGTGAATGGTTTTCTTGTTTTCCTGCGAAATATTTATAAAGTAAGATGTATCTTACTACTATATGGAAATAGCATTAACTAAATTAAGTTCGAGAGGACAGATAGTTATTCCTTCAGAATTACGTGATGGTTTGGAAGAGGGAGATGTATTGATTGTTATTAAGAATGATCATCAGTTGATTTTGAAGAAAGCAAGTGAGTTGGATAAGCAATTAAGTCAAGACTTGGAATTTGCAAAGCGTACCGAAGCTTCTTTGAAGAGATATGAAAAAGGGGAATTCAAGAAGATGGATTTTGATGAATTTATTACCGATATGAAAACATGGTAGTTGTGCAATTTGATCCTGTATTTAAGAAGATTTTTACTAAAATAAAAGATCCAGTTCTCAAAGAAAAAATAATTAAACAAATTATGAAATTAAAAGAAATTCCTGAATTGGGAAAACCAATGCAATATATACGAAAGGGATCACGAGAGGTTTATATCTCTCCGTTTCGTCTTTCTTATCTCTATGTTAAAGAACAAAATTGTATATTAATTCTGGATTTGTATCACAAAGATGAACAATAATTACTATCTCTCTTCGCCAATATATATGAAGCGGTTTTGTTGATAGATTTTGTCTATGCTGTCGTGTGTTTCACAGTAGTCACAGCGGATGATTGTTGTATCATTGTACATTGATAAACTATGCCGAGGAGTTACGTGTTCTTTGCGAACGTTGGTCACACAGGCGTTGTTATAGCATTGAATGCGATTTTCAATTGAATTTCCGAGTGTTGGGCGAATTTTTTTTGTGACTTTTCCTGAGTTGACAATGCTGATAGTGATGTTAGGTGCAATTAAAGCCATGGCTTCATATTGCTCGTTGGTAAATTCGTAGGGGCAATGGATTTTAATGAGGTCTTTTTGGGCATCATGCTTTTGGGTTGGGAGATAATCAGAAATAACTTTAGGAACTTTGCTATGTTCTAATCCGAGGATGCCTGAGAGTCTTCGTCCAAGTCCTGCGGGGATGTGATCGAGAACAATACCTTCATGTTCAATGTACCCAGAACGCGGGTTGTTGAGTTCTTTGTGTCCGTTGTTATGAGGCAGAGAGGTGATGCTCATGGACTGATTATTTTTTTCGTTGTTTTGATGAGGTAGAATAATTTTATCCAATCCTATGGTCAGAAGAGCTATACGCATGTATAATCCGTTGGCGGCTTGAAAGTTTGTGAAATTTTTTGGGTGAAACATTAAATCGTGCGAAATTTCTTCAAATGTTTCTGAATCAACGGGTTTGGGATGGAGGAGGTAGGGTGCATATTGTGGTCCCTGTTTTTCTAGGAGATCATACATTTCTTTATTTATTCTGCCGAGCTGGGCGATAGAGAGAAGATCTTCACCTTTCCCCACACGTTCTTTTTGCGGGCGGGAGTGATAGGCGATCAATGAACTCATCATGGCGGATTTGAAATCACTACCATGGTCAATGATTTTGACCTGGTGTTGCATAAGATCATCTAAGCGGTCTTGTCTGGGACCAAAACGAGGGGGATAGGCGAGATGGAGTGTCCAATTAAAAAAATGGGCAATGGACATGAGAGAGGCGTTTGTTCTACCGTAGCGTAAATCATTTAGAAGAGTAATATCTAAGTTATCTATCTCTTTTTTATTGGCATGAGCGATTTCACGTATGGTCATTAAATCTAAGAAACATTGAGTAGGATGTTGGTTTGTACCATCACCACCATTGAGAACGAGGGGTGTGTGAAAATGGTAAGCCTGGTTTAATTGTTGATATTGTGATTTTGTGTGTTGGTTATTTTTGGCAAGAAATTCTTGGCTCCAGCGAGGAATGCCTTCGGTGGTTGTGCGCATAACAAGAGCATTATATCCATAACCAGCAAACATGGCGATGGTGTCGGCCCAGCTTTCACCTTTGCCTAGCGAAGTGTCGTCTGGATTGTTAATGCCTTGTACTTGTGCTCCGGCTTTTAATGCGGCGGTGCGGAAAGAATAGTTTGTGCGAGTGCTTTTCTCAAGGAATAATGTACAGATCAATTGGTTATGGAGCAGTTCTTTTACGGATGTACCATACTTTTTTTGGAATGTCTCTTTGTCGTATTCAGGGTTATGTATGGCACGTTTTACATCATCTGCAGTATCAAGAATAAAAAGTATTTCTGCTTTGGAAAAATCACGCATACTGATTACGTCTTTCATCAAAATGATAATTTTGATTAGAAGGTTTAAATAGATTTAGGTGATTGATTAGTGAGGTTTGGTGTTTCTTAAGTTTTATAAAGAGCTTAAAGAGGGAGTGATTATGGCAGTTGAACAAAATGTTATTGCGATGATGTATGATTGTGATTTGACACTTACGCCTAGCTATATGCAAAAAGTGTTGTTTGATCATTTTGGGGTGAATGAACGTGATTTTTGGGAGCAGAATGATTCGTGGCAGGAGAAGGTTCAAGATCAAGGGGTACATTTTGATGATGAATGTGTGTATATGAATTCGATTTTGAAGTATGTACGTGAGGAAAAGTTTAAAGGATTGAGTAATAATTTGTTAAAAGAGTTGGGAGCGAATTTGAAGTTATTTGGGGGGTTGCCTGATTTTTTTAAACGAATGAAAGATTTGGTTGAGGTAGAGGATCGTTATCGTTGCGAGAATATTAAAGTTGAGCATTATATAATTAGTACGGGGATGGAACGTACGATTCGGGGGAGTGCTTTGGGTGTAGTCGATGGTATATTTGCATCAGAATTTTATGAACAGCAAGGAGAGATTGCAGGGATTGCGAGAACGGTTGGGTATGCGAAGAAGACGGAGTATATTCATTTGATTAACAAAGGAGGTAATAAGGATTCTCGTATTGGGGTGAATAGTTTAGTTGCACTTGAGGATAGGCGAATTCCTTTTACACAGATGATTTATGTGGGTGATGGGCCCACAGATGTGCCTTGTTTTGCAACGCTGAATCACAAAGGAGGCAAGAGTTTTGCGGTGTATCATCCTCATCTTCAAAAAGCTTTTGTGCAGGCGTATCAGTTGCAGGAGGAAGGACGAGTGTTTGCGTTTGGAGCGGCGGATTATCAAGAGGGGAGTCATCTTTCTAATATCTTGGAGTATACGGTGCGCCAGATGGCAGATAGTATTGTGGAACGAAGAAAAAATGAGAGGAGGGCAAGGATTCGGGAAGAAGTGGGGTTGTAGAATAAGTTAAATTAGATACAATCGTCATCAATGATTATTCGCTGAGGTGTGATCATACTTTTCTGTTGTTCTGTGAGGTAACTCGTTTTTTGTTTGTAAGGATGGGAGATAAAGAATTCGGATGTTATCTCTTGGGCGAATTGTTCTAGGCTACCTGCTCTTATATTGAAAGCAGGGATGTTTCTTGAATTGATATATGTTTTCAATTCATTAAATTTGTCTGTTTGGATGAAGTCAAGATATTGTACTGCGGTATCATATAAATTATCGATTATTTCACTTCGCTGTTGGTTATTGAGTAGTTCAGAGAGAAATGTGGGGGTGTTGCTGTACTTTCCTAGATGTTGCTGCGGATTGTAATATCCTTGAACTTCTGCTAGAGTAAGAGAGCCAATGTTTATCCCTGGGCCGGATGTGAAGTTGAGGTGATGATGTTGTGCTACGTGAAATGCTGCGGCGGTTCTGAGATGTGATTCCCAATCAAAAGGAAATCTTGAGCCAAAATCTAATGTGGGTTGGAGGGGTGAGAAGAGGATATATTCTTGGCTTGATGATTCGATATCACTTACTACACGTCTTTTGGTTATGGTGTGGTAAGGAACTATTCTTTTTTTAGTGTCAGTGTATTTAAGTAGGAACGTACTTATGTCTTCTTTTTGTGGAATCTGGGTTGTGGGGTTTATCATGTGGTATATTTCATTGTTATTCTTTTTAATGATTATGGTTTTGGGGTATATAGAGGGGTTTGATTAACCCCATAAGATTTGTCAAACCCCTCTAAGAAGTACTTTGAATATTGATGAATATATGGGTTATTCAAAGTCCTCTATATTAAATTTTTTTATGTACTGTTCCCTATTCTTTTGAAAAACAATAGGTTTATGAAGTTTCTGAATATACTCTTTTTATGAGGTCTTTTCGTGTTTTAGTTATCTTTTTGTTGATGGTTAGTTTATTTTTTATGGGCTGCACTAAAGAGGGGTCTGAGAAACTTTCTGCAAATATGTCTTCTGCAAAACCAGTGGAAGTTCCTGTTTCTGTTCCAATATCATATGTACAAGTGTCAGAGAAGATACAAGAATCTCCTACTATGCAAGAATCGAAAATGGCACCAACAGTAAAATATTCTAAAGAACTTCCTGCGTGTCCTACGGATACGGCAACAGGGTGCAGAAAGATTCCAAAGAGTGAGCAAAAGCCTGTGGAGGGGTGTGTGGGGAGAGGCACTGTTGCACTTACGTCGCCAATGAAGTATGAGGATATTGGTATTATTATTCCGATGGGTGCAACAATTGGTGGACATGTGACGCCAATTGATCATATGTATTTTCAGCCTATTATTTTTCATTCTGCTCCTGATAGTTATGGGGTGGTTGCGGATGCGGATGGGATTATTTCGTCAATTGGTTTAGAAGGACAGCCAACGGATGGCTCGGTTAATAGGTATAATAAATATAGAATAGTGATGTATCATTCGTGTGATTTTTATAGTATTTATAATCTGATTACAAGTTTGTCACCTCGGATTATGGGTATTACGGGGGTGATTTCTGCTGGTTCTAATTGGGGTGGTGCTATTCCTGTGAAGAGAGGTGAATTATTGGGAAAAATTGGTGGGCAAACGTTAGATTTGAGTGTGAATTATGATACTGTGACGTTGGATGGTTTTCTTAATTTAAAGAGTTATGACCGAGAGCCGTGGAAGATTCATACAGTTGATCCGTTTGATTATTGGGAGCCAGAGGTACGAGAGAAATTATTGGAGAAAAATATACGAAAAGTTGCTCCACTGGGTGGTAAAATTGATTATGATGTTGAGGGTCGACTTGTGGGAAATTGGTTTGTTGAGGGTACAAATGGGTATCAAGGGAATAATCCACATGCATATTGGGATACGCATTTGGCGTTTGTGTATAATGAAGTTGATCCTACTTTTATTATTGTTTCTGTGGGTGATTTTGCGGGTGAGCCAAAACAGTTTGCAGTGAGAGGAAATGTTCCGAATCCTGCAACTGTTCGTGTTTCGAGTGGAGTTATAAAATATGAATTAGTAGATTTTGATTATACATCTAATGGAAAGATGTGGGATCATATGTCTTTGGCACCTCATATTGGTGTTGTGAGCAATGATTTTGTGAGAGGAGTTATTCTTGTTGAGATGATTGAATCGCGTACATTAAAAGTGGAGGTTTTTCCTGACAAAAAAGCAGGTGAGGTGTTGGGATTTACGGCGAATGCGAAGGTGTATGTGAGGTAGGTTGGCGAGAAAAGATATAATGAAATGGGGCGAATTGAATTGTGAGAAAATTATTGTTTGTATAACTTTCCAATTTCAGCTTGGAATCGCTCCCATCCTAACTCAGGAATGAATGGCTGAGATGTTGTCAAAATTTCTTCCATTGTTGGACTTCTAACTGTTTCCGTTTCCTGTGGAGCTGATGGAACTTCATTGTTTAGTGCGACGTCCTCACAACGTACCCCACGCAGACGGAGGTCATTGTCGACGTTTCGTTCATCAGCACCTAAATCAGAGTTGTCGTCGAAATCATTCAACCAAGACGTCCGCCCAAGAAATTTTGTACCATTATTTCTTAACGTACTTTGCACATACTCAGGCAGTAACACGGAAACGCGGGGAGTTTTTCTTGCTCTTGCAAACATGTCCATATTTAAACGAAAATTTTCTTCATCAGGACCATACATTCGTTGAGCGACTTTTCTCTGCTCAGAATTCAATTTCTTTACCTCTTTAGGATCAATCACAAAACGTCCATATTGATCATCGCTTTTCATCAGTTTTAAACATTTCAAATCAACAACAATTGTATCAGCATGGTCTACAGAATTCTGAGCCACTGTAGCATCAGGAAAATAGTTTCCTTGACTTGTTAATTGTCTATATGCTTCGTCGATGTTTTGTAAAACAAGATTTTGTGGTTCACGAGTAATTGCCCATAAAGACTTTCCTTTTTGAATAGTATATACGTTTCCATCCGCAGTATAAAACCATTCGTTTCTTAATTCAATGTTGGTTCTTCGCTCGGTGGTAAGTTGGTCAACGTGCTGAAATGTGCCCGACTCTAATTGTTTATACATCAATAAGTTTCCGGGGATTGTTTCTAAGGTCATTTTAAAATACAGCTCATTTTTTTTATAACAATTATTTTGTTTACTCTAATATGGGCCATATCCAGCGTTGATACTGTGATTTGGCTAAATCTTCTGAGGCATCCCATAATGCGTCTATTCTTACTTCTGAAGAGTTTATTTTTTCTCCCTCAATGAGTTTGTATTCTAATTTAGAGGCGAGTGTTTTTTCAATTTGATTTGGGGTGAGATAATTTATTTGATTTTTTATTATCCCCTCACGACAATACTCCACTAATTCTTTTTTGAGAACAGGCGTGTCACCAATAATGACACTATAGAAGGTTCGTGCTGTATCTAGAGGGCCAATGTTACTCAAGCTAAATGCGAAGGCGGCTGCTGCGAATACTTTTCCTATATATGGTGTTCCGAGATCTACAAATTTGTCACTTATACTATTTAATGTTTTTTCAAATATCATTTTTATTGTATGTTTAACTTTGTTTATCTTGAATGGGTGTCCTGATTTATAAATCTTTCTTCATTTATACTACTTTATGGTAGTTTCATCCATTCGACCGCTATTCTTTTAAATACAGCTCTATTTCTTCTCTGAATGGAACAAATTGGACATGGTGCGGAAGCGGTATTGTATAAAGATGGAAGTTTGGTTATGAAAGAGCGATTGCAGAAAGCGTATCGTTTGCCACAGCTTGATGAATCATTGCGTCAGTTTCGTACACGACGCGAGGCTAAAATATTAGGAAGATTGCAGGAGATGAATTTTCCGAGTCCGGCGTTGCGGGATTTTAATGATAAGCGTATGTCGATTGTGATGGATTTTGTGGCAGGGCAGAAGCTTAAAGATGTGCTTGATGTGGGAGATGAGTATGTACGGTTTGGGCGAGAAATGGGGCAAAAGATTGGGCAGTTACATATGGCGGATATTGTGCATGGTGATTTGACGACATCAAATATGATTGTTGCGCAAGAGACGCGGGAGTTACGTTTTATTGATTTTGGGTTATCGGCGTTTTCTGAGAAGGTGGAAGATAAGGCGGTTGATTTATTTTTATTACAGAAGGCATTAGACACTACGCATACAAATGTATCTAAAGAAATGTTTGATTCCGTGTTGGCAGGATATAGAGAAGTGTATGGGGATGGGGCAGATGCGGTTATGGAGCGATTTGAGAAGGTGAGGATGCGAGGAAGGAATAAGGGGAAAGAGAATTAGATTTGCTGGTTTATTTTTTTATTAATTCACTGCTTTTTATTTAGAATTCTTACTTTATTTTGAATTCTTATTTGATTGATATCTTTTAGGGTTATCCAAGCGCAGGCGTTGCCAAAGCCAGTTTTATTAATGTAGAAAGGTATGACTGGTTGTGGGTGTTTGAGAAAGATTAAGATGCAGTAGTTTTTTTCTCTGAGTTTAGTGATGAGGGTCTTTTTTTGGTCAACAAAACAGATGCCGGGGTTACCGCCGTATTCTGTTATGATTTGTGCGAGTTTGGGTTGGGTGTACTGTTCGAATTGTAGGACTTTTAGGACTTGTGCTTTGAGGGTAACGGGCTGAGAGGCGTTTTTGAAGTAGATTAGGTCATTTTTGTTGATTCTGTTCCAAGGAGCGATTCTGGATTTGTACCAGCGGGATTCGATGGTTTTTTCACCAGAGAGTATTTTTGGGAGAAGTTTTAATTTGGGATTCATGATGGCGAGGTGGTGCATGGGATGATTAAACAGATGGAGAATATAAATATTTATAAGTAGGATTTTAATTTTTGGGGTTTATGGATTTGCTGGAAGCGATTAGTCCAATTGATGGGAGATATCGAAGATATAGTGAAGCGCTGTCTGAAATTTTTAGTGAGAGGGGGTTGATTAAATCTCGATTGCGAGTGGAGGGGGAATATTTATTATCACTCTCTGAACATCAACAGATTGGGACGAGAGCATTTTCTGCGCAGGAGAGAGAGCTTGTGAGGGGGTTGTATGATATTTCTATTGCGGATGCGGGAATAGTTAAAGCAATTGAGGTTAAAGGGTATAAAGATATCAAAGCGACGAATCATGATGTGAAAGCGATTGAGTATTTTATGAAAGAGAAGTTAAAAGGCACGTCTTTGGAAGATTCAGTAGAGTGGATTCATTTTGCGTTGACGTCTGAGGATGTCAATAATATAGCGTATGGCCTTATGCTTAGTGAGGGATTAGGGAAGGTTATGCTGCCGGCGATCCAAAAACTATATGATTCAGTGGAGGAGCTGGCACAGAAATATAGAAATGTTCCCATGCTGGCACGAACACATGGGCAAGCGGCTTCACCGACAACGTTTGGCAAAGAGTTTAAAGTATTTTCTTCTCGGATTGGCAGACAGCTTGAGCAATTAGAACATTTTGAATTGCTTGTGAAATTAAATGGAGCAACAGGGAATTATGATGCGCATATGGCGGCGTATCCAGAGGTTGATTGGATCACATTTACACAGGAGTTTGTGGAGAGGTTTAATGAACAGAGGGTGATTACATTAAAACCTAATTTAAAACCTAATTTTATAACAACGCAAATCGAACCGCATGATTCGTATGTGGAATTATTTGATACGTTACGCCGATTAAATACGATTCTGATAGGGTTTACTCAGGATATGTGGAGGTATATTAGTGATGATTGGATTACACAGAGGCCGGTTGAGGGCGAGGTTGGTTCATCTACGATGCCACATAAAGTAAATCCTATTGATTTTGAAAATAGTGAGGGGAATTTGGGACTGGCGAATGCTCTTTTGAGTTATTTTTCTTCTAAGTTGCCTATTTCTAGATTACAAAGAGATTTATCTGATTCGACGGTTGAGAGAAATTTTGGGGTGGCGATGGCGCATAGTTTAATTGGCTATGGTTCATTGCAGAAAGGTTTAGGTAAAATTGGGGTGAATGAGCGCAGAGTTTTAGAGGAATTAGAGAATCATCCTGAGGTTATTGCGGAGGCAATTCAGACGGTTTTGCGACGGGAAGGAGTTGCTATGCCTTATGAACAATTGAGCAAATTGACAAGAGGCAGAAGAGTTACTCTGGGTGATTTTAGGCAATTTATTGGTGGTTTAGATGTGGCTGATGCAATTAAGAAAGAGCTATTAATGATTACGCCTACAAATTATATTGGGCTTGCTTGTGATTTGGTTGAGCATTTTTGAGTACTTTGAATAATTCGTTATTCTTTCATTTATAGTAATGGTGAATAATTTTCGAATTCGAGTCACTGCGGTTCGTGATAAAGTCACTAGCGTTCCTCAAGTCACTGACGTTCGTGACTTGCTTATCAGCAAGTAATGTTGCTGATGCA
>JAHFQW010000038.1 GCA_023259115.1 archaeon
ACAACTAAAAACTAATAGTTCTGATTCATTGTCGGAAATAGCGTATCAAACGGCGATTAAAAAGTTGATAGAGATGTATAAAGAGATGGATAAGTTACCAGGAGAGTGCTATAGGTTACCCGTGACAAAGGATGTACGTAAACGTTTGTTACAAAAAGCAACAGAAGTTGTGTGATATGGGGGTTTAGATTAGGTGTGAATGTTTAGAATTCTCAATGAGGAATTACCCTTCAATAAATGAATGGAGTGATAAATTGACAATGTTCTCTTTGGCTTGCATTTCTTTGAAGTTTTTTTCGAGGGCAAGAAAGAATTGATTTTTGAATACGGAGCGTTTTAATGGGATGCCTTTTTGGCTCAGAGAAGATATGCACTCGGGTACGATGGCGCTGGGAATTTGTGCTTTGTTGGCGATCTCTTGGAAGGTGAGAGGATGCTGCTCAGTGTAGAGGATGAGAAAGATTTTTTTTTCAAGCAGGTTTAGCGGCTGAATGATAATTTTTTCGGGCTGGGAGAGCTGTAATATATCTAAACGGGAGGCGAGTTTGTCTAATTTGGTTTCGACTTCTTGCACGTAATCAAAGAGGGCTTGAATCTCGCCAGAATTATCGTTGATGGCGCTGAGGTGTTCATCCAGATCTTGTTTGATTTTTTCGATTTCGTGCTGCATAGCTTACGCTACCTCTTGATTTTTATTATTAAAAGATAGTTAGGCAAAAACCCAGTATTTCTGTACTGAATTTTTTTCCTCTACCACTTACCCCTGTTAAAGGAAATTACGGGGGGGTTTAAATAGATTTCTAGAGTACTGTAGGATGGTGAGAAAAGATATTTAAATGGAATTCTTAATTGGTTTTGTTCAAGTAGTGAAAATGTTGTTTAGGGTTGAGAATGATTTGATTTATAGTAGAATTCCATGATTTTCGAACATTTGTGGAATTCTACTAATAAGTAAATATCCATAATTATGTTTGAGAGCTATGGGTATTTACTATAAGTTCATTTATGGCATTTTACTATACATTTGAGGTTTATATGTCAATACGTTCCAAAAGAGATCTTGAAGTGGAGTTGAGCAAGTTGCAGGGATTTGTTTCACCGCGTGTAGAACTAGAGCAGTATGCGCTAACGAGTTCGATTGCGGCGGATTGGATCTGGCAGATGGCGCTGCGCGGGGAAATTGCGGGAAAAGTGATTCTTGATGCGGGATGTGGTCCGGGGATCTTAGGATTAGGGGTTTTATTGATGGGGGCTAAAAGAGTTTTTTTTGTGGATAAGGATGAAGAGGCAATTAAGATATGTCGGGAGAATTATAAAGTACTGCACGCGGAGTATGAGATTGGTGAGGGAGAATTTATGGTGCATGATATTCGCTTATTTGATGCAGAGGTGGATGTAGTGATAGAAAATCCGCCGTTTGGCACAAAAGTGGAACATGCGGATAAGATATTTTTAGAGAAAGCGTTTGCATCTGCGAGAGTTGTGTATAGTATGCATAAGAAGAGTACGATGAAATTTGTAGAGGCGATCACACGAGATTTTGGGTTTGTGATTACACATACGTATCAATATGAATTTCCGATTAAAGCGCAATTTGTGTTTCATGAGAAACGGGTGGAACATGTTGAAGTGATGGTGTTTAGGATGGAGAGAGGATGATTAATTGATGAAAAAAGCATTTGATATGGTGAAGAATGAAGTGTTGATTCGAGGGGTGTTATATCTGCCAGAATTGGCGCCAGGGTTTGAGTATAGGAAGAAGTTGGCACAAATTGACACAAAAGAGTATTGTGTGAAGTTGCAGGGGATATCGGAGGAGATTAAAAAAGAGTTGAAGCTTACGGATGAGGACATTTTTGTAGATTGTGAGAAGCCTCGAATATTACTGTCTGTGAGAAATGCTAAGTTGCATTTGAAGTATTTATTGGGGAAAGGTTTACTGGTTGCGCGAGTGGAGGAAGCACAGGATTTAGATTTAGAATTGGAAGTGGAGTTTTTGAGGTAAAGTGGAATTTAGAGATTGGTAAAAGTAAGAATTATATAGGGGTATGACTTTTAGTGGATGTGAACGATGAAAGTAACAATAGATACCAAAGAGGACAAGATAGAGGATATTCACAAGATATTAGAGATTCTGACGCATATTTTACAGCAAAAGGGTGGATTGAGTTCTAGTGGCGAGGGGAATGTTGATACCTCAAATATGATGAGTATGTTTGATTCTGATGGTGAGGTTAATACGGATAAGCCGGATAGGGCGCCAGATTTTAGCGGGTTTTTGAATTTGACTAAGAATGTAAAAGTAGAAGAGAAGAAAGAGATGCCACAAATTGAGTTCTTTTAGTTTTGATTGTGTGTAATCTTTGTTCGCTAGCATTGAATCAAATCATTTATATATCAATCTAATCCCATGTATATTATGAATAGAACTGCTTTTATTATACTTGATCTGCAAAATTGTTTTGTTACAGAAAAAAATAAATTACTTCCTCAAAAAATCAAGAAGCATGTTGAAACACAGAAGTATGATTTTATTCTCTTTTCCAAATTTATTAATTCAAAGAGCTCAAATTTTGTTAAAAAGTTGAATTGGAATAAGTGTATGAATTCACCAGAAACTGATATTGTTTCTGATCTTTCTGAAATTGCATTGAAAAATTATGTTTTTGAGAAAAGTACTTATTCAATATTTAAGTCAAAACAATTTGTTGATTTTTTGAGCCAGAACAAAATTTCAAAATTATTTGTTGGTGGTTTAGATTTAGATGCCTGTGTATTAGCTTCCACTTTTGAAGCATTTGATTTGGGTTTTGATTTTGAAATTTTAATGAATTTAGTGGGCAGTTCTGCTAAGATTGATATTGATAATTCTGCTAAACAAATAATCAAGCGTAACTTGTAACGGGGGGTTACGAAGGATTTTCTTGTATTTGGCTTGAACATGCGCTCTTTAGTTTTCTCTTTCTTCTAGCGGTATGAGCGGATTGATTTGGAGTAATTGTGCAAAACGTGAATCTTTTGTGAGAAGCCATTTTTGATAGAGAGAGAGAAATTTTTCGGGTTGATTTAATTGAGCTAAATGGAGGTCACCGATGATTACGCCAAAATCCCAAAAATTATTGGCGAGTTCTTGAAAAACTTGTTTATCTTCTCTTTTTGGGATGGAAGAGCTGAGATCGGCATAGGAAGATGCACCAATGGTTTGGTAATAGATTGGGGAAGATTCTCCTTTTTGTCTGAGATGTTCATAAAAGAAGCCAAGCATAAATAAACAATAATCTCCCAAATCTTTTAAATGGATGTTGCGTAGAGCGGCGGTGGGTTGTTGTAAGGCGTGATATCGACGAAGAGTAATGGAATCAGTTTCTTGATTGAGAGCGGAGTACTCGGTGAAAGTATTTATTTTTTTAAATAAATTCTCAGAATGGGTGAGATAAAGTAGAAATTTCTGAAGATAGAGCTTGGTCTCAGATGAGGATGAAACTTGATGTCGTTGATAGGATGCATCTAAGAAACAGGTGAGATATTCTTCGAGTGATGTTGCGTTGATTATGGGCATGTTAAGAGAATTTTAAGAAGACTCATAAAGATTTCTTTTTTGGAATAGTGGTTTTCGAGAACTAGAATGTTAGAGATTTATTTTTTTTAGACAAAATAGATTATGAGTAGGCCTATGATGATTAAACAAGCAAAGAAACTCAGAATGGTCCAGCCAAATTTACGTTCACCTAACACGTAGGCTATACCTGCTTTAGTTGCGACGTTGGTGAGTGCGGCGATGATAACGCCGTTGCGAGCGGTTATGAGCAATGCTTGGTCTTTGGCGAGCTGGGAGAGAGAGATGGTGATGGCATCAACATCGGCAAAACCAGATAATAAGCTTACAAGATATACTCCTCTATTGGCAAAGAAAATATGACCTATTTTGACAATGGCGAGAATAAATGCAAAAAATAGACCAAATTTGAGTGCGGGAACGATGGTAAACGGAGAGGTTAAATGGACTTTACCTTTTACTTTGCTGGCTTTTTTCCATAAAAAATAGGAAAAGAGTGCGGTGAGTATAATCAATGCGAGAAAAGGCAGTAATACTTTAGTATAGAGATCGGTATTTAGGAAAAATAAAACGAAGAGTATGCGAATAAACATGATGCCATCAGCGAGAATTACACCTAGTACTAATGCTTGGTAGATCTGTGGTTCTTTTTTACTGCGCTGGGCAAAACTAGTGGTGACGGCAGTACTGCTGACTAAGCCGCCTAAAATGCCGGCCAAGGTAACGCCTTTTTCACCGAGCCATTTCATGGCGATGTAACCAACAAAACTAATGGCGGAGATAAAGACGACCATGAGCCATGTGGTATAGGGATTGAAAATTTCATAGGGACCATAGCTCTTATCAGGTAGAAAAGGCAGAATGATGAATGCGACAACGGCAAATTTGAGTGTGTCGCCGAGTTCTTTTTTCTGAATGTGCTCGGCAAAGTGATGCAGACGGGAACGAGCGTAGAGTAAAATGGTCATGACAATGGTTATAAATGCGGCGAAGGTGAATTCGTTATAGAAACATAATACACCGACAAAAAAAGTGATGAAGCCGGCTACTTCGGATGTTGCGCCATGATAGATACGAGATTTTTGGACGTTGGCAAAGTAGGCAATAATGATGAGGATACTGATTAAAATCATGGCAACAATGAGAATCCAGATGGAAATTACTTTTCCAAAATAGGCGGCAAGTGCACCAAATAAGGAGATAAGAGGGAAGGTGCGAATGCCGGCGTAGTCGTGCCCGCGTTTTTTATAACGAGCGTATTCGCGTTCTAAACCAACGAGTGCGCCTAGAGCTAGGGCTAGGATAAAACTCTGTAAAAACACGAATTCCATTTATCTACCTCTTTTTTATGATAGGAGGGAAAATGTGTTTATTAATGTTTCGAGAGGGAAAAGAGCGTTAAAAATGTCAGAAGTTTTAAAAAGAAAGAAACAGGAATTTTACCCATGTTTATTGAAGATAGGATTAAACATTTATTTTGGCGATACGAAGGAAAGCAGGATTTGCCTCAAGATCTAGATCAATTAGACCAATTAATACGTTATGCGGTGGGATCTTTAGAATATCTTGATATAAAAATCAAAGGATTAGACATTCTTAATGATGTTCCTTTGGAAAATAGCGGACGCTACTTAGTAGGGGTTTTGGGAAAAAGGAACGCGGGAAATGAAGTGAAACAGTTGTTGTTATCTTCTGAGCCACAAGGGGATATAGTAAGATATTTGATAGCTGCATTAGGGAGTAAAGACCAAGTGGAAATGGTTTATGATATTTTAAAAGCATATGGTCCTTCTATTATCACGGTTTGGCCATTGGTAGAGGCGCTTGATGACCCGCAACGACAGATGAGTGCGCAAAAATTGCTTTTGGAATACGGTCCAACAAATGTAACAGTACGTTATCTTCTTAATTTTTCAGCGATTAGAAATCAAAAGTTAATGGTTGAGAATATTTTCAATGAATACGGACCTTGTGCGGTTACAATTGAGCATTTATTAGAAGAGTTAACATTGCCAGGACGAAGAGAATTTAGTCTTACTATCTTGCAGAACTATGGTAAGAAGGCAATGAAATATGTACGTCGTTCAACACAATTGTCTCGTTTACCGCACCATATTTTAAGAGAGTTGCTGTGATTTAAAATTCACCCAAACTTTTCTGCTCGGGGAGAGATTTGACTTTGAGTTTTTTGGTCATGTCGTCGTCTTTTTCAAGATATGTTTGGATTTCATGAGCACGATTGAGAACAACTGTAGGGATGCCGGCTAGTTTTGCAACATAAATACCATAACTTTCATCAGTGCCTCCGGGGATTAATTTGTGGAGGAAAATGATTTCATCGTTGGTTTCTTTTATGGCGACGTTATAGTTTTTTATTTTGGGGCATTTTTCTGCTAATTTATTCATGACGTGATAATGGGTGGCGAATAGAGTTTTGGCTTTGATGTGGTGGTAGATGTGTTCTGCGATGCTCCAGGCGAGGGAGACGCCATCAAATGTAGATGTGCCACGGCCGATTTCGTCTAAGATGATAAGACTGTTTTGAGTGGCATGGTTGAGAATATAAGCTGTTTCAGCCATTTCAATCATGAAAGTAGATTGGCCGGAGCTGAGATCGTCATAGGCGCCAACGCGGGTGAAAATACGATCGACTATACCTAGTTGAGCGGATTGGGCGGGAACATATGAACCAATTTGCGCCATGAGAACAATTAGTGCGCTTTGCCGCATAATAGTTGATTTTCCGGCCATGTTTGGGCCGGTGATGATGATCATCTCACCTGATTCTAGAAAGAGGTCATTGGGAATAAAGTTTTTCTCTATTTGTTCAACGACGGGGTGGCGGCTTTTTTTGAGGTGAAGTTGAGATTCGGTTAAGAATTGCGGCCGACAATAATTTTGCTGCTGGGCAATAGTTGAGAGAGAGCAGAGTACATCGAGAATGGCGAGGTGATTGGCGATATCTTGGATGTGATTGGTTTGTGTTTTGATTTGCCCAATGATTTCTTGAAATAAGGTATATTCGAGCTGGATGCTTTTTTCTTGTGCGCTGAGAATTTTTTCTTCTTCTATTTTTAATTCTTCGGTGATATAGCGTTCGGTATTCACGGTGGTTTGTTTACGGATGTAGTGCGAGGGTACTAAATTGGTGTTTTTTCTTGTGACTTCGATAAAGTAGCCAAAGACGTTGGTATAGCCTATTTTTAATGTGTTAATGCCGGTGCGTGAACGTTCTTGTTCTTCGAGTGATTGGAGATATTGTTTGCTGTTATTTTTGATGAGGTTGAGTTGATCTAATTCGGGATGATACCCTGCGTTGATTATGCCCGCTTCACGCAGGGTGATTGGAGCATCAGGGCGGATGGCGTTTTCTAGGTGTTCGGTGAGAGGGGTTAGGTTAGGAACATGTATGAGGAGTTGGAGCAGGGGGGTTGCGAGAGGGGTGATGATTTCTGTTATTTTGGGAATTTGTTGTAATGATTGTTTGAGGGAGAGCACATCACGAGGTGTGGCGTTGCCGTAGTTGATGCGGCTGATTAAACGTTCGAGATCGTAGACTTGTTTTAAGAGAGTGATGAGTTCTTCACGGGCAATTATGTTTTGGTTGAGGGTTTCTATGGCATCCAGACGTGATTCGATTACGGAAATATGAAGGAGAGGAGTTTTTAGCCAGCGCCGCAGCATTCTGGCACCTAGCGGAGTGTTTGTTTTATCAAGAATACTTAAGAGAGTACCACGTGAGGAGCCGTCACGAATATTTTTGATGAGTTCAAGATTGCGAAATGTATTGGCATCAAGTAACATGGTGTGTTCAGATTGACGATAGCGTATATGTTTGAGGTGGGTGAGTGCATTTTTTTGCGTGTCGAGGAGGTAGCGCAGGAGAGCACCACTGACGGCGATATTAAGAGGATGTTCTTCTAGGCCGAAGCTCTCAAGGGTTGTGAGATGGAAATGGGTGAGGAGTACTTGTTTAGCTTTATCTGGTTTGAAAAAATAGTCTTCAATTTGGTTGAGAAATATGCCGGTGGCTTTGATTTTTTGCAGCAGTTCTTTATTTACGGCAAGACTTGTAGGTATAAGGCATTCGCTGGGATTGTTGCGAATGAGTTCGCTGAGTACTGCTTGAGTGGTGTTGAGAGTGATGGTTGAAAATTCGCCGGTGGAGATATCGGCTAGAGAGAGGGCATAGGTATCACCAAATGAAGTAATGGCGGCGATAAAGTTGTTTTCTTGTTCGGTTAATAGGGAGGATTCAATAACGGTTCCAGGAGTGACGATACGAACGAGGCCGCGTTTTACTAAGCCTTTGGCGAGTTTGGGGTCTTCTAATTGTTCGACGATGGCGACTTTGTAGCCTCTCTTTACAAGTTTGCCCAGATAGGGTTCTACTGCGTGGAAAGGGAGGCCGGCGAGGGGAGCACGTTTATCGCCTTTGCCACGAGAGGTGAGGGTGATTTCGAGCTCTTTGGCAGCGGTTATAGCGTCTTGGTAGAACATTTCATAGAAATCGCCCATGCGCAGCATAACAAGACAGTCAGGATGGGCTTTTTTGACTTCTTGATACTGCTGCATACCTGGAGTGAGATTATCGTATTCGATGTCCAAGATGTTTTGGGGTACGGGAGGGTCTGCCACGTTTTTGTGAGGGGAGGAGGCTTTTTTAAAGATTGTTGTGGTGAATGATAAAATAGGAGTACGTATTAAGTCTGCCCACATGCCGTGAACCGAGTGCTCCTCTTGAACGTATCTCTTATGGGGAGCACAAGAAGGTTACTCCTTCTGTGCAGAAAAACCGTTGTTTTTCTTGCACCAACAATTCTCATTCATAATTGTAGTTTTCGGTTCACCTTTTGGCAAAGTGGGCAGACTTAACTTAATACGTACAAATGGGAATAAGCTTTAAAAAGTCTTATATTTTTAGAGAGATTATGGTTACGGTACGCACACAAGTCAAGGATCTTTTGAAAGAGAATGAGATGGAT
>JAHFQW010000039.1 GCA_023259115.1 archaeon
AAAGATGATGTTGAAAGATATTTAATTGAAGGTAAAAAATTAATACAATGGGCAGAGCAAAAACTTCAGAAGTAATGGTTGCGTTGAAAAAATTGAAACGTATCGCTAGCAAAACGTATGTTATAGATCAGATGCTGTTATTCGGCTCTCGGGCCAGAGGAGAGGAGTTGTTAACAAGTGATGTTGATGTTATTGTTGTGTCTAAAGATTTTAAAGAGATTCCGTTTCGAAAAAGACCAGATGTATTTCTTGATTTATGGAATTTGCCAGTGGATTTTGAAGTACTTTGTTATTCTCCAGAAGAGTTAGCGCGCAAGAAAAAAGAATTGGGGTTAGTACAGGAAGCGTTAAAGCAGGCAGTGGAGATTTAGTGAAATGTCTGTTTTTAATTGTTCTCTTCTGAGGAACGGTTTCATTCAATGATAATTTTTAATTGATTTCGATCAATTGGTTCTATAATTATTTCTTTGCCTTTTTTTAGAGACAGAAATTGGGCAAGGGGTTTGGGAATACGAACGTCAAGCCCGTTTCCTACTTCTGATATTTTGCTGCGAGCTCGTAGGCCCCATAGTCCTTTTTCTCTGACTTTTTTTTCTATAAGATCCGAGCTGGCTGATTCAAAGAGTGTTTCACCACAATGAGTACAGATGAGGCCTTCAAAGGTGCCAATATGTTCACCTAAGAATGTATATGGAACTTTTTTCTTTTGGTATTCACCCATATTACAGTGTGTGCATTTCATGATATCACCTAGTTATTTTCCTTTCCAATTTTTTGGTCTTCCAATGTGAACGGTTATGATTTTAAAGCGTTTATCCAAGAGGAGTTCGTATACAACGGTAAAGTGTCGATATATAGTTATAAAATGATTTCCTTCTAAAAGACGTGGGCCACGGCTAATGGCTTCGGCGATTTCTATACGGGAGATGCCGTCATCCATTGCTTCGTCTTGAGCGTGCTTTGTCATGACAAGATCTTGCGTTGTAACCATCCGTTTACCTCTTGTTTATATTAGTATATACTTATTTATATTTAAATGTTTTGGCTTTTTTACTCGAATTTGATTCTAAAAATGGTTTATCTTACTATTACTTTATTTGCAACAATTTCAGGCTTTCCTTTGAATTGTTCTACGGTTCCAGATATCTCGACTTGTTGGCCTTCCTCTAGGAAGATGGCTTCTTTGTTGAAGAGAATTATGTCTGCGGTTTCTGTTCGTTGGCCACTGATTTGGAGAAAAGTGGCTTTATCGGTTTTTTGGAGTTGGGTAATTGTGCCTTGGATAGTGACGGGTTGAGAGGTTGGGAGTTGTTCGAGGTTTTGCACGATTACTTTAGTGTCAAATTCATCTGAATAGATGTAGAGAAAGAGAAGGCCAATAATAGTTATAATGGTGGATGCGTAGAGGATGGTTTTTTCGTTCATGGGGATTTTGTGATATTTTTATTATGAAGGCATGATTATTTTTTAGTACGTATTAAGTCTGCCCACATGCCGTGAACCGAATGCTCCTCTTGAATGTATTTTGTATGAGGAGCAGAAGAAGGTTACTCCTTCTGTGCAGAAAAACCGTTGTTTTTCTTGCACCAACAAGTCTCATTCATTTCCGTAGTTCTCGGTTCACATTTTGGTCAGACTTGCAAGAGCTCACAGGTTCGCTCACGTCAATGGCAGACTTAACTTAATACGTACATTTCCTACAAAAGTTTATATAGATTGGCTATTCTATTTATATTTATGTCCCAAGAACGCATGAAGGAGATACGTGAACGGTTAGTTGTGGTAGAGCGTACCCTTAGGCCACTGGAGTGGGATAATGTTCGCAATCAGATTAATGATTATCGTAAGCAGCAACTGGCAAAGTTGAAAGTGGAGCAGGCGGCGTTGCAGGCGGAGTTAGAGGGGGGCTTTGGGCGGTTATAAATACTTAGTTGTTGCGGGGTCGAATTTGTGAATTTTTTGGGAGTTTTTCCGAATGTTTTTTAAATAAGCTCTCTTTTTGCCTATATATAATATAGCTGAGACGGCACTTGCATGAGTTGATAAAAGCTCTTTAGTCTTGGGAGGAAAAACATATGACAGATTTTAAAGCGGTAATTGGAACAAAACAAGGAAAAAGTGTGCAAAAAGAGTTGAAAAGTCCGGAAGCGGATAATTTGCTCAAGAAGCGAATTGGTGAGAAAATTTCTGGTGAGGAATTAGGGTTTCCGGGATATGAGTTTGAAATCACTGGTGGGTCTGATAAGAGTGGGTTTCCTATGCGTAAGGGGATTCAACAGGCTCGTAAGAAAGTGTTGATTGGGAAGAGTGTTGGTTTTTGCGGTCTTGATCGTAATGGTAAGAAACAGCCTGGTCTTTTGAAAAGACGAACAATTTGTGGTGAGATGATTACAAAGATTATCCATCAAGTAAATTTGAAAGTGCTTAAAGATGGACCTACACCGTTTGAGTTTCCTGAAAAGAAGAAAGAGTAAAATAGGTAGTTTTTTATAGTTCTTTTCTTTTCTTCTTTTTTAATGGATGTGGCTGATGTGAAAGATGTGGTGGTGGACTTTTTTAGTAGTTTGAATGAGAAGGTTACTGACTTTTTTACGTTTGTTGCAGGGAAGTTACAGAATTTTAAGAATTTAAGTGTAGGGGAGCAGATTAGTTATTGTTGTGTTGGGGCAGGGATTTTGCTTGTGGTTGTTGCAGTGTTTATGTTTTTATTGATGTAGATACTGAAATATTTATATTTCAAAATAATGTTTCTTTTTTTTAATTTGAATTGGGTTTAGGGGTGTTTGACTAAAAAGATGAATTAATCAAGCTTCTCTTTAGGATTTATGTTGCTTAAATGTTTTAATCGGGTCATTTTAATATTTTTTTCTCACCAGAATAGAGGCCCATTTTGACCATTTGGGTGTATTGATCTTGAGTAAGGGTGAGAAAAGAGATTTCAAAGCCTTTGTCTTTGATGGTTTTACAGATTTGCTCGATTTTTTCTTTGGTAAGTAGATCGATACCTTCGCCTATGAGGAGGAGGTTGGCTTTGTCTTTTTTGCGGGTGCCATGGAGGATGATGTTTTGGATGTTACCAATCTCTTGGGTTAGTTGGAGGAATTCTTTTACGCCATCGATTTCTTCATTGAAGAGATCTTTGAGGAAGTCAACTTTTTCGTTGGGAAGAGGGGAGTATACTTTGGAGGTTTTCCATTCGCGTTTTTGGAGGACTTGGAGGGTGACGAGTTCTTGGAGAATGCGAAAGCAGGTGGCAATGGGGACATTACTGCGTTGGGCGATTTCTTTTAAGTAGAGTTCGTCTTGTGAGTTGAGGAGGATTCTGAGAATGGCAGCTTTTTTCTCATCCATCAATGATGCGATGACTTCTTTTTTGGTCATGTAATGATTCACCTCTTTTTTCTTTGGGATGGGTATTTTCTTTGGGTTTATGAATATTTCGTTTTTGAAATTAGTTTCTATTTATGAAATCCATTTCCAAAAATGAAATTTCGTTCCAAAAATGAAATTTAGCTTTATTTTTTAGAACGTATCTATTGTAGCCCTGTTTTAGGTGGGCTATATTTTTTGGAGAATATGTTTTGATTGGTTATGTTTTATTGTTTTTTTGAGTTTACTCTTGGTTTGATGCTGGATATTTTTAGTCTTTTTTGTTATTCGTATTTTTGGATTATCGTTAGATTAATATACTTCAAAATTTTTCCTTTGTTCTACAATGGGTGATATTTTAGAGCTAATTCAGACGAGAAGGACGATAAAGTCATTTGATGGGAAATTTGTTTCTTGGAGTAATATTGCTCAGATTTTAGATGCGGGAAGGCATGCGCCAAGCTGTGGGAATGTGCAAAATTGGAAATTTATTGTGGTGATTGAGCCAACTATTAAACAGCAGGTGGCAGAGGCGGCGTATGAGCAATATGAGATTGCGATGGCGGGGGTTTTGATTGTTATTTGTGCGGAACCTGAGAAAGCAGAGCGATATTATGGGGTACGTGGAGAGAGATTATACACAGTACAGAATTGTGCGGCGGCGGCGCAAAATATGCTCTTAGAAGCGCATTCATTAGGCTTGGGAAGTTGCTGGATTGGAGCGTTTGATGAGGATAAATTAAAGCAGATTTTATCAATTCCAGATGAAATTCGTCCACAGTCGATTATTGCGGTAGGTTATGCTAAAGAAGTGCCGGATAAGCCGCCAAAATATCCACTAGAACCGATTGTGTATTTTCATCGATGGCGAAATAGGATTAGGGATCCGGCAAAGTATTGTTATGATTTAGCGGTTTTGATTCGTCGTAAAGTGGATAGCGCAACGGGATTTGTGAAAGGTACTGCACAGTCTGTCGTCGACAAAGCTCAAGGGGTAGCGGAGAGTTTTAAAAAGAAAGAAGACTGATGTTTTTATTTTGGGGATTTTTCTTTTGTTTTTTTTTCTCTTAAAATTGCGGGTGTTATTTTTTTGACAAATTTTGGTAAAAATTTTTATTTTTTGAAATTTGTGCGTAAAATGAGGTTGATCTGTTTGATTGTTGGTTGAAATTATATTTTGTAGAACAGAAATATTTATATATAAGAATACTATTAATAAAAATTGGTTTTGGTTAACTCGTCGTTAAATTGGTTGGTCGTTAGTTAGTACGTTGGTTCTCACGCACAGTTGAATTAATTTGTTTAATTCGTTTGGTTGGTTTGGTTCTAGAAGTAAGAATGTTCCACTGGTATATAATTATTTCCATTTTGGAATGTGTATACTGGAAACAATAAAATGTTGTTGGGGGAACATATAAAATTAGAGGTGGTGTAAAACATGGAATTTATCATAGAGAGGGCGATGGACAGAGCATCGCAGGAACCAGAATTTGAGAGTGTGAGCCAAGCTAATATTAAAGTTATTGGTGTTGGTGGAGCAGGCAACAATATGGTTGGCTGGCTATATAAGAAAGGGATTAAAGGAGCAGAAATCATTGCTACGAATACTGATTATCAGCACTTGAATATTACAGGTGCGGATCGCAAGTTCTTGATTGGTAAAGATTGTACGCGAGGACTTGGATGTGGTGGATTCCCCAATAAAGGAGCAGAAGCAGCTCAGGAATCTTTGACAAATATCAAAGAAGCGTTGAAAGGTGCGGACATGGTGTTTGTGTGCGCAGGTATGGGGGGAGGTACAGGAACAGGTGCTGCTCCGGTTGTTGCACAAGTAGCTAAAGATGCAGGAGCGATTGTTATTGGTACGGTTACCATGCCTTTTAATATTGAGCGAGCTCGATGTGACAAAGCAGAGTTTGGTTTGCAACAATTAAGACAAGTGTCTGATACAGTTATTGTAATTGATAACAACAGACTTGTGCAGATTGCAGGAAACTTGCCCATTCAGCAAGCTTTTGCGGTTGCGAACGAATTGATTGCAACAATGATTAAAGGAATTGTGGAAACGATTGCGGTGCCTTCATTGGTTAACTTAGACTATGCGGACGTTAAGGCAATCATGAGCAATGGTGGAGTTGCGGCTATTGGTGTTGGTAGTTCGGATACGAACAACAGAGTTGAGGAAGCGGTGAAAGGAGCTTTGAGTAATCCTTTGCTTGACATCAACTATGAAGGAGCTACTGGCGCGTTGATTCACGTGACGGGTGGACCGGACATGACTCTTGATGAAGTTTCAAGAATTGGTGAATTGGTTACCGAGAGCCTCGATGATGATGCAAACGTTATCTGGGGTGCGCGTGTTGATGACCACATGAAAGGCAAGTTGACGGTTATGACCATTATCACTGGTGTTAACTCACCATGGATCTTGGGTAAAATCGATCACAAGAAGTCTGAGCAGCGAGCGAGATCGTTGAGCCGAGAACTAGGAATTGAGTTAGTATAAGGTTTGAGATAAGCGAGTTGTGAGGGGTGCGGATTAGTGCACCTCTCCTTCATTGTTATAAAGTCTTGCCCAACTCTTCTTAGAGTCACCACCTACCCCCAACGTGTGAGGGCAAGATTTTTTTTCTTTTTTTTGATATTTTCTTTTTTTGGTGTTTTTTTGTTTGGCTGTTTTGTGTTTAGGATAATATGTTTTTGCTTATCCATATTGTAATATTTATTTTTCAAAATGATTATTTGATTTACCGATTAAATATTTTAAGAAATGATTAAACTCCGATTAGTTGTAATGGGGAGCTTATTTTGTGGAAAAATGGGGGTGTAATTGAGAAATGTTGCCTTTCTTCTTAGAATTCTTCTTTTCGTAGCAGCGGGAGAAGTTCATACTCTTGGGATTCGTAGTAGATGTTCCAATGCTTCAGAAATTCCATCATGCGGTTTTTGAGGGAGAGGGGGATGAGGACAACAGAGCGGGTTATGAATGTTCCTTCGGTTTTGATGACGTGTTTAATGCCGCGTTCAAATTGGACTTTTTGAACGTTGGTTAATTTTTGTAAGGAGTATTTGTATAATACAGTTGGCTTAAGATGGTAGAGTTCATGAAGAAATTTGCTCTTCTTGATACTGTAGCCTTCTTTGATGAGGGTGAGCCAAATGGGAGAATAGAGTGATTCTAACGTGATGGTTTGGATATCGGTTTCTTTATTGATGATCATTTTTATTTTCTTTTTGATGGGGAGGAGATCGCTTGCTTCTTTGATGAGGAGCGCTATATCTATATCTTTAGGTGTACCACTTTTAACAACAGAACCAAAGATAATGATGTCAATGAGGTTCTCAGTTAAGAGTTTTTTTAATTCTTTCTGGTAGGGTTGTAGTTCTAATGATGTTTTGGATTCCATGTTTCATCTCTTCGCATGTTTCTTTTAATATAGGTTTATTGTAGGCATCAGTGTAATGGTTGAATAAAGTGTCTATGGTAGGGTAGATTTCTGGGAAATATTGTTCCAGAATGCGAAAGCGTTCATGATGATTTTTTGGCAATTTTTTGAGTTTTTCATAAATAAGAAGATCACAGAGGGCGAATAATGATTTTGAGAGCAGGATTAGTGTATTTTTATAGCGAGATTTTTGATATTGTTCTAGTCCTCCGAGATATTCCTCTAGAAAAGTATCTTCAATTTCTTTCATGTCATGAGGAAAGCTTCTTCTCTATATAAATGTTTTTATTTAACAATAATGGTTATTCTTTGTTAATTTGTTATTTAAAAACATTTGTTTTTTGTTATCTAAAAATTAATTATTTGTCTATTTTGTTAATAAAAAACAAACTCCTGAGATGATTTGTTCATCCAAATGTTTATAAAAACAGGCTTGTTTCTTAGTGATATGGCAGATATTAAGAAGAAAGAGCAAGAAAAAGAAAAGAAAGGGATAAATCAAGAACTTAAAGATACAAAGAAATTAATGGATACAAAAGGTCTTACGGCGTCCAAAGAGGATGATTTTTCAGAGTGGTTTACACAATTGATTCAGAAGGCGGAGTTAATTGAGTATAGTCCTGTATCAGGGTGTTATATTTTGCGCCCGAATGCATATTTTATTTGGGAGCAGTTACAGGGCTATTTTGATACTCTGATTAAGAAAGATGGAGTGAAGAATGCGTACTTTCCGCTCTTTATTCCAGAGTCGTTGCTCACCAAAGAGAAAAATCATGTGGCGGGGTTTGCGCCAGAAGTGGCATGGGTGGAACGCGGTGGGGATACGGTGTTAGGTGAGAGATTAGCTGTACGGCCAACTTCAGAAACAATTATGTATGATGCGTATGCGAAATGGATTAGGTCGTATAATGATTTGCCTCTGCGATTGAATCAGTGGTGTTCGGTTGTACGTTGGGAGTTTAAGCATTGTACGCCATTTTTACGTTCACGAGAATTTTTATGGCAAGAGGGACATACGGTGTTTGCAACCCAAAAAGAGGCGATGGATGAGACATATCGAATTTTGGATTTTTATGAGCGGGTATTTCGAGAGTTATATGCGGTACCAGTGTTGAAGGGTCGTAAATCGGAGGGGGAGAAGTTTGCAGGAGCTGATTATACGTTATCAGTTGAAGCATTTTTACCAAATGGCAAAGCAATTCAAGGAGCGACATCACATCACTTGGGTCAGAATTTTTCTCATGCGTTTGAGATTGCGTTTTTGAATGAGATGCAGCAAAAAGAGTATGCCTGGCAGAATTCGTGGGGTATTACGACACGTTCAATTGGGATTATGATTTTGATGCATTCGGATAGTAAAGGGTTGGTATTGCCACCGCGAGTTGCACCAATTCAAGTGGTGATTGTGCCGATATTATTTGATGATTCGAAAGAAAGAGTGTTGAGTGAGGCGCAACGATTGAAGAAAGAGTTAGAAGAGAGTGGCGTTCGAGTGATGCTGGATGATCGAGATAAGTATACTCCTGGGTGGAAGTATAATGAGTGGGAAGTGAAGGGTGTGC
>JAHFQW010000040.1 GCA_023259115.1 archaeon
TTCTTTACAGTTACCAACGTTCCAGACGTAGGAATAGTTGGGATTTTTAAGCGGGTCTGGTTCGGGATTAATGCATATTCCCTGCATGCATTCTCTATCTCCTTTGCAATCTGTTTTTTGTGTGCAGGAAGATGATGTTATTTCTGATTCTGTCTGGCAATCATATAGGGATAGTGTGATTACTGTATGTATGATTAGTTTGAGATATTGTGGCATGGTAATCATGTTGTAATTTTTTTTTTCTCTATTTAAGTTTATGTTTTATAAGTAGTATGGTAACATGGTAACCACTATATAAATTTAACGGTTTATTTGTTACTTTTTAGTGATTTAAGATTACCGTTTACATATTTTGTGAGGGTTTCATATTAGCCCTCAAAAAGCGAAACTATATAAATGATAGAATATTTATTTCTTAAAAATATAGGTGAATAGATGTATATGGGTGGGCTTAATTTTAGAAAGTTTGTTGTTTTCTTAGGGTTAGCTTTAGTATTATTTTCTTTTACGGTACTTGCTGTTCCTGATTTAAAATTGCAGTGCCCAACTCAATCTGTAATCAGTGATCAAACTATAACATGTACGCTTTTATTTCAATCTGCACAAAAGGTTTCTTTTTTTAAAGGAGTTTTGACGATTCCTTCTGTTTTGAGTAGTAGTGATGTTACGGTTGTTGCATCTGGTTCACAGTTTGCACAATACGATCAGGTATCTACATCACTTGCTATAAGTTATCCTACGGGTGGTGTATTAGTTACTACGTTAGGTACGGTTACGTTTAAGAGCGTTAAGAACGGAGATATGTCGCTTTTGTCACTTAAAGTGGATACGGGTAAAACAAAAGATGGTTCCTCCATTCCGATTTATTCTTCAGATCCGGGTATTATAACAGCGAAGTTTGGGGCATCGGGGAATTTAGATTCGGGTTCCTCTCCCCCTCCTCCTACAGATCCTTGTAATGTGAAGGAGAATATTAATACGGTGTTGAGTTCTGATCAATCTAAGTATTGTGATGGAGTCAAGGGAACACAAGTGTGTAGTTCGAAGGTAGTGGGTGTGAAGTTTCCGACTAATCTGGATAAAAATAAGAAGCAGTTTGTGTGTGATGAGGATTTTAAGTGGAAAGAGTGTTTTAATCAATTTTGTCCGCTTACGAGTGAGCTAAATAGTTTAATTCTTAAAGCTCTAATTGAAGTTGATGTAGGATCATCAAGTATTGCTCAGGCAACAGATGTTGCACAAAATAAGGCGTTTTCACAAGTGTTTAAGAGTAAGAATGATGTGGCGTATTTTAAGTATAATGGAAAAGTGTTTGTGGTGGGATTGAAAGATGTTGATCAGTATACTGGGAAAGTGACGGTGGATGTGAAGAGTTTGGTTGGTGGTGTGGTGAAGTCTACAACGCCGTTGGTGTTGAGTGTGAATAATAAAGTGTTGTTCACGCCAACGCAAGTAGGGGTGACTGTGGATGAGGATGGAATTGCGGATGTGTATTTATCTCTCTATGGTTATTTTAAGAATGATAAAGATAAGACGTTACAATTATTAGTGGCAGTGAGTCCCAAAGTGAATTTAGATACGTATGGTGAAGGTTGGGCAATTCTGGCGTCTCAAGGGGTACAAGAGTTCGTGTTGAATGGCAAGCATAGTATTTCTGCGGGTGTGCAAGCGGATAAAAATGTGGTGTTGGTGTTTGATGGGCAGGATTATACTCAAGCATCGGGCAATGCTCTTTTAGATTTTGGGCAGCAAGTTGATTTTGATGTGAAGGATGTGAGTTCTTTAGTTGTTGTTAAACTATCTAAAGCAGATGCTGTCAAAGCGGAGTCGTATGAGTATAGTTTTACAAAAGATATGGTGTATGCACCAAGCGGTGATGTGTCGTATCGGGTATGTAAGAATGATGCGCCATCGTTACAGATGGTGACGGTGTGTGATGCGGATCAAAAAGAAGTGTTTAGTTTGAGTGATAAAGTGGTGAAGAAAGTGGTAATTAACCCTAAAGGAGAGGGGAAGAGTGCAGGTGCGATGTTATTTAGGTATACTTCTCCCAATGCGACGGAGATGAAGAAGGTGGGAGTGTTTCAACTGGTTGATATTTCGTCTGGAACAGTAAATTCGCAGGCAACGGTATTGGGAAATAACTTGGTGAGTGGTAAACGATTAGGGTTAGATGTTTGGGGAAAGTATTATTTATTGTCGCATCCAGTTGAGCCGTATCTTGATTTGACAAAGTTGCAGTTAACGGATATTTCTACCAAAGAACAGTTAGTGTATAAAGCAGAGGGTGATCAAGAGGGAGTGGTGTTTAATTTACCGCTTGGTAAACAGATTAATATTAAATTGAATTTCAAGACGCCGCTGGGTTATGATATTTCGGCAACAACAACAGTTACGAAAACAGTGGATGTGGAAAAAGCGTTGCATACGAGTTTTAGCACGTATGGGGCGGTAACATTGCATAACCCTGATTTGGGGGATGTTAAGGTGAGTGAGAAAGATATTAAGACGTTTCAGAATGCGATGAAGATTACATTTAATAGCAAGGATCAAGATTTGAAGTTTGGGGTTCCTAGTATGGTATTGGTTACGGGGAAAAATGTGTTGTTGTATTATGGGACGTTTACGTCTGCTGGGATAAATACGTATGTGAAGTATGCGGATGCGTATTTATTTTATGATTTAGGGCAGACGAAGGGGGGCTATACGCATGAGTTTACAGATGAGAATTTTATTTTACCTTTGGTGAAGGGAAATAGTGTGGCGTTTAAGCTGGAAAAAGAGTATTATTTGTTGGGATATAGTGAGAAATGGGATCCGACGAGTCCGGCGAGCGGGTTTTTATTGGAGAAATTGCAGTTAACAAAATTGGGTACGAAAGAGGTTGTGAAGGCAATGCCGGTTGTGGGTAAGACGGCGGTGACATTTGATTTAGGTGCTCGAGAAATTGATGTGGATGTTGATTATGCTACAGGGATTGTTACGTTTGTGGGCAAGACGGCGGTGGAGAAAGCGAAAATGACATTTGATGCGGGGAAAGAGTATTTTATGACGTTACCGGTTAGTGTGCCTGAGCAGTCGGAGAAGAGAGTGCAGTGGGGAGATGATGATCTTTATACGTGTGATACGAAGAGTACGGCGGGGTTGAGTTCGTATGTGTTGCTGTGCGGGAGTGTGATTGAGAAGGATAATGATAAGATCGCGAAAACTAAAGGAGATAAGAAGCAGCAGCTTTTGGTGATGAAACCAAAAGAGTTTGGGGTGGGGGCGGATACGGTTCTGGTTTGGTATCGTGAGAATGGGGGGAGTGGCAAGCAGATTACGGTGCAGAAAATCTATGCGGTTGATTCTAATGAACTGTCATTTTTATGGACTGATATTCAAGGAAATCTACTAAAGCAAAAGTATCCTGTGCTTAAATTTAATGGTAAATTCTATGAATTGCAGGGTGAGAAAGATTTGGAGTCGTATGCGTTGGTTAAGATTCCCACTAGTAAGAAGTATCCTATTGTGTTGTCGAAAGTTGAGGAAGGCAAGAAAGAAGGTATGATTGCAGTTGATTCTGAATTATTTTCGTTTGTGCAGTCGCTTAATACGGATTATGATTTTAGTTTAGTTATGAAGCATGAAGAGGCGCAGTTGGCTTCTGGTGGGAGCGGGGTGAATGTGACGCAGTATGATGCGGGCAAGAAGTTTGTGCCACAACTTGGATCTTTAGTGTATTTGCTAACGTTGGTTAAGGGGAAAGTGAATGAGGTTGAGAAGATGTTATCTTGGGTGACGCTTTCTGATGAGAAGGGAGAAGTGTATTATGCTGGATATTTGCCGGAAAAAGCAAGTGCGGATGTGTTGTTGCCAGATGGGAGTGTGGTGAATGTGTATATGAATAATACTCATAATGTGCCGCCAGAGAAGCCGTTGGTGAGGATTACATCATGAGAAGAGAAAGAATGCGACGGGGGAAAATGAAGAGAATGGTTGGATTGCGTGTGGCAAAGGAGAATATACACCAAGTTAATGTGCTACCTAAAGTGTTTGTGGTTGTGGCGGTGCTTTTACTCTTAATTGGGGCGGCGATGTGGATGCGATTTGCGTCTGTTGGACAAGCTGTTAAGACACCGCCAATTATTGATTTGGATGTTACGGCGTCTGATGGTGTGGATACGAGTGTGTTTTCTTCGGCAACGTTTACGATGCGTTTGTCAAAGGAGAATACAGTGCATAAGTATGATGTGGAGTTTTCTGATACAGACAAAGGGTTTACGCAGTATGTTGTTCGTGATATTACGCAGCTGGCTAAGGGTGTGGAGGTAACGACGGTGTTGCCTGTGGCTCAAGGGCTGTTGAATTCTCAGTTGAGTGAACAGAAGATTTTTTTGAATGATGATGTGATTGCGGATTTGTTGTTGGAGTTAGAGGGGAGTGAGATGATGCTTACTAATCTGAATTATGTGTCACCAGGAGCGGCAGTGGTGAGCATGTTAGATAAAACGAAGAAAGAAGTTGCGGGGAATTTGTTGGATGTGAAGAGTGCGGAGGATTTGGTCTATTATTTCAAGGTTACTAGTAAGAATGGCAAGATGCCTCAGAATGTTAGTGCGAAGTGGAAAGATGGAGCTGTGTTATCTAATACTGAGTTTGTGAAAGAATCTGATGAGGTGAAGAGTGGGGAGATGGTGATGAAGTTTAGTGGCAAGATGCAAAAAGAGATGCCTCGGATACTTGTTCTTACTGTTACGGTTGATGATGTGGTTACATCTTTTAATTATTATTTTGCGGTTGATGGTGTTTTTTTTGTGCAAAAAGCAATGGATGGGCTGCCAAATGTGTTGATTTCTAAAGATGAAACAGGAAAAGGGTATATTGCTGAGGTGAATGTTACGGGCAAGAGTTTGCAGGGGTTTGCGTTGCCATGTGGGAGCGCGGGAATTGGGCAATTGAAGAAGAGTAATGAGATTGTGGCAGTGTATGGGTATGATGTGGGTAAATCACGAGTGCAACAATGGAGAGCGAATGTGCCTTCCGATCTAGATGTGGTGAGTGCAGGAGGAGGGTATGCTGTGCGGTTGAAAGATTCGGTGAGTGTGTTACAAATTTGGTCTAGTTGTTTGGATATTTCAGCGAAGCTAGTGGTGTTACAAAAGGGATGGAATCTCATTGGGGTACAAGGGTATGAAATTAAGACGGTTGAGCAGTTGAAGAAAGAAGAGGTACCGTTATCGATTCAAGGGGTGTATATGGTTGGTAGTGAGGTGTTGTTGGCGGATAGTGCGGAATTGCTGCCGGGACGAGCGTACTGGGTGTATGTAGGATGAGGTATACAGTATTAGTGTTTTTTGTGTTGGGGTTATTTTTGGTAGACGAAGTAATGGCGGTTGTGTCTAGTCCTCCTTCGTTTGAGAATCAGCAGTTTTATGGTAAAGTGACGTGGAGTGCAGGGGTTGCGCCCAAGCAGGTTATTTTTGTTGCGGAGGGGAAGACTTTTTCTTCTCAGATTACAACAATGCCTTGTATTGATGTAACGTGTACGGGGTCGTATGGGAGCAGTAAGGATTCAATTGTGCGGGTGCAGGTAAAAGCAGGGAGTAGCATTGAGGTGTTTGTGGATACGGTGAAGGTGATGACGGTTGTGTATAATGCGGGGGAAGCGACGAAGTTGGATTTAGTTGTGCCAAAGAGTGCAAGTGTGGGGGGTAATGTGCTGGAACAAAATCAAAATACGTCAACGTCTACTGGGAATGAGGGTACGAATACTCCATCTACAAATACGAATACATCTGCTAGTTCAACTTCTCCTCCTGTCAATAAATCAAAATCAGTTGAACCTTCATTGAGTGGGTCGAGTAGTGGGATTTTACCTACGACGTGTACGCGTGGTTGGGAATGTGGTGAGTGGCAGGCGTGTGTGGGTGGTGAGCAGGGTAGGAGTTGTATTGATGCAAATGATTGTTCTGAGAAATTAAAAACCGGAAAAGTGGGCTCAATTAAAGAGCTGCCAAAACCCAAAGAGATTCAGGGTTGTGTTGAGGGTGCAGGTGTTATAACACAACAAGTGAATCAACAAGAGGTGTTGCCAAGTGCTGTGTCTAGTGGGGTTGTGCCACAGGAGAAGCCTGTTGTGCAGCAACCAAAGACGTATGCGACGTGTTCTGATGGGATTCAAAATCAGAATGAGGAAGGGGTTGATTGTGGTGGATTGTGTGGTGCGTGTAGTTCGGGATTAACAGTGGTGTATTATATTGTGGGTATTGTTGTGCTTATGGGATTAGGTGTAGGGGGCTATTTTTTTGTGAAGAGCAGGTCGGGCTTAGATGAAGAGGTGATGGAGGAGCTGCGAGGAGCGTATAATTCTGGTGAGCAAAAGGGTCTGTCGGATTCTGAGATTACGTCAAAGCTTGTGGCGCGAGGATGGGATGAGGGAGAACTTGAGAAGTTTTTGAAGAGACGGTGACGAGGGCGATTTCAAATAACTATTAACGAAAGTTATATAAATGTATATCTTTTGTTAATAGTGATATTATGGAAAAAATCCCATTGCAAGTTCGATTGAAGAGAGAAGTTCATCGTAAGATAGCGTATGCTCAAGATTTGATGGTACAAGAGGTGTATAGTGTATTTGATACGGCGATTCTTCATGGTGGAACAGCAATTTGGAGAGTGTATCAGGGCAAGAGATTTTCTGAAGATTTAGATTTTTATTTTTCTCGTGATAATGCAAAAATAGACTTATTGTTTGAACGATTACATAAAGCGGGGTTTACTATTTGCAAGAAAAAGGTGGGTGAAAATAGTGTTTATTCTGAGTTAGAGTTAGATCGAGTTTTTGTTCGGCTGGAAGCGACGTTTCAAAAAATTAAAGGAGTGCTTTGTGACTATGAGTTATCTGATGGAAATACTATAATAATTTATAGCTTAACGCCGGAGCAGTTTTTAGTTGAGAAGGTACATACTTATTTGAAGAGATTTAAAGTACGTGATTTGTGGGATATTTTTTTTCTCTTAAAATATGCGGAAGATGTTTATAAGATACAAGAGATTTCTATGTTACTTACAATGTACAAAAAGCCAATTGATGAGCAGGATTTGAAGACAATACTGGTTGAGGGGATTGTGCCGTCGGCGCAGGAGATGATAGATTATATCAAACGAAAATGGGAAAACAAATACATTTAAAGAAGGTTGAACGGTTATTTGAACAAAGTCCAGTTGCTGATTTTAATTCTGTTGTGAGATTGGTTGGGAATAAGGGATATACTAAGTTATTGATTTCTAATTTGTTAAAACAGAAAAAAATTCAAAAAGTAGGGAAGGGAGTTTATACAAAATATGATGAGAGGACGCTTGCGGTGTTTGCGTTTAAACCGGCGTATTTGGGTTTGCAGAGCGCATTGAGTTATCATGGGTTGTGGGAACAGGAAACGGTGCCGATTATATTGACAATTAGAAAAGTGCGTCGAGGTGTTCGAAGAATAATGGGGGGGAATGTTGTGGTTAGAACTATTGATCCAAAGTATTTTTTTGGTTTTGAGTTTGTCAAGGAGGGAGAGTTCTATTTGCCGTATTCTGATGTTGAAAAGACGGTTATTGATCTAGTGGTGTTTGGTATTTCTATGGATGATGCGTTGTTGAGAGTGGTTCGCAAGAAGGTGAATTTGGTTAAATTACATGAATATTTGAAACGATATTCTTTGGTGTTGCGGGTGAGGGTTGAGAAAGTGCTGGGAGTTAGGGAAAGAAAGTGAGAGTGATGTTGTTGGGACGTGAGAAAGTGAATTATCAAGTATATGAGTTATGGTCTGATGGTTTTTGAGGGCGTTACATGCAGTTGAGCGTAATTTATGGTGTGCAAAAAGGAAATGTTTATAAACTAGAATGGTTTACTTTTTTTTATAAAAAAGTGGTGTTATGTGCATGGCTATGTCTGAAAATACTAAAACTGTAGGTTCTCAAAGTATTCCTGTTTCGTCTGTTCCTTCAAGTCA
The DNA here is from genome assembly GCA_023259115.1 of archaeon. GTDB lineage: Archaea > Nanobdellota > Nanobdellia > Woesearchaeales > GW2011-AR9 > JACPNA01. Next base: position 7,983 of record JAHFQW010000040.1, read on the forward strand.
CAAGTGGTGGGGGATTGTGGTTGTGGTGTTGCTGGTGGTTGTTGCGGGGTTTTTATTGAGTCATTCTTTTTTTTCTGGGAAGGGAGTTGGGGTGGGGCAGGCGACAGGGAGAGGTGATTCAATCCCAGTGTCGTCTAAAGATGTAAGCAGAGATAAAGCTGTTGATCTTGTCTCTTCAGAGAGGGGTGTTACTACAAAAAGTGATTCTGGTTCTCTTTCGGATTTGCCGGCTGATGCGCTTCTTCTTTCTTCTTGTGGTCCTGTTAATGTAGGGTATACCTATTATATGGATA
>JAHFQW010000016.1 GCA_023259115.1 archaeon
AAAAGTGATTGAGGTATTTCCAAAAGAAAAATCGTATCTGGCAGTGGTTGATCATACATTGACAATTGAAGATGCAAAAGAGGTGGTATATCTTACGGAGTTGTGCACGATTAATGAGGATAATTTGAATACCATCTTTTGTGTTGCGGTGGATAAGAATACGACATCAAAGAGAAAGGTGAATACGGCTCTGCAAGTGGGGAAGAATGTGTTGTTGGCGGGAACGTATGAAAAAGGAGTTGGTTCTTGCGCGTATCTGGTTGAGAATGAAGAGAAGATTGTGTGGGTGAAAACATATAATGGCGCAGTAAAAGATGAGATTACATCTATTGCGGTGCATCCCCAAGGATATTTTCTATGGGGCAAGAAAGAGGGAAAAGATACGTTGAAACTTGCGGATATGCAAGGAGATTTGGTGTGGGAGAAGGGATATGATTTTGGAATGACTGATACGAGAGTTCTGAAAATGGATACAGGGATGTATGGGGTGTATGGGTATGATGTGACTAAATATTTTTTGTTGGATACGCAAGGTGTGGTTGTTATGAAAGTTGATTTGCAGATTCCAAATGGGGGGACACAAAAGTATTTATTCCAAACGCAGGTGGAATTGGCGGGGTTGTTATCAGATGGTTCTTTTGTGGGAGTGGGGCAACAAGATAATCCCACATTTGGCTCATGGGTGGCTCATTTTGGGACGACGGGAAAATTAGATGAATTGGCTGTGCTTGTTCATGATGCAATAGAGCAAATAGCGGTGACGTCTGAAGGATATATGGCGGTTGGAGCACAGTGGAGTGGAAGTAAAAATGTGGAGTGGTGGATGAAGAAGAAGTGGTGTGAGAAGTGAGAAGATAGTTAAGAAAGTAGAATGGTTTGGGGAAAATAAGAGTATTTGTATATCTTTAACGCTTTGTAGTAGAAGTAATGCCGAATTTTTCCAGGAAATAGTGATTTGATTTCGTTGATCATGGTATAAAAATCGTCTTGGTTTTTGAATTCACCATCAAATTCGAAGTCGGAGCCGCCAACGGTGATATCACGATAGAGGATGTTAGGATGGCGAGTGATGTATTCGTTTAACGCAGGGATTATAGAGAGGTCTTCGATGTCTAGGTCGATTTTATAATATTCGTAGCCTAATTGGTGGTAGTCGAGAATGAGTTTATAGGCAACGATAACTTTATTTTTCTGGAGATTTTGCAGTTTATACTTTACGCCAGTTGGGGTCATGTGAAGGTGGTTAGCGAGTTGTAAGAGGGTGATGCGGGCATTGGTTGAGAGGGCGTTGAGGAGTTCGAGGTCTTTTGTGTCGTAGGCGTAGGGTTGGAAACTGCCAGTTGAGAGCGCGGTGTAGTCATAGATATTTTTTTCGACAAGATAATTTCGAGTGTATTGAATGAAGTCCATGAAGAGAGAGAAGTTTTTTTCAACAATGTATTGACGGTATTTTTGGAGGAAGCGTTCATAGGTTTTTTGATAGATGCGAATGTCTTTAACGAGAAAGCCAATAGCTAAATCGTATTTGCCATCAGTTCGATAGGCAGTCATGATGTTTTTTTCTTGCAAGAGATTTTGAATGATGCGGTTCTCGATTTCGGGAGTGGTATTTTGGAGTTTGAGATATAATCTCACGATTTGGTAGCCCAGTTTTGTAAAATCGATTAAAGTGATATAGCCGCGGATGATTTGATGTGCTTCGAGCTGTTTTATACGATACGAGACAACGTCGCGGCTTAATTTTGTTCGCTTGGCGATCTGGTTAATCGATTGACGGGAGTTACGATCTAGTTCGAAGAGGAGAATATGGTCTTTTTTATCTAATTTGTACATTTTATTCTTATTTTACGTATATTTATACTTTTATATATAAATTTTCTCTTTTTTGTGGAAAATTGTGAAGAATGTTTTATATTAAGAGAGTATTTAGTTGTTATTAAAAAGTGATTAAAGTTTATATTTTGGATTATACTATGAACATATTAGGTATTGTAGGAGGACTTGGAACAGAAACAAGCTGTAGTTTTTGTCTTAATATAAATCAAGCTATCAAAAAATCTCAAGGGGTGCAACCGCAGGTCATTATGGAGAATGTGCCTATTACTGATCAAGCACTCAAAAGAATAGCGTATGGAAAATTCTCTGCAGAAGTTCTGGGACTTTTGGTTGATTCGGTGAAGAGATTAAATGTGTGCAGAGCGAATTTGATTGTTATTCCGTGTAATACCGTTCATGTCTTTATTAATGATTTACGCAGAATCTCAGATGTACCTATTTTGAGTATAATTGAAGAGACGGTAAAAGAGTGCCAGAAGATGTCGTATAAGAAAATAGGATTATTAGGGTCAACGACAACAATCAATGAGGGATTGTATGCTACAGAATTGCAGAAATATGCGATAGAATCGATTGTGCCTGAGGCTGAAGATCAAACGTTTGTGAGTGAGTGTATATTGAAGATTATCAATCAAAGTGCAACGGTTGAAGATAAGAAACGAATGATTGAAATTGTTGAGAAAATGCAGTCTAAAGGAGTAGAAGGATTAATACTTGGCTGTACGGATCTTTTTTTGTTGATTTTGGCGCAAGATGTGACAATTCCGTTGATTGATTCTACTATGATATTAGAGAAAGCAGTAGTGGCTTATTTATTAAATTCAGTGGAGGAGATTTAAGATGAAAAAGATGTATATAGCGTTGGGAACAATTATGGCAATGGCGTGTACAAAAACGCCTCAAGATTTGGCGCAATTAGTGCGTGAGCGAGGAACACAGATGCGAGCGGATAGCGGTGATTTAATTGATAGGTCGTATGAATGGACTAAAACTGTAACTAAAGGTAGAGCTGATTGTACCCGAGTGCATGTTGAAGTGCGAGATTGTATGACTACATCAGAGAATGGTGAGAGGATAGGGAGGATGGAGATTCGTATTGATCCAGTTACAGTTGAAGTAACAAATCATCTTCCGTTTCGATATGAAATTACGGATTGGAGTTGTGATGGGATGAAAACGGATTTTGATGATTTTAGGCTGTATTTAGGAAGTGACCGTTGGCATCGTGCGAGAGTGGAAGAGAAGAAGTGGGATCCACTATTTGAACCAGTGATTAGAACAGGAGTAAAACCGATGTATGATGAATTAGTTCAAGAGTTATGTAGAGAATTGGTTAAATGAAAATATCATTTACTTTGCAGCCACTCCACTTCTTCTGTTGTGAGGTCGAGTTCTTTGCTTAGTGATTGGATGTTTGCAGAGGGGGATTTTTGGAAGAGGGCTTGGAAATAAATGAGTTGTTCTGCGGCGACTTTCTTAGAGGTATGAGTGGCTTTGGCTAATTTTATGGCAATTTGTTTTTTCTTTGCTTGTTTTTGGTTGGACATCCATATTTTGAGGATTCGACTGGTGGGTTTGTAGGGGATGAATGAGGGATTTTTTTCGTCTTTGGCAGATGTGATGCCGGCGGTGAGAAGGTTGCTTACGTAGACCAAGAAGCGCCAGTGTTGTTGGCGTTTGATACGATTTTGAAAGATATCGGCGCGGGAGAGTGATTCATAGGCTTTTGCTAAGGAGGCTGCGGAGGTGTATTCTTGAGGTATGTTTTCATCAAGCCAGAGCATGGTTTCGTTGAGATCGATGTCAAGGTTATCGAGAATGTTTAGGGAATTTTCAGCGGCGGAGGCTTTGAAGATGATGGCGAGGGCATTGAGAATCGATTCGGTGCGTTTGCGTTCGGAGAGGGTGAGTATGGCGTCATAGGAGATAGTTTGGTTTTTGATACAACTAAGAAGATCAATTAGAGCAGCGCGGATATCGCCATCGGCTTGTCTTGCGAGCGTGTTGATGGTTTTTTCATCAAATGTGATGTGTTCTTGTTCGCAAACCCATTGCAGAACACTGGCGACGGTTCTATATTGGGGTTTATGAAATTCGATCATGAGAGATGCTTTTTGGAGCGGCTTGAATTTGTTGTCGAATGGATCGTTGGCAGTCATGATGACGGGGAAGTTGGCTTTTTCAATGGCTTGAACAAGCGCGGGAATACAGCCGCGATCTTCTCTTCCGGAGATATTATCTATTTCGTCTATGAGAATGATTTTAGGAGTGAAGAATAAAGATTGCTGGCCGAGGGCGGCGCCCAGAAATGATTTCATGGATTCTTCGTCTCGCAGATCTGAGGAGTTCAATTCGAGAAGGTCATAGTTGAGTTCTTTGGCTAATGCGTAGACAGAAGAGGTTTTCCCAATGCCTATGGGGCCGTAGATTAATGCGGCTTTGTGTTTTTGCTTTTTGTGGTTGAGAATGAAGTCTTTTAATTGGGAGAGAGGAAGTTGTTGGCCGAAGATTTGCTGGCTGTTTTTTGGAGCGTATTTGATGGTGAGGAGGGTCATGTATGTTTTTTGGTTGTGGTTATTTTAAGTGTTTTGGTGATAAAATGAGAAATTTATGTGATGCATGCTCCATCTTGACATTTTCCCGATCCCCTACCAAGACAATTTGTATCTATAAAATAACCATACCCTTTTTCAGAACATCTTCCTTTTCTTAAAGTGATACCATCTTCAGAACAATAATCTTCTTTTCCATGAGGATACTTATTAGAGAAAATTTTACCTTTTATAAGAGAATTACCATCATTAGTAGTACTACACCAAACTGGTAGTTGAATATTATGTTTTTGCCAATAAGTAATTACTTCATCTTCGCACCTTTTTACATCATCCACTATCCAGTAATTCCCTGAATCATTAATGTACTCACATAGTGTAATATCATTTTTTTTAATTGCAAGCCATGTAAGACAGGTTGTGTATTCTTCATTGTTTCCGTATACTCCGAATTCAGTGTCATTACTACACACCGCAGGAGAATTGTATTTAAGAGCTTTTTCAAGATTACACCAAGAATGAGAATCCACCCATTTTTTGTGAGGATTTACTAATAGATGTGAATCACAAAAGGAATAATTAAATATTAAAATGATAGAGAGTATATTATATATTATAAAAATAAAAAGTAAAACTATTGGAACTAGATGAAAATAATACTTGATTTTTTCATTGTTATGATAATATACTGCATAATAATATAACGCAAATGGAAAACTGATACACATATTTAATACTGTACCCATGAGCAGATATATAGATAAATAAACATCTGGTATAATAAACATAATGATAAAAAATATTATAATAGAACTAATTAAAGAATAAAGTGGCATTTTATAAAATATTTTTTTTGAAATTTCTTTTTCTAGGGATCTTTTTCCTAGTGCAATTGATACACTTAAAGGAATAGAAAAAAATAAAGATAAAACTAATAAATTTAAAGACCAATCTAGGTCTAAATTATCTAAATAAGGATTAAAATAACCAATAGGGTTAAAATGAGAAAAAACATCTCCAAATAGAAAAAGATAAGCAATCTTTCCCATAATTATTAATAAAGATAGGATTATTCCTTTTGATGCTATTTCTTTGATCAATTTTAAATCCATTTTGATTCATAAGATTAAAAAATATATAAACTTATGGTATTTTTGTATGTATTTAGTCTAGTATAGAAAAGCCTAAATTCTAGTTCTGTTTTCCTTATTTGTGGTTGAGAATTGAATAGAGAATGTAAATTTGGATGTGAAGCTTATTCTTCGAGCACATATATTTGTACGGGAACATAACAAATGTTACTCGATTCACCATTCATGGCAACTTTTTCTTTAGTTCCTTCTACATACGCATATTTAGAAGCAATATAATCTACTGAAACATATTTACTTTTAGTACCATCTAAGATAAAGCCGTAGGCTTTGAGGATGGCTTGTTGAAATTCATAACAAGTTGCTTTATCGGTGGTGGGTACAATTTTTAATCCAAAGTGATGAGGATGTGCGTTTACACTTTCACCTATGATATTTTCGAGTGTGCCTTTTTCATTTATTCTCAAGGGAGTTAGATTATGGGGTTTCATATACTACATGTTTTTGAACTGATATATTAAACTAATTAGTTATTTTTACTAATTTAATGGAAAATATTATAAATAAAAACATTATTTGATTAGGAAATGAATGTATTTTTGGATAAAATAGATAGGAAGATATTATTTGAATTAGATAGGAATGCACGAATTGCAGATACCACACTTGCTAAAATGGTTGGGAGATCAAAAGAGTCAGTGAGGTATAGGATAACACAATTGCAACTTCGAGGAGTGATTCTAGGATTTACTCTATGGATTGATCCGACAAAATTAGGGTTTAGTTCGGCGAAGATTTATTTGTCTTTAGCGAATAAGCCGGAATTGCGCAAGAAATTTATTGAGTATGTGACGCAAGATAAACGGTTATTTTGGTTAGGAATAGCGGAGGGGGCGTGGAATGCGGGATTGACATATTTTGTGCAAACAAATAGGGAATTTTTTGAGTTGAAAAATGAGTTGTTTTCGAGATTTAAAGATTTGATTTTAGAGAGCAGAACGGCGGTGCTTGTGAATGTGAATATTCATGATAAAACATTTCTGGTGCCGCAAGAAGTGAGTTGGAAGACAATGTTTGAGGGCAGAGAGGAGTATGTGCTAGAAGAGATAGAGCAGGAGATATTACGAGAGTTGTTCCAAGACGGGCGAGTGAGTGTGGTTGAGATGGCGCGCAGAATTGGGGTGAGTGTGGATGTGGTGCGACATCGGATGAAAAGATTAGAAGAGAAGAGAATAATATTGAAGTATACCGCCCGAATTGATGTTAATGCGTTAGGATATGAATTTTATAAGACGTTTTTATATTTTCGTAATTTGACAAAACAAGATGAGCAGCGATTAATGCAATATACACTGCAAGAGCCAAACATAATCCATTTAGTGAAACAAATTAGCCCATGGGATGTAGAGTTGGAGATTATGTGTGAGAATTATGTGGATTATAATAAAATTATTGAGAGGCTTACCAGAGAATTTTCAGGAGTGATTATGAAAGTGGAGACGGCAATTATCAGCGAGGATTATGTGTTTCCGGCACAGAAGATGATTTTCGAATGAAGAATGAATAAGATTTAATTATGGGCAATGAATTCGAGATATTTTTCTTTTTGGTTAAAACTGACAATAAAGTGGTCAAAAATATCTCTTGTACCGATAATATAGAAACCAACACCTAATCCTTTTGAAAATCCAATAGATGCAATAAATTCTTTGCCCGCAATGGAAATAAAAATTTTATGAATAAATACTTGAAGAGTATTTCCATCACCAACAACCATTTCATTTGGTTCACCTGCTTCAAGTATGAAGCCTAAGAGTTCGGCGGCATCAGCAGGAAATAGAGAATAACTAGCCCCAGTATCAACAAACGCTTTAACCTCGACCCATTCTTGCGTTCCTTTTAGACGAATAGGGATTATGGGAAGAAAACGTCCTTCAAAAAAACGATAGGGAAATTTCATAAAAAAGTAATGGTTTCTTTTTTTGTAGGAATATATTCTAAAGTAATCATTTTGGTAGCATTTATTTTTTTTGCTTTTTTGTATGCTTCAAGACTAGTTCGAGCGGAGGCAATAATTTTTTCTTCTACTGAGGCGATATATTGTCCTGCGTATTGAGAAAAGGATTCGGCCATAGTAAACATTATTCATCAATGCTTTAGAGTATATAAAATTTTCTTAGGGAAATATCATTTTAACTTTCCTTCCAATATATCAACATGACCGCATTTGCCGCATTTCATGCGATAGCAGTTATCTTCATCACTATAGGAGGCGCTGATTTCCATGAGTTCGGCTTTGTTGTATCCGCATTTGGTGCAGAGGTGATCATGGACGGCGAGAATGTTGATGCTATCGGCGACTTCAATGGGTTTTGCGAGGTGGGTGTTTTTTTGGATCTGGGTGGTTGAGATTTGGTTTAATTCAGGTTGAGGATGGCCATTGGGGCAGGCGAGCCATTTGCCATAGGGGGTGGTTTTAGGAGTTAAGAGGGTGCCACAGGTTTTGCAGAACATATGTCTAGATTTGATGGATTTTTTATAAGGGTTTGGCAAGAAAATAGGGGATTTGGAAGTTGGTTTGGAATATACGTGAGGCACTAATTAATTGAACACGTAGTTTAGTTATAAAGGGTTTTGATTAACCCTATAATACTTGTCAAACCCCTCTAAGAAGGATACCAACGGACAGAAATAATAATATCAATAGTTCTGTCCGTTGTATCTACAAAAGACCTAACTATTATTATAAGAAATTAGGTCTTTTGGTAGACTTTGAATATAGATAACTGTGTAGAAGATATAATATTTGACACAGTTATCTAATAAATAAACTGTGGTTTATTATATTGATAAATATATGGGTTATTCAAAGTCCTCTATAATTTTTTTAAATCCCAAATAATTAAACAAATGCTGCAGAATGAGAAGAGGGCAATGAGATTATTTTGGATTGGCAGAGGAAGGCCAATGTGGAATAGAGCAAGAGCAGGGTTGAGGAGGGTGATGAAGAAGAGGAGAGCGAAGAGTAAGAGAAGAATCATTAAGAGGAAGAAGATTTTTCTGCGGTATTGTATCATAGGATATTTGGAGGAGGGGGATTATTTAAATTTGGTTGGGCTTTGAAATAGATTTAGGAAAAGATATCTCTTGTACTGCCATAATATATTTAAATGATGAGAGTTTAGTGGTTTTGGCGATTGTGTGGGAAGTGTGAGGAAATTGTCAAAAATAGGTGAATTATGAAGTCTATACGTTTGGGATTAACATTTAATGATGTATTATTGGTACCAAAGAGGACGCCGTTGCATTCACGCAGTGAGGCGGATGTGCGTTCGAGATTTACGAAAAATATTATTCTAAATGTGCCTCTGGTGAGTGCGAATATGGCAACGGTGACGGAACATAAAATGGCGATTGCCATGGCACGTGAAGGCGGCTTGGGAGTGATTCATCAATTTGGGACAATTGCGGAGCAGGTGGATGAGATTAAGAAAGTGAAGCGCAGTACGAGTTTTATTATTGAAAATCCTTTGTCGATTGAGGTACACGCAACGATGGGAGAAGCGGTGAAGCTTATGACAGCGAGCGGGGTGACGAGTCTACTTGTCATGGATAAAGAAGAGTTAGTGGGGATTTTTACGCATCGGGATTATTTGTTTGAAGAGCAACTGGATCGCAAGATTACAGAAGTGATGACGCCACGAGAGAAGTTGGTGGTGGCGGAGTATGGGATTGCGCTGGAAGATGCAAAGAAGATTTTACATACGCATCGTATTGAAAAATTGCCGTTGCTGGAGAATGGCAAAGTGAAAGGGTTGATGACAACACAAGATATTAAGAAATTGGAATGTTGGCCTAATGCGACACGCGATGCAAAGGGACGTTTGAGAGTAGGGGCGGCGGTGGGAGTGAAAGATACACTAGAACGAGCGAGGGCGTGTATTGAGGCGGGAGCGGATGTGATTATTTTAGATATTGCGCATGCGCATTCAGAGTTCGCAATGCAACGAATTCGGGAGTTAAAAACTGCTTTCACGATTGATGTGATGGCAGGTAATATTGCGACAGCACAAGCAGCAGAGGATTTAATTGCAGCAGGGGCGGATGGATTAAAGATTGGAATTGGTCCAAGTCCGGTGTGCACAACGAGAATTATTTCTGGTGCGGGAGTGCCACAGTTAACGGCGATTATGGATGTGGTTGAGGTTGCAAGAAAGTATGATATTCCTGTTTGTGCAGATGGAGGAATGAAGTATCCTGGCGATGTGGCAAAAGCGATAGCGGCGGGAGCATCAAGCATATTTTCTGGAGCGCTTTTTGCAGGAACGGAAGAAGCACCGGGACTTGTGATTATGAAAGATGGCAAGCGATACAAGAAGTATATGGGTAGTGCGTCGTATGATAGTAATCATGAACGCCGCGAGAGCAGTGAAGGGAAACAAGTCAAAGAAAGATTGGATGTGTTTGTGGAAGGTGTGGCTATTTTAGTTGATTACAAAGGAGCAGTGCAAGAAGTGATACGAGGTGTGGTGAAAGGTTTGCAGAGCGGGATGAGTTATTGTGGTGCGTCAACAATTCTGGAAATGCAGGAGAAAGTAGAGTTTATGCAGATCACCTCTGCCGGCTGGGAAGAGAGCGGAAGCAGAGGAGCGAAGTTGAGTGAGTAAAACTGTTATTTTAAATGCGTGTCTAACGCTTCAAGCCAAATCATGTGCTCTGTAACATCATACCTTTTTCTTTCAATCAAAGAAGAGGGAATATCTTTTGCTCTAATAGCAAAGAGTGCCGGAGTATCTTTTATGCGATCAAGTAAAGATTGAATGTTAAATCCGAGCTCTTTTAATTTGTAAGGAATTTCAATAATATCCAAAATGCGACCCATTTTAAACTGATGCACTTGTTCATGATTATACGCCAAAGAAGGAGCAGTTAAACCATACGTGAGAGTGTTGAGAAATGAAGCAAGACAACGAGCAAGACAAATAATTATATCTTTTTTATTCTCCGTTGAAAAGTATCTTAAATGATAGTTAATAGTCTGTAATTGTTGAATAACAATTCCATAAAAACCACTTGAATTATTACTAATCTGATCGAGGTGATCAAATGTGTGATGAAAAAGGTGTGCAACCATAGGAACTCTTTGAAAGTCAATCAATCCTCTAGGTATATCAAACAGTGAGGATGATTCTTGAACCGTTTTAAGAACAATAATCTCTTTAGCTAAAATATCGTTGAATCCATACTTATCAATCTCACATTCTTCATCATATTTTTTCAAAAATTCTTGCTGAAGAATATACCACTCCCCTCCATCTGTACACAAAGTTATCTTTCCTTGTCCAAAAAACAATTGGTTAAGAATACGAACCGCAGCTTCTCGATTAAGCCTATCTTGTTTTTCAAACATCTATAATTTCACCTCTACTTCATCTCCATTTCATCTTTATTTAAATCTCAAATCAGAATATCTTAATAAATATATTGGTTATGTAGTGAATAAACTACCCCAGTGTACTTCACACAGAGAATGAAATTCACCTAAATTCACCATTACTTCAACCAAGAAATACGAATATTTTAAATAGACAACAGAAATAGAATAACTATGGCCTTTTCACTCAAAAATATATTCTCTAGACCAAGTACAGAAGGTCCAAAAACCACAACACCTTTCCCAAAAGATGAAAATAAAGAAATCGTACGCTGTATTGAATGGGTAGCTGGAGAATACAAATACTTGGAAGAGTTAAAAGAGCATTTAACTCAAGTAGAGAAACTCAATTCAATTGATGACCAGGTTAAGGAAATTTTAAAAAGTATAAAAGTATTGCACTACATTGGTAAAGCAGAACAAAGAGCATATAGATTTGAGAAAATAGTTGGTGTAGATTTACAAAAAGTGATAACCTATCTTTCTAAGAAAATATCAATCACCTCTTCTGGAACAGAATCTCTGCACCGTTTACAAAAAGCATTGGAATTATTTAAAAAAATCACCCAAGAATTTTCCCTGTCTCAGAATACGTTACTCACCCATGCCGCATTGTATGAAGGAACATTACAAGAACAACTAAAAAAAGCAAAAGCAGATGTAGTTTTTGAACAGATGCTAGAAAGTGACGTCATTAAGAAAAAATATGATCCCAAAGAGTATGAAAAAATAAAAAGTACAACACATACAGAATTTGTAAGTATCATTCGAAGAGTACAAAAAAGTATTGGGGATGCAGAGCAATGGGCACAAGGCTTAGAAACTGTTCTCAAACAAGCACAAACAGCATTTGCCCAATTAGAAAGTCAAGAAAAAGAAACCGCACTCTCAGAAGGATATGCCCTCTTAGAATTATATCAATTTCCCATCAAAGAATTTCCCACAGAAGCTACGTTCTTAGCCCAACACTATCTAGATCTCCATGAATTAATCAATCATGCAACCAATCAAGTTTCAATAAACGATCAAGAAAGAATTTTAAAAAAGATGTTCAAATATAATCTACCTCTTCTTATTAAATTTGGAAATCTCAAAATATATTGGCCATATCTTTTACGTATAGCCTCTCTGCAGGGTCCCTACACCCAAGAAACAGTTGAAACACTAGCCTTATTGCAACCCATTTTAAATGAAAAAACAATCTCTTATGTCCCCTCTTTTATAGAAGCACAAGGACGTTTTCACGCAAAAGAATCCCTTCGCACAATCGTCTTTTATTTGACTCGTAGAAGGATAGGAGAAAAAATATCCTCTTTACACAGTTTTGATTCACAGCTAGATATTAACCCACATCTGCAAAATTTTTATTATGCAAAACAGGTCCAGCTATTCCAACAGCCGCTGTATTGGAAAAGTCTTGTGCTCATTGCAAAAAATACTCCTCATATAACTACAGATGTTATTGGCTTGGTAGTCAGCGCGTATGATTTAACTGATGATCCTAACCTATGGGCTGGAATTGTGCGTTTAATCCAGAAAGCAAGATTAGGGTCCTATGCTCTTCTTACTAGTGTCACCTTACCTCTCCTAGAAGAAGTCAATGAGGGAAAAAAACAATGGAGCGACGTAGTTTCTTTTTGTTTAACCGTAGCAAAGTACTGCGAAGAATTACCTCTATTGAATAATGGTTTCGCAAACCAATCACTCTTGGCAAGTTTTATTCCATATAATACTGATCGAATGCAATTACAAGCATGTTACAATTATTTTTATCAACAAAAAACAGGCAAAACATATTTTAAACGTGCAGCCACAGGACTAAGCATTTCTGGTGCAAATCAAAAACGAGAAGAAAAATATCATTTACTCGAACAGTATTTAGAAGGACTTTATACATTAAATGCAGATTTACTTATCAACATGGTGCGCCAACAAAATACCCTTGAGCATCCTCTACTTGTTGGCGACGTTCTAAAAAATCCTCAATTATTAGGAAATCGGTATATTCCCTAATCGCAAAGGTAGATATAGTAATGGTGAATAATTTTCGAATGTTTGTTCACCATTACTAATAAGTAAATGTGTAGGTTACTATTCGATTATTTCACACATTTACTATATCAATCCCTATTCAGAATTATAATGCTGATAAATACGATCATATAATTCTGCAATGGCGGGGGGAATCTGTCCAGCACGACTAAGGATATCTTTACGCATGGTTTCTGTTTCGCCAATTTTTTTACCGCAACCGTTGTTTCTACCAAAAACGGAGAGGTTAACTGTACCGGACATGACTCCGCGGTAATGGGAATCGAGATGGATGAGGTATTCTTGATATTCGAGAGTGTAGGAATCAAGATATGGGTCTTGCGAATAATTTTGATGTGTGTTGGCTGAGAGGTGTTTCCAACGTGTGGCGGGAATAGGCAGGAGTTCTTGAATGAGTTTTTCTATGTCCATGGACTGCGTGGAAGAGGGGTTATTTATAAATTTATAGAGTGGTTTGATTAACTTTACTCTAAAGATTGAGGAAGGGAGAGAGTCAGTAACGCATAGAGCATTAGTTTAAAGAGAGTTTGGGGTTGAGATATTTTTCGACAGATCTATTTAAAAAAAAATTCTGAGGTGATATCAATTCTTGAATCAACAAAATTGCTTTTCACATCACTCTCAGAATTAACCCATATTTTTTCTGGTACAAACTTGTAAATTCTTCTGGGCAATAGTGCTAAAAATTCTTCCGGTTTTCTGGGATTCTTGTTTTTTCTTGAGTAAAGTAATTTTAATGATTTTACTATTTCTAGAATATCTTTCTTTTCTAATTGACATGCTTTACCTCGCATATACACTCCAAAGCCTGTACCTTCTGGAACGGTGGAGTCATAAATTACGACAAAAACTTTTTCATTTTCTTTAATGTTTTTGGAGTGTTGATTTTCTTTCCAAGAAGCCCAGTAGAAATTGTAATTTTTGTCAAAAGCAGAATAGAGGGGAGAATTCCACGGTTGATTATTTTTATCAGAAGTTGCAATCGTGATATATAATATATCATTGATAACTTTCTTGGCTTTAATGGTTAATTCTGAGGAGTTCACAATATAGAGGAGTTTGAATAACTTTATAAAATTTGTCAAACTCCTCTAAGAAGAACTTTGAATAATCGTTGAAAGATATGGTTATTCAAAGTCCTCTATACTAAATAGATAAAGACATTTTAAAACTTTCTAAAAGAAGGTTTAATTATTGAGCATAATTGATGTTATTGCTATCCCCGAGCATTCCTAGGACAGATATTGATAACGGTTTGACACTGTGCGGGTGAGGGATTACGCCACTGGACACACTGGACAGGTGCGGAGAGGGTTTATATAGGAATAATTCTATAAAGATATTATGAAAATACAAGACATCCCGGCGGAGAATCGTCCGCGAGAACGGTTACAGAGACAAGGAGCGGCAGCGTTGTCAAGTGCGGAGTTGTTGGCGTTGATTTTGAAGTCGGGCACTCGAGGGTGTAATATTTTAGATTTGTGTAATGGATTATTGACGAAATATCCTCTAGAGCAGTTAGCACAGTGTACATTGTCACAGCTTATGCGAGAACATGGGATTGGGCATGCGAAGGGAGCGCAGATTTTGGCGGTGTTTGAGTTGTATAAACGATTGCCCGTTCGAGAGATGAAGAGCGAGGCAGTAACATCGGCAAAAGATATTGCACCGAGGTATATGGCACAGTTTAAAGATGTGCAACAAGAACATTTTATGGCAATTTATTTGGATGTGAAACATAAAATTATTGCAGATCAGATGATATCGAAAGGTACATTGACGAGTGCGATGGTGCATCCACGGGATGTGTTTCATGGGGCGATTAAACACTGCGCGCAAGCGGTGATTGTGATACATAATCATCCCTCGGGTGATCCGATGCCCTCAGAAGAGGATTTGAGAGTGACGCAGGTATTACGCAAGACGGGGGCGCTGATGGATATTCCCCTGCTAGATCATATTATTGTGGGAAGTGAGGAGTGGTATAGTTATCGAGAGGAGGGGGTATTGTGATTTGAGAGAGTTGAATAGTGATTTTTTTAATATTTTTCCCACAACCTTTAAAAAGACTTCTTCCAAAAACTACCTATTCATGAGTAAACATACAACAGAATCTGCTGAGGCAGCCGAGCCTGAAACCGCAGTAGAGGAAGAAGAACACAGAGCAGTAGATATACCTGTTGTGGTAGATGATTCTGAGGATAAAAAGAAGAAGAAGAAAGTTGTGCCAGCGATTCTCGCAGGAGAGCGGGTATTGACGGAAGTGTCAGATGAGGCACGAGAGTTTTATAATCAATCACGTTTTGGGAATTTGCTTGAGAGTGGCAAAGTAGAATTGTCTCTGCTTGAAGGATTCTATTTGTTAGAGAAAGGCAGGCTTGAGGTTTTGACTGAGACAAATAAGAAAGTGACGTTTGAGTATTTTTTGAAGAAAGCGAGAAAAATTGAACCTAATTTTTGGATCCGGTATTGTGTGTTTAAAGATATGCGTAATAGAGGATATATCATTAAAACGGCGCTGAAGTTTGGAGCGGATTTTCGAGTGTATGATCGGGGTGTGAAGCCAGGAGAAGATCACGCACGATGGATTATTTATCCGGTTCATGAAGGAGAGACGTTAACGTGGTACGAGTTTGCGGCGAAGAATCGGGTGGCGCATAGTACGAAGAAACGATTATTAATGGGAATTGTGGATGATGAGGGTGATGTGACGTATTATGAGATTAAGTGGATGCGGCCGTGAGCGGGGATGGTATTTTTTAGAGATATTTTTTGTTTGGTTTCTGTAGGGTGATATTATTTTTTTAGATTATTGTAATTTCTAGTTTGTTTTTGGCGGTGGGTTCAATAATCACTTCTTGACCTTTTTTGAGTTTGAGAACTTCAGCTATCGCTTTGGGTACTTTCACATCTAATGATCCTATTATTCTACCATCCAAAACTATTTAAACTTAGTTTTTCGCTTGTAAGATATGCTTGATCAAGATAGAATTTTACAATATATTGGTTCCATTGGGCCGACAACGCCTTCGAAGATTGCAAAAGTGATTAATACGGATACGCTTCTGGCAAGCGCGCATTTATCGGATTTGGCATCACAAAAGAAGGTGAAGATTTCGAGTGTGAAGATTGGGGGGACACCTCTCTATTATCTGCCGGGGCAGGAGGAGAGGTTGTATCAGTTTGCGCAGGGGAATATTAATCCTAAAGACCATGAAGTGCTGGAGATGCTTAAAGTACAGAGGGTGTTACGAGAGGTGGAGTTGGAATTATTGCCGCGAGTGGCATTGCGAGGGTTGAAAGATTTTGCCATTCCATTTAATGTGACAATTGGGGGACAGACGGAGTTGTTTTGGAAGTTTTATTTGGTGAGTGAGGCGGAACGAGATCAGATGGTGAAACAGATGCTGACACCTGTAGAAGAAAAAAGAGAGGAAGGGAGAGTGGAGTTGCCCATGAGTGAGGCACAAGGTGCGGCAGCAGGTGTGCAAGAGGAGGTTACTTTTGGGGTTACGCAAATAGGGCTAGGTGGAGAACATATCGAAAAACAACGATCATTAGTAGAGCAAGAAGGAGAGATAAGGGGGTATTCTGAGAAGGTTGGGCAGAGAGCAAAACCTAAGAGGAAAAGAGTGGTGGTGGCTGAGACGTTTTTGGAAGATATTGAAGATCATTTTAAGAAGTTGAAAATCATCATTGAACAGAAAGAGACAGTGAAGAAGAATGGGGAGTTGAATTTATTTGTTAAAGTGCCATCGGTTGTGGGAACGATTCGATATTTCTGTAAAGCAAAGAATAAAAGTAAATGTGATGAGAAAGATTTATCGCTGGCATATATGGAAGCGCAGATTAAGAAGTTGCCGCTGTTGTTTTTATATACTGATGAATTGGCAAAAAAAGCGCAGGAGATGTTAGATTCGGGAGCGTTTGAGAATATGGTTGTGCGAAAGATGGAGTGAGGTATTATTTTTTGTCGTTGTTAGAGTAGAGATGTTACTATTTTCTTAATCGTAATTCTTTCACAAACATTTATATTGTGACTTTGATATTTTTAGATAATAATGGACTCATTTGAAGAATTACGTTTGATTGAACCGCTGCAACGTTCGATTAGAGATGAGGGGTATACTAAACCAACCCCGATTCAGGCTCAGAGTATTATTCCTCTGCTGGAGGGGAGAGATATTTTGGGTTGTGCGCAGACGGGAACAGGGAAGACGGCGGCATTTATGCTACCAATATTGCAGCGATTAATGGAGACGCGAAAAGTAATGCCGCGCAGTACGCCACGCGCACTTATTCTGGCTCCTACCAGAGAATTGGCGGCGCAAATTGGAGATAGTATTCATGCATATGGAAAATATCTTATGTTGAAGAGCGTGGTTATTTTTGGCGGGGTTGGCCAACAGGCACAAGTGCAGGCGCTGAGTCGAGGAGTTGATATATTAGTGGCAACGCCGGGAAGGTTATTAGATTTGATGAATCAAGGGCATGTTCGGATATCTGAGGTAGAGATTTTTGTGTTGGATGAGGCGGATCGAATGTTAGATATGGGTTTTATTCGCGATATTCAACGAATTATTAGCAAACTTCCTGCAAGACGCCAGTCAATGTTTTTTTCAGCAACGCTTGAGCCAAAAGTGGTTGAGTTGGCAAGAACTTTGGTGCATGATCCAATTCATGTAACGATTAGTCCAGAAACGCCAACGGTTGAGCGAATTGAGCAGAGTGTCTATTTTGTGGATAAAGATAAGAAAGATGCACTACTGGTAAAACTTCTTACGAATCCGGCAATGAGTAGAGTTATTGTGTTTACGCAGATGAAACATGTGGCGAATAGAGTTTCGATTATGTTAACACATGCGGGAATCAGAGCAGACGCAATTCATGGAAACAAAAGTCAGGGAGCGCGTATTGCTTCTTTAGAGGCATTTCGAGGGGGTCGAGTTCGCGTGCTTGTGGCAACAGATATTGCAGCGCGTGGTATTGATGTGGAAGGAGTTACGCAGGTGATTAATTATGAGTTACCTAATGAGCCTGAGACGTATGTGCATCGTATCGGACGTACGGCGAGGGCGGATGCTTCGGGAGAGGCTATTTCTTTTTGCAGTGGGTTTGAGAAGAGTTACTTACAATCTATTGAACGCTTGATTCGCAAACAAATACCGGTTGTTCTGCATCACCCCTATCATTCTACGAGTGCGATGAATGCGACAGGAGCGGCGAGCAGACCGCCACCAAAAGGGAATCAACAGAGAGGATTTAGAAAATCGTTTGGCGGTCCGAAGAATCGAAGTGGAGGAAAACATTTTGGCCATGGCCGGTTTAGAAAGTAGGGTTATGGATGTTGAGAGAATGAGTGCTCATCTTTAAAAAGAGATTCTTATTTTTGAGTATTATGTTCACAAACAGACCGATAGGATTAGTAGATTCATTAAGAACGATATATGAATTAAAGAATCTTAAACGGCAAGGGTGGTTACGTCGAGGCGTTCCGGATTATTTGTGTGAATCTGTTGCGGGACATTCGTATAGAACAGCTCAGGCAGGGTTTTATTATTCTGGAGATGCTCAACTGGCAAAAATGCTTCTCATTCATGATTGGCCAGAAGCTATTGTGGGAGATATTACTCCCCATGATAATGTTAATCCTGATGAAAAAAGAAGATTAGAAACAGATGCAATGAACAGAATAGTAAGTCCGCTGCCCTATGGAGATAGGTTAATGAATCTCTGGCTGGAATATGAGGGTAGAGAAACGACTCGAGCAAAAACGGCTACGCAATTAGATAAATTAGATGCGGCAGTTATGGCTTTAGTTTATGAAGAAAAAGGTTTTGAAGTTTCTGAGTTTTATCCCTATGCCAGAGATAGATTAACCGATTTTTCTTTACTTCAAGTATTTGATACTTTATTAAGAAAAGATCATGACTTGCGAGATTCACATAGAGTTTATTTTGGCTTGCTGGCTGAAGCAAGACGTCAAATTTAGAGGTGTACTTTTTTCTACATTCAAGTGTTCAAGCCCAATAAAAATATAAAGAGAGAATGAGAGTTAATAAAATATGGGATTACATTTCAAAGAACTGGTGGTGAAACAAGAGATTAGTATTGCGGATTTACGTGGTAAAGTGTTAGCGGTTGATGCGATGAATATGCTCTATCAATTTCTAACTACAATTCGGGGGCCAGAGGGGTTAGCGTTAACGGATGCAAATGGTCACGTGACATCGCATTTGATTGGATTGTTTAGCCGAACAACGGCACTTATGGAAGCGGGATTGAAGTTGGTGTTTGTGTTTGATGGCAAAGCGCCGGAGTTGAAGCAGAAGACGTGGGAGAAGCGAACGGGCGTGAAAGAGAATGCGGCGTTGAAGTATGAAGAGGCGAAAGAAGTAGGTAATCTAGAAGAGATGAAAAAGTTTGGTTCGCGAACAGCGGTGTTAACACGAGAGATGCGGGAGGAAGCGCAACATCTGATACGAGCGTTGGGATTACCAATTGTACAAGCACCATCTGAGGGAGAAGCGCAGACGGCGTATATGGTGAAGATGGGTAGAGCGTATGCATCTATATCACAAGATTATGATAATTTGATTTTTGGCTGTCCGCGATTGATTCGTAATTTGTCAATTGATGGGAAACGTAAGAAAACGGGAAAGTTAGGATATCAAATTGTGAAGCCGGAACAGATATTGTTAGAAGAGGTGTTAACGCATTTGCATTTAAGCCAAGATCAATTAATTACGCTGGCTATTCTTGTGGGAACAGATTATAACCCTGGTGGAGTGAGAGGGATTGGACCCAAAACAGGGTTGAAGCTTGTGAAGGAGTATAGTGAACATCAACTGCCGGCGTTATTTGACAAAGTGGAGTGGGCAAAGTATTTTCCAGAGGTGGGATGGCAGGAGATTTTTGATACGATTAAATATATTCCTGTGACGGATTCATTTACACTAGAGTGGAAGCAGGTTGATGAGAAAGAAGTATATCAATTATTAGTTGAGAAGCATAATTTTAGTGTAGATAGGGTTAAGGGAAAGATGGAGAAGCTGCGTGAAGCAAATAGATTGTTGGCGCAAAAAGGATTGGGTGCGTTTTTTTGAGTGTGATATGGGCAGAATTTATATTATTCAGTAGAGAAAAATACATAAATGGTTGTTTAGATTAGATTTCTATGTCGCTTGATTATAAATTATTTAAAGAAGAGTTGAGACGCAACGCATATATTAGTGTGCCGTTCTCACTTTCTTCTGTTGAGTTGAGTAAGGCGGCAGAAGAGTATATGGTGTTTTTGAGGTTGCCGCAGGAAATAAAAAAAGAGATGGAGGGAATTAAAATAAATCCGTTGGATCGAGGATCGTATGTTGGATACCGCAGACGAGAACAACAGTTAGGAGATTTGGATGAGAAAGAGTTGTTTCAGTATAATTTGTATTTTGAAGAATTTTTTGGGAGTAAACCGGAAGTACGATATCCTGAAGTGGCATCATTCTTGCAGTCTGCGAAGAACATTTATACGCAGGCGGCGCTGATGATGCAAGAGATTATAGATATACTTGAGGGAGAATTTCCTGGGATATATGATCAATTTTTCCATAAAAATATTCCGCCCCATTTTTATCTGCGTTTTATTACTTATAGCAATTTTGTGGGGGGAAATTTTTTAGCAAAAGGCCATTATGATCGAGGAGGTTGCACGCTGGCACTCGCAGAGAGTGGACCTGGACTGCGCATTGGAAGAACGGCTGATTCGTTACAGGATATAGGACATCATGAAAAAGAGGTGTTATTTTTTCCAGGTATATTGTTTCCAGAATTGACGTCTGATGAGTTTGTGCCGGCATGGCATGATGTTGTGCAAAAATCAGAATATGCAGTTGATGATGCGGTGGCACGTTGGGCAATTGTGTTTTTTGCAGATCAATTCGAACAAAGAGTAACGAGTTTTGAAGATAATCATACGCCGAGAAGAGGATGATTAATGTCAACGCTCAAGAAAATATTGAGGCTAGGACATGCCTACACGAAATCAAAATTCCATCCTCTACCCCTATGGGTTCATATGTGGGTAACAGATCGATGTGATTTAGCTTGTAGTTATTGCGAAATTGTTGAGAATACAAAGAATCCTTCTACAGAAAGAATAGAGAGCTGGATTGCACATGCAGATACTCTGGGAACGGCAATTATTGCATTTATGGGAGGAGAACCCACGCTGCGTTCAGATATGACCCAGATTATCCGCTATGCTAGTGAACGCAATATCACAACATATCTTACATCTCATGCGCAGGGCAGAGTGTTGAGTGAAGAAAAGTTGGTGGAATTTGGGAAAGCGGGCTTAGATCTGTTGGAGATTTCTTTGGATGGCTATGATACTGTTGAAGGTTCTGAAAAAACGTTACAGGGGGATGAGAGTTTAATTGAACGTTTGGAGATAGCAGCCAAAGAATACGGACTACGATATAAAGCTCATCAAGTGCTTTCTCCAAGTACGCTTGATGAGACACCAAAGTTAATCGAACTGGCGCAGAGAAGAAAAATACCCATCACGTTTGGGTTAGTGACAGAATTTGCTGCGTTTAATAATAAGAATGATGAGAGGAATAGTATGAATAATCAGAGTAGCGTATATGAAACACCGCAGATAAAACAGAGAATGAGAGAAACACTACAATTTTTGATTACAAAAAAAGAGGAAGGAGCGCCAATTCTTAATCCCATTACTTATTTTGAAGAGGCATTATCTTTTCTGGATCATCCCATACGTTGGAACTGTGACATTGGGACGTATATGCTCCAGGTGGCAACAACGGGAGAGATTTTTCTTTGTTCGAAATATTTTAAACGATCAACGGGAGTGAGATTCTTAGATATATCACTTAATTATTTCAAAGAGGATCAACATCACAGCAAGGCATTATTAGACAAATGTAATGATAAATGTTTTTCTGCGTGTGCGTATACCACTTCTCATTTTAGAAGACACCCTGGGGAATTATTGGGAAATGTGTTGCGGTATGGAAAGTAATTTTTAGAACTATTTCCTCTCGTTACATTTATATAACGAGATTGGTTTTCTTGTTGTATGCTGGCAGCACAAACGGAGCTGAAAAATGCTCAGAAAGTTAAAGATTATATTATACAGAGAGATATTCTTAATAAAGATTATTTAGCAGTGAAAGAGTTAGGGTTTATCTATTTCCCGTTGTTAAAGAGGGTGAAAGTGCCGGGGGCGATGGTTGTGGATACGAAATTTACGTTTCCACTCAAGCAAAAAGAGCTGAGGGTTGAAGAACTGCTCAAAGATAAACTTACCAAAATGGAACTGAAAAATATCCCTAAGTCACAAGAAGTGATTGGAAGTATTCTTATTTTAGAAATCCCCCCTGAGTTTAGCTCAAAAGAGAAGATGATTGCCCAGGCGTATCTGCAGGTGCATAAAGCGGTGAGTACGGTTGTTAAAAAAGAAGATATTCATTCGGGACAGTTCCGGACACGCCATGTGAAAATTTTAGCAGGAAAGAAGACGACAGAGACAATTCATCAGGAGAATGGTGTGAAAATAAAGTTAGATATTGAGAAAGTGTATTTCTCGGCGCGCTCAGCGCATGAGAGGATGCGCATTGCGCAGCAGGTGAAGAAGAATGAGATGGTGCTTGTGATGTTTTCAGGAGCCGGTCCATTTCTTTTGGTTATTGCGAGAAATAGTGAGGTGAACATGGTGTATGGAGTGGAAATGAATCCACAGGGGCATATTTATGCGGTTGAAAATGTAACGTTGAATAAGCTTGAAAAAAAAATCATACTTAAAGAGGGAGATGTACGTCAGATAGTCCCATTATTGGAAGAGAAGTTTGATCGGATTGTGATGCCGCTGCCGAAAACAGGGGAAGAGTTTTTGCCTTTAGCGCTGGCGAAGGTAAAAATGGGCGGGATGATACATCTGTATGCGTTTTTAGAAGAGAAAGATATTAAAGAGTATGAGAAGAAAGTGAGGGGAATTTGTACGAAATTGAAATTTAGAGTTACGATTGTAGATACGGTGAAATGCGGGCAGTTCTCACCGCGGTTGTTTAGGATGTGTCTGGATATTAAAATTCTGGGAAATGTTTGAGTATCAGAAAAAATGTTAAAATATTCATTATTTATGCATTATAAATGGGTTTGAATATTGATGAATATAGGGTTTATTCAAAGTCCTCTATAAAAAGAAGATGGAATCGTTTAAAAAAATATTAAAAAAAAAGAAGAAATTAATACTCTTCTTGACTTTCTTGTTGTTGTTGTTCTTCTTCTTGTCCTTCGCTTTGATTCCCGTGTGCATCACGTTGTGGTGCGAGACCAAGATCGGATGCTTTTGCGATTAGTTGAACGTTTTCTGCTTTTAAGCCACGCTCGCCTTGACCGCTCTCGAATGACACTTTGTCATTATCCCGCAAAAACACTCCTCTAGGCAACGCCGAGAAATGCACGAAATAATCTTGTCCATCTTCACCGTGGATGAACCCAAATCCTTTTTTTCTGTTAAAAAACTTTACACTTCCTTCCATTGTACTCGTTCCTCACTAATTACTAAAGAAGGCTCTGAGAGCCTACTTCGTTTTGTATATAAAATGAATGTGATTTATAAACTTTTTTGAGAAAAATGGTGATTTTAATGAGGGGTGCAGAAAGTGATAATTAACAAGGTCTGTCCAGAATGCTGAAGAAAGCCACCCTGGCCGAGTGCTTGACCTATCTTTGATATGACTGTTGGTGAGGAGAGGACTTAATTTTTTATTGAAATATAGGGGTTATTCAAAGTCTTCTATACATTCTCTCGCACTCTTCTTGGCCAGGCGGGTGGCTTTCTGGACAGACAATTAACACATAAATATATAAAATTACCCCATAATTGGTAGGAAGAAGAGAATAAGTGGAGAGCGCGATGATGAGGTGAACACCAATGGCTCTATGCCAGACGGAAGTAACTGCCGAGCGCCCACAATTATATTTTGAGAAATAAAAAATCGAATCGCCCAAAATGAGGGGATATTATAGATAATTCTGCTGATAAGATCACATTTGGCAGAATTATCTAATAAGTAAATTCTGTCGATAATGGTTATCAGATACAATTAAAAAAAATGATCCAATTAACAGAATTTACTATACATAAATAAATTATTATGGATTATCGTACGTATTATCTACCCAAAAAATCTTCCGGTTTCTTCATCGTTTTCGGTTAACTGGAGCTTTTCAACGGCTTGAGTGAAGTCATTATGGGTGACGTATTCTCGGTTATCCCTAAT
Source organism: archaeon (assembly GCA_023259115.1). GTDB lineage: Archaea > Nanobdellota > Nanobdellia > Woesearchaeales > GW2011-AR9 > JACPNA01. The sequence continues at coordinate 24,266 of JAHFQW010000016.1, forward strand.
GGCAAAGAAGCCGGCTTCAGTACAGACGGCTTTGAGTTCGGCGCCGCTGAAGTTTTCTGTGAGAGCGACTATTTGGGACATATTCACGTTTTGGAGATTCATCTTACGGGTATGTACTTTGAAGACTTCGCCACGGCCTTCTTCATTGGGTAATCCCACTTCAATTAAACGATCAAGTCGCCCAGGACGGATGATGGCGGGATCTAGAATGTCAATACGGTTGGTTGCGCCAATGATTTTGACGTCATCGAGGGGTTTGAACCCATCAAGTTCAGCAAGAAGCTGCATGAATGTGCGATTGACTTCACGTTCACCAGAGGTGCCTAAATCAACACGTATGGCAGCAAGAGCATCAATTTCATCGATAAAAACTATCGCTGGGGCTTTGGAACGAGCGAGGGCGAAGATTTCTTTGACGAGTTTTGCGCCTTCTCCGATAAATTTTTGGACTAACTCAGAACCAACAACTTGGATAAATGTGGCGTTTGTGCTATGAGCGACGGCTTTAGCAAGAAGAGTTTTTCCAGTGCCAGGGGGGCCGTATAAGAGCACACCTTTAGGGGGTTCGATACCCACTTTTGCAAATAATTTTGGTTTTTTAAGGGGTAATTCAATGACTTCTTTGACTTCTTGCACTTCCTGTTTTAAGCCACCGATTTCTTTCCAACTTTCTTGTGGTTTTTCAAGAATGATGAATTTTTCGACTTCCATGTTGTTATTAACGGTTAATTTGTCAACAATATTGAGAGATTTTTGGTCCACAAGTACCGCATCGCCACTGTGGATATCTTTGAGGTCTTTGGCAACGTAGCTGTAGAATTTATTGCCATTGGGTAACTTGATGACAGATTTATTCTGGTCAATACTGATGACATCAGCAACGAGTAATGAGGGCCGTTTGAGAGCGGCGAGTTCATTGTTGGCATTGTTGAACATTTCACGCAGCATGAGGTTTTCTTCTTCGAGGCGAATGACATTTGTGCCTAACATTTTGTTTTCTTCCTCTAATTTTTCTACAGAGGCGTTTGGTAGCTTATCTTGTCCTAGCGTTTGTTCAAGATGGATGCTCTCAGAGTAGACTACTTTGGGATTGTCTTGTTTTTCCATTTTTGAGAGAAACATGACTTTCTATTTAAACTTTATGAGATTTTTTCTTCACGACGATAAATTTTAGAAAGAGGAAGAAGAGAAATTTTCTGACGAAAAAGAGGATGTGAAAAAAAGAAATATTTAAATAGGCAAACAACTTTCTTACTTTTAGAAAAACGAGGTGAATATTTCATGGCTAAAAAAGCTAAAAAGAAGAAGTAATTTTTTAATTTATCATTGATTTTTTTCTTTTTTTTTTGTTTATTTTTTTATTTTTTATCGTTTAGCTTTTTTTTTGTTTGAGGTTTAGCAAGAGGAAAGTTTAGCGATTCTTTGAAGTTTGATGAAGTAAGGGCTTATTCAAAGTTTTCTATAAAGCAAAGAGATTGAAAATTATACAGAGGGAATTGGAGAGATGTTATTAGAGATAGAGAGATTTTAGGAAAATAGAGTCATAATGGAGTTTAAGATCATTTTTATTCTGTCCCCAAAAGTGAGGGCTACTCCAGTTATATGAATTTCTTTGGTGGAGGTATAGGTTTTACCGCTATCTTGCCAGGTTACTAAAATGGTAAATGCATTATCGCGGGTGAGAGGAAGATTTTCGAGGTTGACGGTGAGCTGCTCGGGTTTTTCTAGTGTGGAGAGTTCCCATTTTTGTTCAAAACGTTGGCTGTGAATGGTTACTTGGAGATTTTTGGGAACGCTAAATGATTTTTTGTTAAGGGTGAGAGTGAGAGGAATATTCTCTCCATAATTGATAGAAGAAGGATATTGAGGGATAATCTCAAGATTGGGATCGTCGGTGACTAGATAGGTTAGGGCATTTTTTTGTTCTACCATATCGTTTTCGGCACTGAGAATGATTTTTTGCCAGCCGGCGGTTTCGCCGAGAATGGTGAGAGAGGTGGTCTTGGTCTGACCACTGGGGAGATCGATGATTTCACAGACTTTATTGAGGCAGATGTTTATTTTTTGCAAGTTGAGGCTGCCACTATTTTTGATAGTGCATTGCACGGTGGCTTTTTGATTGAGAGGGAGTTCATGAGGATAGTTGCAATCGAGAATGATTTTACGAGAGTAGGCTTTTTCTTCATTTTGAATGGTTAATTTTTCAATGTCGGTTTGCGAGAAGATTTCTTTGTTTTTTTGAGCACTGAATGTGTCAAGTGAGGTGACATTTTTCTCGGAGTAGATCATAGAAGGAAATTGGTAGATGTAGTTTTCGCTGAGCGTTGCGGGTATATGAATGACCCAGTAGGTTTGACGCACTTCTTTGGGGGAGAGTAAGATGGTGCGGCGATTTCTTCCTTGAATTTCTACTTCAGAAGGAACGGCGAGCTGCAGCGTGGTTGCAGCATAGGAGTCGGCTTTGTTTTTAACAATTCCTTTAATTAGGTTATAACTGCCAAAGCCTATGTCTTTTTGCAGAATTTCTTGTTCCAATTGGATTTCATCAGGAATGGGCGTGCCTTTTTTGAGGATGTTGATTTGAAAATCGAGAGGGTGGGCGTTTAATTTTACTTGATCGGCAAGCCATTCGTATTTGGTAGCGGGTTCAGTGGCGTCAAAGCCTTCACGCAAAGTGATGTGAGTTACATCGACGTAGCCAAATTCACCAAAAGCGATATCGAATGGGACCCAACCAATAGTTGGGAAATAGACTTCGGCCCAGCCATGAGGCTGCCAGTTTTCTTTGAAGAGATCAGATGTTGTATAACTAATACCTGAGACAAAGCGAGCGGGCATGCCTAATGAACGGGCCATGGCGACAAATAAAGAAGACATTTCATCACAGACACCCTCTTTGTTATCTAAGACCCAGCTGGCTTTTTGGGATGCTTGGGCGGTGAGGGAGTTTAAGTCGTATTTGACGTTACTTTCTACCCAACTGGCGAGCATGAAGGAGACTTTGAATAGATCGTCTTGGTTTTGGGCAAGTTCCCGGGCTTTTTTGATGATTTTGGGATTGTCAGAATCAATAGTGGGAGTGGGCAGAGTATATGATTCGTATCCTTTGATGTCTTCCGAAGAGAGGGGATAGGGTATTTTTTTATTGACTTTGAGTTTGATGTTATTTGTTTCTATGACAGAGGTGTAGCCAAATTTTTTGGTTTCGATTACGCCATCATTCCAGACGTAGGTGAGAGCGTTGTCTTTGAATGCACCTTTTTGCAGTTGGATTTCCAGAATACGCTGGCGGTAATCTTCTACGGGATAGAGCAAGAGTTTGACCTGGGCTTCTTTGAGTTTGGCGGCTTGGTCTTGAGGCACGAGGTCAAATGCACCTTTAATCTGCACTTGGGTTTTGAGTTCGTCGTAGCGGTATAAATTTTCACCTGAGAGAGCAAGAGTGAGGGAACTGGTTAGAAGTAGGAGAAGAAGGATGAAGAAGATGCTTTTTGGCATACAAGGTGGTGTTTTTTGAGGGAATATAAATGTTTGTGTGGTGAATCGAGGATGAGAGAGATTAGAATTTTCATTTTTAAAATGATGATTTATTTTGCACTCCCACAAACCTTATAAAATAGTATATTCTTTGGCGTGTGATGGAAAGAGGGATTGCGTTATTGTCTGGGGGCATTGATAGTCCGGTGGCGATTCATCTGATGCAGAATAGATTAGAGATTATTGCGGTGCATTTTCATCAGCAGCCGTTAACCGATGAGAAAGAAATTACGAAAGTGAAGGATTTAGTTAGGCAGTTAGGCTTGAGCAAGTTGTATTTGATTCCGTTTACGGTTGTATTAAAAGAGCTTGTGAGCAAGTGCAACCATAAAGATTATTATATTCTCTCTAAAATTGCGATGTTTAAGACGGCAGAGCTGGTTGCGGCAAAAGAGGGGGCGAAGTTTCTGATTACGGGAGAGAATTTAGGGCAAGTGTCAAGCCAGACGCTGAGTAATATGACAACGATTACAAAGAACTTGACGCTTGAGATTTTTCGGCCGGTGTTGAGTTATGATAAAGAAGAGATTGTAAAAGTAGCAAAAAAGATTGACACGTATGAGATTTCCAAAGGTCCTGAGATTTGTTGTTTGCTTGGACCAAAATATCCTTCTACCAAGTCGAATCCGGAGGAGATACGAGGGCAGTTGGAGAGAATTGATATTATGCCCCTGCTTAAAGAAAGTTTAAATAAAGCGGAGATTATTTCTGTGTAATATGGCACTGTTTTTGTATAATACGCTTTCGCGAAAGAAAGAGTTGTTTCAACCTCTCCATAAAAGTCATGCTGGTCTTTATACATGTGGTCCAACAGTGTATCATTACGCACATATTGGTAATTTACGCAGTTACATATTTGAAGATGTGCTTAAACGTACTCTTCTTTTTAACAAATTTAAAGTTAAGCATGTTATGAACATCACTGATGTGGGCCATTTGACATCTGATGCGGATACGGGAGAGGATAAGATGCTTAGAGGCGCGCGGCGGGAAAATAAAACGGTTTGGGAAATTGCGAAGTTTTATACTGACGCGTTTATGCAAGATATTCAAAAACTCAATATTTTACCTCCAGATATTGTCTGTAACGCCACAGAACATATCTCTGAGCAAATCGCTTTAATCCAACGTTTGGAAAAAAATGGTTTTACGTATAATGCTTGTGGCAATGTCTATTTTGATACGTCTAAGTTGGATGATTATGGGAAGTTAGCACGACTGGATTTGGGTGCGCAAACGCAGGCACGTGTTGAAAAAGATTCAAATAAGAAGAATCAGCATGATTTTGTGTTGTGGTTTACAAAGTCGAAATTTCAAGATCAGGAGATGAAGTGGCCATCGCCTTGGGGATTGGGATATCCAGGGTGGCATATTGAGTGTTCGGCGATGTCGATGAGGTACTTAGGTGAACAGTTTGATATCCATTGTGGAGGGATTGATCATATTGCGGTGCATCACACTAATGAAATAGCACAGTCAGAGGCGGCAACAGGTAAGAAGCCATGGGTGCGCTATTGGCTACATGGTGAATTTTTGGTCATTCAAGTGGTTGAGAAGAGTTCAGCTGAGAGAATGGCAAAATCTGGCGAAAATTTTATTACGATACGTACGCTTGAGACTCAAGGATATGATGCATTGGATTATCGCTATTTTTGTTTTAGCACGCACTATAGGATGCCGTTGATGTTTAGTTATGAAGCGCTAGAGGGTGCAGCGGTGGCACGAAAGCGGTTGGCGGAGAAAGTAATTGAGTTGAAGGAGAATTGCAAAAAAGATGTAAAAGTGCATACAGAGCGGCAAGAGAAGTATTTGTTACAATTTACAGAACAGATCAATGATGATTTGAATATGCCGCAGGCATTGGCAACGATGTGGGGTGTATTGAAAACAGAGGAGTTATCGGCTAAGGATAAGTATACGCTTTTATTGAAGTTTGATAAAATATGGGGATTTAATTTAGGATTATTACAGAAAGAGAAAGTGAAAATTCCAAATGATGTGAAGAAGTTAGCAGAGGAGCGATTGAGAGTGAGGGAACAGAAAGATTGGAAGAAGTCAGATGAGTTGCGGGAGAGGATTCGCAAGTTGGGATGGATTGTAGGAGATACAAAAGAAGGGTATGAACTGAAGAGAGGGGAATTGTTAGAGAAATAATATATAGATAACTGCGCGGTTTATAACACATTTGGCGCAGTGATCTATAGTAATTGTGAATAATTTTCGTACATTTGTTCACAATTACTAATAAGCAAATGTGTGGATTAATATTTGAATAGTTAACACATTTGCTATAATAAGTAAACTGCGATGATTCATGTGCGACATCCTACGCAGTTTACTATACTATTACTCATTGAAGATAAATGATGATACAAATATGGGAGGGTTTATGGTGAACTATTCTTTTGCAACGTTTGATGGTATGAGAAGAGGGATTTCTGAAGAACATTTGAATCTGATTCTACCCTATACACGTAAAGATGTATCAGCGATGCTGCAGCGTGATTTTTCTGATATACAGACCTATTGGAAGACGTTGACAGAGGCGGGACAGATTTTGCTTTATCATCCAAATAATATTGTGGCGCATGAGGCGGCATTTGTGTTTGCGTATTTTCCGTATCCTGCGGCAAATGTGGAGAAGAATGTAGCGATTAAAACGCTGCGGTATGCCCTGCGATTTCGCCCGAGTGTTGTGGTAAAACATGAGGCGGCAGAGGCGATGGGGGAAGTCATTGATATTGCATCAGTGGGCGCGGCAGCGGATTTGGCAAAGATATTGGCGTTCCCTGCGCCGCATCATGCAGATGTGGTGCAGACGGCAGAAGAAGCGTTTGGACATATTGTGAAGTATCTTAGAGCAAAGGCGGGAATGGAGAAGACAATTGAGGAATTGGTTCGATGGTCGAGAGGGGAGTTTTAAGATTTTGGATTGGAATTTGAGAACTGATTTGAGAAATGTGGGGGTTACGATAAATCGGGCTTACATTTTTAAAATAAACACGATTTTTACTCTTCTATGGATACATTTGATGATACGCCAGAGCTAATTGAAGAGGCTCATAGAGTGTATGAAACACATTTTGCGCCGGTGACGTCATTTGAGAGAGCAGTGTTTTTTAGCTGGGGATGCACGATTGGGGATTGTACGTTTTGTTATATGTCAACGCAGCCGGTGGGAAAAGCACCAAAAGAGACGAAGCGCAGTGATGCATCAATTCTGGCGGAATTTATTCTGGCAAAGAAGTTGGGGTGGGATATTGGTTTTTTTACGGGAGGAATTGGTGTTCTCAAGCCGGATGAACTGGAAACATTGCTCAAGGTGATTGTGCAGATTACGGGGGAGAAGATATGGTTATCGGTTGGACCTATTCCTAGGCCGTTATTACTGCGGTATCAGCCGTATATTCGCGGGGTGGTGGGATCAACGGAAACGATTAATCCGGTGCTGCATAAGATTGTTTGTCCTTCTAAACCACTAGCACCATATGAGAAGATGTTTGAAGTGGCAGGGGAGTTGGGACTGGAGAAGGCAATGACGTTTATTGTGGGAATGGGGGAAACAAAAGAAGATTTGAATTTGTTGATTGAGTTTATTCGCAAGTATGATATTAATAAAATTCATGTGTATAGTTTGATTCCAGAGAAGGGAACGATGTTTGAACATGCAGCAATTCCGAGTAAAGAAGAGCAGGCGTGGTGGATTGCATCGTTGCGAATTGTGTTTCCTACTCTTAATATTCAATGCGGGGTGTGGGAAGATAGGGTTGAGCGGATTGCGTATCTGTTAGAGGCGGGAGCAAATTCGATTTCAAAGTTTAAAGCGCTCAAGTTGTTTGGAAAACCCGTGGCTCATCAGATTGAGGAGGAGGCGGCAAGAGCAGGGAGAATGTTTCAAGGAACGTTGGTGGTTATGCCCGAGGTGGATTGGAGAGGAGAAGTAGACAGATTAGACGCGGAGAGCGAGTTAAAAGAGAGAATATGGAAATGTTTAGTGCAGTATTTGGAGAGGATGAGGAAGAATACACAAATATGCAATACGCAGAAAAATAGTGTTGTGGTAAAAAACATCTCATAGTTGGGTTACTCTTTTAATATCTGCAATAGATTAGTATAGACTTGGGGGTATTTTTCTATATCAAGCAGTTGGGTGTGCAGGGTTTGCAAGCTATCACATGAGCCCTTAATAAAAAATGTTTTTGCTCCTTCGAGTTGGGCGTTTTCTTTTAGGACAATGCCATCACCATCTTGAGTTTGGCTTTCAATGGTTGTAGGACAGCCAATACCCACAATGGTGTAGAGGGGAATGGGGGCTGGCTTTTGCGAATTTAATTTGGATATAAAGAGACTATTACTGTTCATGTCTTCACATTCACGTTGTTCACCGATAATATCGCAGTACTGCGCGATGTTGCCAACAATACCTTGATTGGGGGTTCCTATCATGATGAGTTTTTCGATGCTATCGGAACCAAAAATAGAGAGGTAGTCGCGGGCAACTAAGCCGCCCATGCTATGAGCAATAATAATTACTTTGGTTTTACCGGTTTTATATTTGATGGTATCAATTAATTCTTTTAAACGCACGGCGTAGGTGTCGATATGTTCGCTTTTTTGCTGTACTAGTTTATAGCCGCCTTGTGCAAAGTACATATCATAATAATAACTCCCTTTGAGGCTGATAGGTGTTTTGAATAAACCCCAGATACCGGGAGTTGTGTCTTTGAGGGTGTATAATGAGATGGCACCGGCATTGATGTAGCCCTGCTCTTCAAGTTTTTCTTGTAGAGGGTTAAATGCGTTGAGACTATATTCGGCGGAGAGGTCTTTATTAAATGCATGACCGTGAATGAAGAGGATGGGGTAGTTGTCATTTGAGCAACTGTTGGTTGTGCAACAACTGGTACAACTGTGGAGGGCGCAACAGCGAGGTTGAGGGTCGGTAAATGAGATGTTTGATGTGGGGATAACCGTGGGGAGAAGAGAAGAGGGGAGAGAGAGGGAGTTGAGAGTTGGAATGGTAATGGAGCTGAGGGAGAGGTTTTGGATAGGGATGAGAGTAGTATTTGGAGTGATGCAGGTGGTTATGGTTTTAGCTAATTGGATGATGGCTAGGGGTGTTGCGTTTATGGTGGAATTGAAACTGACAGCTACTTTTTGTTCTGGCTCGAGAGTTGAGGGAGGAGGGAGGTTGAGATTGATAAAATCTGTGCGATATTGTTCTTTGATGTCTTGCTGTAGATTGTGGATGTAGAGACTTATATTGTTTGAGAGTGCGGGATTTTGGGCGTAATTTAGAGTGGCGGCTTGCTGTGTCATTTCTTTTTGTATTAATGAGTAGGTTGTGTTGAATTGTGCTTTTTGTTGGCAACTCTGATTGATGTTTTGGGTGGTGTTGATTATTTCAAGAGGGGTGAGGGAGGGGAAACAGGTGCCAGAGAGGGTGCAGAGAATGTGCGCAGAGATGGCGAGCTGCAATTCATTTTCTTGAATTTCGTTTGAACGTTGTTGGGTGAAGGTTTTTTCTATATCTGTTATGTCTTGCGGGAGGGTTGTTGTAATTGGGGTAGCGTTAGTGATGGAGATTTCGGAAGGAGTGGTGTTGATGAGAGTTGCTACGGCATTGTATTTGGTGATGAGATTATTGAGGTTGTCGTTGAGCGTTTGGTTGGAGATTGGTTCGTTGAGGTTGGCTAATTGTTGCTGCAGGTTGTTGAGGGTTTGGACTATGAGATTATACTGAGTTAGCGTAGTATTCACGTTCTGCCAGAGGGTTTGAATGTTGGTTTTGGTTTGTTCGAGAGTGGAGGCTTGAATTATTTTTTGCACTTTTGTGTACTGTTGTTGCTGCCAGAAGGCGTTGAGGTCTTCGAGTGAGCGTTGTTGGATTTGAAGATCTGATTTTGCTTGGTTTATTTGGGTGAGTTTACTGTTGAGATCTGATGGGGTGAAGAGGGTATGCCAGAGGGGAAGATTGGTTTCTATGAGTTCTATGGTGCTTTCAAGTTGGTTGAGATCTTGGAGTTGGAGGTTGAGTGTTTGCTGTAATTGGTCTTTGATTTTTTTTTGTTCATCGGTTAAGATGTAATGAACGGTGATGAGCGTTGCTGCGCGGGTGGGAATTTCACTGGTATGGCAGAGCAGAGCTTTTTGGCCTTGGCATTTTATTTCGTAACGATATAAAGCGTAGCCTTCGCCTTCATCAGGAGGAGGAAGGGTAAATGTACTTTGTTTGCCGCTTCCTGTTCTTAATGAGAATTGATCTTGTGAGAGGGTTTTTTGAGAGGTAATATCTTTCCATAATCCAGTGCAGAGGACTTCACAGAAAGGATTGGCAGTGGCACTGAGGTCAACTTGAATGTTTTTTGTCTCACTTTGGAGCAGGGTGACTTCTTCGGGGCTGGCTTTGAGGTTGATGATGATGTCGTTGCCTACCAAAAATTGCAGGTATAGAGTTATTTGAGTACCAAAGAAGAAAAATAAGATGATGAGAGAGATTATAGTTGCGATGAGTTTCTTTTTGTGATGCCCCCAGAAATGTTGCCAGACCTCGTTCATGGGACTATTAAAGAGGATGGGGGCTATAAAGGTTGCGGAAAGGAAATATTGAAATGTTAATGAAAAAGGAGATTATTCAAACTCCTCTATAATGAAAAAGAAATAATAATGTTTCTATCATTATCCTAAAATACTCTTTCGTGCAAGTCGGGCAGGGATAATCAGAGGAATATAAATATAGGTTATTTTCCAATAATTGAGAAATGAA
>JAHFQW010000041.1 GCA_023259115.1 archaeon
CCAGATTAAAATCAAACAAAAATTCCCCCTAAAACTCTCCCAACGTCTCCTGCTTCTTCTTCTCCACCGCATTCTTGTACGACTGCCAGCCTCGACGAAACAAGTCAGGATATTTGTCATGATACTTCTCCAAAAAATCCTGTGTCTTAGGATCACTCATATACCCAGAACCGCAATCAATCCCCGTTTCATTCTTAATTCTATCCACCGCCCGATCACGAATCACCTTTGCCACAACTGACGCCGCGGATGCTACAATATGATTCACATCCGCTTTATGCTCCACAATCAGTTGAGCTTTCTCCCTAACCCCCGCACTCAATCTCTTCTTCAAAAAATCCGTATACGCAGGAATATTTGGGCTCGGACAATCCACAATAATCGTATCTGGATCCAGTTCCGACACCATACGAGCACACGTCTCCGCTTCCAGCCAATTCAAATTCGTCCCAATATCGCGCAATGATAAATCAATCGCATCAGGTTCAATCATCTCAATTCTAAAATCATGCACCAACTCATGAATTCGCTCAAACAACTCCTCTCGCACCGAAGAACTAAGTTGCTTGCTATCCTTTACACCCAACCACTCAAGCTTTTTCTGATTCTCCTCTCTCACTGCTAACGCTACCATAACCAATGGACCCAACACCGGACCCCTTCCCGCCTCATCCACGCCCACAATAATTTTAGAAATAGTTGTATCTTTAATCATTTAAACATCATATAGCTTCTCACTTTAAAATAGTTACTATGAAAAAAATTAAAAATCCCTACAACCCAAACGCATCCGTAAACTCTCTCATACGTCTAAATTCCGCCAAGAATCCCAAGCCTTTCTCCGTAATCACCACAGACTTTAATGGCCCTTCTCGCTTGCGTGCAAACTCTTCCTCTACTCGAACCAAGCCTTTTTCCACCAGTTCATCCAGATAACTATTAAGTAGCTTATGAGACAAGTTTGACTTATACATCAAATGCGTTGGCTTAATCTTGCCGCCTTTATTCTGAATAGACAACAAGATATCAAAAATCAGTTCTAATCTTGAGCGTCGTGCCACCATTTTATCTCTTCCCCCGTGCCACAACTGAAGTATACGTAAAGAGCAACGCTAAAAATCCTATCAACAACACCAATTCACCAAAAAAGTAAAATCCTTCCCACGCAAACACAAACACAAAAAACAGATTCGCAAGCAGCATCAACAAAAACGCCAGCATCACACGAAACGTGTTCTTATTCTGGTTATTCAAATAACTCTTATAATAATTCAACGTAATCAACGCCAAGAGCACCGCGCTTGTGAGATAAAACACCGTATATTCAAAATTCGCAACCACAGAAATGAGGAGCACTAAATACACAAACAACGCAATCTGGCTTAACTCATAGTACTTTCGTAATCGTTCTCGCGGCTTCTGTGATACTAAAAAAATCAACAGCCATGCTCCAAGCATACTTGCCATCTCTGCAAAAAAGCCCGCTCTATAATATAACACGGAAAACTTGTAGCCCGGTCCCAATGATGGCCTCAACACATCAGCAGCCGCCACTCGCACCGGCTCATAATATAATATACCGCTGGTAAGCAGCTTTAAGATTAAACTAATACCCACAAGTAAAAACGCCACAGAAAAATACGCAAACCTATTTTCTCCATTAATCTTAAAAATTCGCCAGCTGTAACCCGCAATTAATAACGCAATAATCAACCCAACCGTATCAAACACTAAATCCCATCCATTAAACCAATCCGGTGTCGCAAATAATTGTAGCATAATAATAACCCCCTATCTAACCTATCCCTACTTTACTTCTAAGTAGCAAATGCCCTCATTCCTTTAAAAATCTTATGGTTAAATCTTCTGTAATCCCGCTATCCAACACCCCTGCATAAGCCATTTATAAACCAATCTTATTCTATGGTTTGAAGTATGTTTTCTCAACCAAAACATCTTCAACACCTCCTTTTCCCGGACTGCGGTCCGGGTTTTTATACTCAAATCAAATTCCATCATCAAGTTAAAATCAAAATAACCCAGAAACAAACAAAAACAACCTTCCTATTTTGGTAGCGGTGCTCCCGGTGGTGGAGGTGGTCCTTGTCCAGGTGGCGGTGTCTGTCCACCATTCATTTGAGCCCCACTACCACTGCCCATATTCTTCCCCCCAATTTGATCTAAATTAGAATTCTCAACTACCCCTGTATAACATCCCAAGAGATAAGGGTACTTCATCGTTGCATGATAATGATACCCATATGAACCATGCTCATGACCATTACATGAATCTAATCCCTTAGCCAAAACACCCGTATCCTCATACGGCCCATAGACACCATAACCATCAAACGCATAACCAATTAAAAACGAATGTCCCTCTGAACCAACTTCAAAACAACTAGATAACTCATGATAATGATATCGTCCCTGCATTTCCGGATGCCCCTGACACATATCAAACACTTCCACCTGCACCGCATCTTGTTTCTCCGCATTTAACGGATTAAAAAATACCGCTCCACTTAATGCTATACCAATTGGCCCCATCGGTAAACTTATCGTACTGCTTGCTCTCTTGGGTGCTAACGAAATTTTATAATTATATGTCTGAGCTTTAATCGTATTAGGATTATCTGGTCGTCCATCCGCATTCGCATCCAACATCGTAGGAAACACCCCGACTTGATGTGATGGAATGCCGTTACTTAAAACAGTCATATATGACCCTGAACTTGTCACTGTAACACTCTTGCCCCAACCCGGCTGCATTTTTTGTACAATAGGTTTTGACACCATTTTAGATTCACTCTTCACCTCACTTACCGCAGACGTGTTGCTGCTCTTCACATCCTCTTTTTTTTGTTCCACTTTTTCTTCTATTACTTTATTTTCTACAGGTTGTTTAGAAACTATCTCAGATGCAGAATCAACCATAATATCAGATTTCTGTTCAGATTTACCACTTGATGACGTACACCCAACTAATATCATCACACTCAGAATCAACAAACCTACAAACACAAATCGAACTAAAACCTCTCTTTTCATAAACAGAATAAAAGATTTACTCTTTAAATAATTTTCTCATTCTAATCCATAGGAACGCCACTCCACAACGTCCAATCTTCCGAAGGAACATACGCCCCCACCGTGAAATACGGCGGATCCATCTGACCAAAATACCCATACCCCACCTGATTCCACGTTCTCCCCCGGCGTCCTCCTCCTCCACCGCCTCCACCAAAACCCTTTCCATACACCGGCAAATCCATATATCTCCACGTCTTCATCACCGAATGAAATCCTGACAAATCCGTATAATAATCAGCTCCCGGTTCAATAATCAACTCTCCTTTGTATCCTTTCTTCTTAAGTAATTCCACCATCTCTTTAATGGGAGTATTTCCCTCACCTGGCGCTAAATGCTCATCTTGATACCCTTGATTATCATCAATATGCACGTGACCAACAATATCTTTATCCACCATCTCCCCAATTTTTGAGAGCATCCACTTGTTGAACCCATCATTATTCTCCTGAATGGACTTATTCTCATCGCCCACCCAATACTTTCGCCACATATTCAAATGCCCCGTATCAAATGTTGCCGTGATATGTGTTCTTGCTCTTTTCGCCGCCTCTGATTCAGAATACCCTTGCTGTTTAAGCACATCGACCATCCGCTGACGACTTCCATGCACAAGCTTAATCAACTCATCAGGATGTGACCCATACGTCTCTGGGAACAAATTCTCCATCGCAATTGCAATGGGCTTCTTCAAACTCCCCTGCTTTTCTAACGCGTCCGTATGTTTCATCGCCGTCATCGCCGCCATCGCATACGCATCATACGCCTCATTAAGCGCATACGTCTCCGCACTCTGAATATGCCGAATCGTCTCCCTCGCCTCCTCTGCCTGTGACTGCTGCGCGGAAGCCGCTTCTTGCGACTGTGAAATTTGTCTCTTCATTTCATTGATTTCTTTATCAATTAATACAACAGGCATCTCTGACTCCGGTGGCACAAATCGTGACAACTGCTGCGCTTGCTGTTTCAATTTCCACTTCTCATTCTCACTTGTAGATTGCTCAATTTTTTGATACAACTCTTTCGCCTGCTCTAACTCTTTAATTGTCTTAATATACTTTTGAAAATTCCCCCCATAATACGACGCCCACCCTCTGCTGTTTGCCGCATTCGTCTCAAGCGTAGAAATAATATACGCCTCTTCTGGTCGCACTTCAATTTGCGTCTCATCTTTCACATCAGATTTTAAAAATCTCTCACGCCATAGTGATTTTTTCTTATCATCTTCACTTAACTTCCCCGATTTCCACAATCGCCACTCTTCTCGTGCTCGCGCCGTCATAATCTTCGCTTCATTTTCTAAATCCTTCCACTCCAACTGCTCGACTTTGAAATGCCCCACTTTTTCATCATACACAGGTACACGCTGTTCTGGTGGCACACGATTACCCAAATAATCAATATACACCGGATACGGTTCATTTCCCGTAACTTTTCTAACCTCTCCTCCTTCCGTATAATCTTGTCCCTTCCCCGCCACATTCCACACCGGTCTCGACACTTTTCTATTTTTCCGCGCCTCCTGCATCACCGCACCCGTTCTTGTATCAACAACTTTATACGACGTTCGTCCCTCCTCATCGGGATACATCTTAAACTTCTTATAAAACGGATCATCTTTATGTTCATTCCAATCCGCATCAACTACCGGTCGTTGAAATTCTCCGGTATGTACAACCACTGGTCCTCCTTTCGCAACATCACTGGCAAATTCAATTGCTCTCTTGATTTCCGTCAACGAAAAATTCTTAGACGACTTAGAGAAATTACCCTGCTGATCCATTCCTGCTAACCCATAAACTCCAACCGAAGTATGTGTTGTAAAATCAACTTTATTTGCTTTGCCAATCTCCTCAAGTGCTTTTCTCTGCTTCTCCCCATACATCTCCGGCGTATGACCTTGACCAGAACCTTTTCCCATCCCAAAAAAGCCAATCTCCATTGTCTTGGTCCCTGCACGTAGCTTCGCTCCCACCGCCGCAACATTCGGTACAGGTCCAAGAGCTAAACTCATTCCTAAATCACCAATAGTTATCCCAACATCTCCCGTCCCGCCCGCAGACGGTGCAAACCCATGATGCTCATGCTCCCCATGACTGCCATGATCATGATACTCCCGCTGCATCGGCTGAAAATATCCCGTCCCAAATTCCACCATAGAACCAAGATAAGTTATAGCTATATAAACATTACGAGAAAAAAGTGCATTTAACAGAGAAAAAAGAGGATACGCCCCCTAAAAAATATTTATTCTAAATCCAAAACAAACAAAACATGCTCGAACTCCCAACTAAATTTAATGAACACAAAACCATAACCTATCCACTCTTATACCAATCCAACTCTTTCGCTTTCTTCCCTTTATTACTCGTATACATCCCACCCATATTCTGCCCAATCTGCCGCGTCAGCAACGCCTCTTGCGCAACCTGAGACGACACCTCATACCTCCCCGCTTCAATATCCTCAATTTTCTTCTCCACCGCCGATGCTAAATACTGCACCCTCTTCTGCTCCTCTGAATTCATATATCCTTTTTCACCCACTGCATCATACACCGCCGTCATCTCCTGATACAAATTACGCATTGGCTGCTGGCTCAACTGCGCAACATACGGTGAATTCATAGAACCACTTACACGTGCTGCATCTCGTGCAACCGCTCTCTCTAACTCTGACGTCTCAGTAGAATCTCTCTTTGAATCACGTTTTTTCTCATCATCTGATGCAACTCCCTCATTAACCGCCTCTCTGACACCCACATTCTTCATCATCGTCTTAAGAATAATCTTCGCTTCCTCACTCAACCCTTCCCCATCCTCTTTTGCCACTTCCTCAATGGGCACTTTTTCCTTCACCCGACGCTTCTCATTGAGTTCGCCTTGCGCATTCTTAATCCCTCGCTCCGCCTCCTCAATCTCTTTTTTACCTTGCTCCATCTCCTTTTTCTTCTTCTCTTCCAACTCTTTGAGCCGTTTAATCCTCTCCTCCGGAGGCAAATTCTTGAGATCTTCAGCCATACAAGACAGAAAATCACTACACTATAAAATAATTACCATTCAAAACAAAAAAGAACTCATCTACCACGTAATCATCCGATGCGCTTTCTTAAAATTATTATACACATTCCACGCCACACTGCGTGATTTTCCCTCTAAACCCTTCTTTTTTCCTTTCAACGCTTCTTGCTCCTGATACACTTCTTTTGCCGATTTTTGTTTTGCGCTAGCCGGTCTCTTCTCAGACGCACGATAAAACTCACCTAAAAAGCCCTGCAAAAAACTCTTCTGCTTTGTCCCCGTTTTCCTCTCATCTTTCTTCTCTCGCTTCACATGCTCACGTGCTTCCATCAAATACTTCTCCAACTCATCGCCCAACGCCTCCATCGAACCAAATACTGTTCCAGTTAAATCTCCTAATAACAACCACAACTCTTTCTCTTTCATTTTAACATAATTTGCCACTTCCTCATCCGTCCACACATACACTCGAAACGTCATCTCAAACCGTCCAATGTGCACCGGTCCGCGTTGATATCCTTCCTGCACCACTTTTAATTCCGGTCGTGTCCGGTAATTAAACGTAGCAAGCACACACCCATTCACCCCTTTTTTCCCCACTTCCTGCCGATCACGTGCCAGAATCTCAATATCAAGCATACTCCCCTCAAACGCCGCCACTAAATCAGGAGAGGATAAATTCTTTGTTTTCATTGATAATTTTGGCACATTACGCAGATACGGCTTAATCCATGAGATATACATCTTAATAATTTCATAATGCTGCAGCAAATATTGCAGCATAAATTTTCGTCGATCCTCATGCTCACGAAACGTCCGATCCTTCCACTCTCGATACTGCACTAAATGTCGCAATAACACCCTCAGCACATTCTTGTTAAAATCTTTCTCCAATGCATTAACATATTTCTCAACCTCGCCATTCGTCTTAAAAGGCGGCGCATCAAAAAATAAATCAGGTAACGTAATATATTCTAATTCCCTCGCCATCCCATAAATAGACGCCGGACTCTTTCCTCCCCCTTGCACTAAATCCACAAACATCCCCTTTAATACCGTCTCTTCCCCTTTATTTCGCTCACTAACCGGCTTCGTAAGTTGCTCATCTGAACCGCGATAATATCCCAATCTCTCATTCAAAATTCGCAGCTCTCGCACCATCTGAAACAACTCTTTAATCATCTTCCCAACTGTTGCCAGAAATTGTGAAATCCTATCCTGCTGTGCCGCCAAACGCTGCTGCGTCACACCAAAAAACGC
>JAHFQW010000017.1 GCA_023259115.1 archaeon
TAAGTTAAGTCTGCCCACTTTGCCAAAAGGTGAACCGAAAACTACAATTATGAATGAGAATTGTTGGTGCAAGAAAAACAACGGTTTTTCTGCACAGAAGGAGTAACCTTCTTGTGCTCCTCCTAAAAGATACATTCAAGAGGAGCATGAGGTTCACGGCATGTGGGCAGACTTAATACATACGTGCAGACTTATTATAGTAAATTGCAATAATAATGGAACTTTTCTATTGCAATTTAATATTCTAGCAAATCTCACAAATGTTCTATAATTAATGAGATTTGCTATTACGTGCAAAAAATATCGCTGCCTGATTTAATAATTATTCTCATGTTTCATCAAAAATATAAACCTCATTTTTATTTAAGGATTATGCAAAATGTACAAAGTGAGTTAGAAAATGTAATCAAATCAACATTAAACACTCAAGGACCTCTTGAAGGGGTTAGACTATATACTGCCGTTCGAGATACATCTGATAGTAGAAATGATTCTGATTTTCCAACTGTATATCACACTGAATTGAAAGATCTTCAAGAAAAAGGAGATATCCTCTTTCAAGAAAAAAGCAAATATTTTTCTGCTGGTAAATGGCATAAATCAGGTATTTATTCTCTTGTGGTTAGAGAAGAAGCTATTAAAAGATAAATTCATTAATCGTATGCAATTGCTGTTAAATTCCCCGACGAAAAAAATGAGGAGAAAAAGACTAATTTTTCTTCTTTATTATAGATTAATCAATTTTATAAATGAAGCATAATCAAACCTATTAATGGGACAATCAATTGGAAAATATGGGGAATTAAGTCTTTCTGATAAATGTAGTTATGTTCAATTATTGGGTAGAAGAGAAAAAAATAAAAGTGTTTTTGATCAATGGCAATTCTGGGATGATGTGTTTACAAAGTTAAATGAAAAAGTTTTTGCTAAATTTAATCCGAATGATTTAGCTACCGCAGAAAAAAGCCCAGAAGATAAACCAGAACATTGGGGTATAATTACTACTTTTCGTTTACCAAATCATGCGTCTGTTGAATATTGGAAAAGACAAGAAGGAGGTGTTGGCGTTCAATATTGGAAGAGAGGTAATAGTGAAGGAAGACCAGCGGAAAGTATTCAAGTAAGTAAAGATGGTAAAATTGATTTTTGGGATAGACATCTTTATGATGCAGATGGTAATCTACGCCATTATGCTCAAACAACATTTACTGAACATTTTGGAAACAGGTCACATATTCTTGATTTAGATGGCAAAACACCGAAATTAGATCGGTTGTTGTTTGAAGAAGACGAAATTACAATCCAGTTGTTTCGTCGTGCCCCAAGCTATACAGGGGGAGTTGGTTATACTTTAAAGAGAGGAGAAAGAAAAAACGCTTTGGTTAGTGAGATTTATTTTGCTCGCCCACTGATGGATGTAGAAAACTATCATAATGTTTTTGTTAATCACAGGACTCTTGAAAGATGTGATAAACCAGAGTCAGAAAGTTCGCCAGTTGATTCATCTGGACCAATTGGATTTACAGAACATCCCGTCGGCTCAATACGCAGAGGAAGTATTTATCTTTTAGCAGCAGGAAAAGACAAAGTTAAATTTCACTTCCCTGAACTTCCAGATGAAGAAATATCATTTCCGTTAGAATTGAACGTTGAAGAATTTTTACGAGATTATAGGCAGCGGTTATTTGAGCGGTTATAATTAAAAACACAAACTTCACCCTCTTTCATAAAAAACACACTTCTCTTTCCCTACATAATTCTTGGACTTTCTTGCAGCAGCGCAGCTCGAGGCGGCTTCTCATCAAATAGGCTATGATAAGCACCCACAAAACGGTTATAATACGCTCCTCCATTTGCCGCCCCTTTTGTCAAATAATCTGTTCGCCCCTGGTTATAAGAGTACAGTGCTCGTTCTAATGCATCCGGCAATTTTGTTTTTCCCCGTCGTTGCTTGTTCCTAAAATAATCCGCTTCTATGGATAAAGTCAAATCACCAAATACCATATTCAACTCTGTATTTGCCATATCACATGTCTTTCGACGAACCTCTGCAATCATCTGACGTTCTCTAGCAACATACGAAACCCACGGTAAATCAAATTCACTCGCTCTCTTAATATACGTATCTGCCCCAGGCACACTCTCTAAAAACGCCACTCGTTCATCATATACTCCCTTCGCTCCTGCATCAAATAAAAGATAGCCATGTTTCACCGCGGAGGAAAATTGGCCTAATACTTTTTGTTCTTCTTTTAGTTTGTTGATACGCAACTTCACTTCTCGCGCAATCTCCACATCACCCGCAAATAATTTTTTTTGCCGTTGTAGATGTGCATATTCCGCTTTAATTACCTCAATACGTGCTACCGCTCTTTGTGCACCATGCTCTAAGATAGCAAAATAATTATCTGTCACTCCATCAATTAAACTTTTCTTTGCATCAAGTGCTCCGGCATACTTCTCCCGAAACTCATCATGTCTTGTGGTTGGGCTGTATAACCGTGATAACCCTCCGGCGATCGCAGGAAGCGTTAACTGCATAACTCCACAGCCATTACCTCTGCTCTTAATCTCCAGATTTCCCCCTGATTCCACTTGAATAACCGCTTCTAAGATTTCAGCTGGAACAATCATGCTCTCTTTTACCAGCAATTGGTCTAATACCGCTTGTTGTCTTTTCTTTTTTTCTTCTTTCTTATTTGATACTTGATTATTAGCTTGATTATCCCCAACTCTACACTGCCCTATTTTTTGTTCTAAAGAATCCTGCACACACATATTCGAATTATAATGTTGTTGCTCAACCGCAGGCGTACAACTACTTACCACCAAACTACACAGTCCCGATAGTACATTTTGAGCTAATCCCAGCATATCTTTTAATTTTCGAGTACCCATATTATCAATGTATCTCCATTAATTTTGTATAAATATAACTTTTTTTCGTTTATTTAGCACTTTTTACAAATAAAAGTTTATTTTAATAGGTTAATTCTTCTTTCTCTTCTCTTCTTCAAAGAAATGAGTGGTATATATCATCACCAAATCACTATAAGTCAAATCTAAATTAGGTATATACGTTCCCCCAATCCGAGGGTCTTCTTTGCCAAAACTCTTCTTATTAGTAAACGCAAAGCCGTTATATAATGTAACATGTAACGCTACCCGTTCTCCAAAAGAATGAATTGTAGTAAATGGAAATGCATAAATATCATACCCTGCTTTAGTCCATAATACTTGATGCAAGCGTAATACTTCTGCGGCATTTACGATTTGTTGTTCTTGTTGAGATGTAGTAGTCATGTGTGTCAATTTAGCCGATAATGGATGTTGCAGTGCTTGTTCAAGCGTCTCTGCATGAACATGCCCATATCCTGTAGATCTTCCCATCATTTTGAGTACCCTCTCTCCCAAAGAGCTGGTAGTCAGAATTGATTTAATATAAGTACGAACACCCTCTCGCGATCGTGTTACATCCTCAATTGTTGACGTATGCATGCGAACATATTCTACATACCCCGCTGCAAGTATTGTCTCTTCCGGCACAGTATAATTAGTACTCGTTTGGTGAATAAATGGTTGTAAAAGCAACATTTCCTCATCAAATGCTTCTGTCACTTCTCTTAGCACTCTTTTCATCTTCACATCAAGATTATCAACCGACTTAATAACATGAGATTTCTCCTCTAGTATTATTCTTTCTGGAAGAAAGTAATAATAGAGAGGCATACTTATTCCAACAGCTAACAGCGCATTTCTTAATTTTTTATTCATTGTCTCCTAATAGCTCTTGATTCTTTTCTAATTCTTTCAATTTTTCAACTTAGTCCCGTCTCATATATTTCTCATTCACATATTTTTTAAGTTCATATTTTATTGGCCGCATTACCATATACCCTAACAAACCTACTTTAAACATAAAAGGCAAATTAGTATCAAACATCGCAAAAATATTTTGCGCAATTCCTTTTATAGAACTATTAATAAAATCTCTGCGCACCGCCATAGGATAATCTGTTTCAATCTCTTCAAAATTTGTAATCCCCTGTTCTGCCAATAATTCTTGCGGCACTTGTGGTAAATGTGATGCTAAATCTTTTTTATAATCTATCATATGAGCATAACTATTATGATAAAAACATAACTCTCTAAATTGTTCCGAAGAATTGAATTCTCCTCCTCCTAAAGTATAAAGTAAAATCTGGTACGCTGGAAATAATAAAGATGCCGCTCTCTCTTTTAATTCAGGTGTATTCATCAATTTCCTCTCTATTGCTCTAGTCGCATCTTCTTTAACTAAGTTAATCAATTTAGCAATTTGCGGTAAATATACCTCGAAATTAGGAATTACCTCTTTGTAACTATAGATCCGTTCAATAGAAGCATCTACTTGGGCAGAGCCGGTAGGGAGCAACTGTTCAGAATTCAAACTCATATTCTGCAAACTTCCTTCAAGTATGGGAATAGCCTCTCGAGGATCCCCCAAATCAACTAAATCATCTAATGTTCGAAGAAATTCATACGATGAAAAGAAAAATGTACGTCGTGTAGAATCTATCCCCGTCAGTAATAGAGATAAATCATATAATCCTGAAAAATTATCTCTACTAAGACCTAATTCTTCCAGCTCTTGTCCAACGCCCGTCCAGCGTAATAATATCTCTCGTAATGCCATTTTCGTATAGAGGAATTTGAATAAATCCTATATTATAGAGGACTTTGAATAACCCCTATATTCATCAATATAATAAACCGCAGTTTATTTATTAGATAACTGTGTCAAATATTATATCTTCTACACAATTATCTATATTCAAAGTACTTCTTAGAGGGGTTTGACAATTTTTATAGGGTTAATCAAACCCCTCTATAGTAAATCACAATGAGATTTGCTATTAGAAGCTAAAACCAAACGCTATTTATAAACATTTCTTTAATTTTGTCACTTTAAAGTAAAAAACTAGTTCATTATTCAAGCGACTTTGGGCAATTCTATTAAAGCAGGTATAACTCTCTCTCCAATTATAAACCCATCAATTTGCTCCAAACTATATTGCACATCCCGCGCTTTATTGAGCTCTTTTTCAGTAAAATACGTTTGCACATCTCTATACCCTCCTTGAAAGAAAACTGCAACAGAACTAACGTTCTGGGCAAATACCGTATTACCTGCTATCAACTGCTTCACTTTATCAATGAGTGGTTTAGCACTATTAATGATAATACTATAAATAATCAAGTTGTACAAATCCACTCCGCGTAACTCTATCCCTAAAATAGTTTTATACCCACTCAAAAAAGCTTGCACCAACTCTTCAGTAAATCTTTGTTCGAAATTTAAGCGAAAACATTGATATCGTATTGCACTAATCATTCTACCCACATCCGCAAGTGGATCTCCCGGTTTTGTATAATCATAATCAACAATGATGATACTATCAATCGTATCCACATAAAAATAATTTGTTAAGTTAACATCACTCACAATAATAGATAAGTAATCCGGATAATATTTCTTACGTACTTTCAAGAATTGAGCATACTTTTTTTGATCCAGAACACCCAAAGTTACAAATTTTTCCATTCTTTTTTTTAAATTAAGATAGTCAAGAATATATTTATGGCGAATAATCGCGCGTGGATTATAAAAAGAAAGCTCCTGCAATGTATTTTTATGAATTGTTGCAATCGATTTACCAAACGTATAACATGCTCTCAACGCCAGAGTAGGGTCTGCAGTTAGTATATCTAAAATAGCTCTCCCTTTTACTTTCTCACAAATAATCTCATTTTGTGATACTCGTATAAGTGGCGCCACTAGTCCTCCTGCCGCCGTTACAAATTTTCGTGCTTGCATAGAGAGTTTAAATTCACCTGCAGGTCGAAATGATTTCGCAACAAACTCTGTTTTATCATTTGTTTTTACTAACACCACATGATTCGTAAATCCCCCCCGCAGTTTACTCACCTCATCAATCATAAACTCTGCTCGTTCTTTTTCAAATTCTATCAATTCCCCCTGTAACTCTTTTTCACAATCTTCTGCCGTACGTGCTCGTAGAGCTGTGAAATTGTATTTTTCCAAAAGCAGATGAATCTGTTGGATCATATCCTTCAAATCAGTTGAGTTTATATCAAAGAGCACATCACCCTCCCTACGAATAAGATTAATCAACTCATTTTTCTTGATATTTTTATCTAATACACTCTGATTCACTTGAAACCATTTCTGTTGAAGAGAAACATTCTTTTCTAATATGCCTAACTTTCGTAAAAACGAGCTGAATTTTTTATATATTATGGTTTCAGTCTTTCCTCTCCGTTTATCTAATTCTTTTTGAACAATTCTCTGCAGTTCTTGCAACACTTGGATAATACTTTTTCTCTCATTCAATATCCTCTCTTCTTCTGAGCTAACAAGAATCGTTAATTCTCCCATCACCTCTTTTAATCGTTGTATTTGTCCGTGTGTCCACTCCGTTGAAAAAGCATCCAAAAGCTGAAGTTTACGATGATAATTTTTGAGATACACTTTCACTATCTCTTGTTGTTCCTGAGCAAATTTCGCTAAGGTATGAGATATATTTCTATCCGATAGAATGTCTAACAACGCATCAGCCATAATTTCTAGAAGTAAGTCCTGCTACTTAAATATTCCTCTCAAGCTAGTTCTCTGAAGCATTACCAACTAATCCTCACAACAATCAACAGGTCAATGAGTAACTTCTAATAAATAGTAACATTTATATATACTCTCTCTAATTTTAAAAATATGGCCAGTAAGTATCTATTATGGGATCAAGATAACTTTGTACTCAGAGGATATTATGAACATCCCTCTAAAATTAAACTCAACCCTACCGTACGAAGCGTACTCACAGAACTTCGCGATAGAGGATACATTAATCTAACCTTATCCAATAAATCAGCCATTATTTCCCGAGAAAAAGCCAGAATTGTGGGTATTGAGGACTTATTTGATGATTTTTTTGATGGCCGAGATGTACCCAATTTTAAAAGTACCGCTCCAATAAGAGAGAAATATAATCTGAGCATTAAACAACTAGCCAATCATGCTCTCTATTTGGGAGACAGTTTTAATGAAGATATCATTTATGATATTCCTTCTATGGTTCATATTTTCGATGCACACGGTTATGAACATGATTTCCATATTTTTCATCAAATAATTGATCTGCTTAATCAAAAAGATAGTTCCAGCTTTAAAAAAGCCTATGAGCTCCTTGAAGCTGATAATAAAGATAAACATGATAAGACTTCTATTCCAGGCATCACTTTCTCAAATAAAACATACAACCTTCAAGAATTCCTGCTCCAAAGAAATAGTCTATCAAAATATCAAGATAAAAACATCCAAGGGGAATCACATGTTGTAACAGTTAAAAAAGCAACAAAAAGATTCCAACTAAAGATTTAAAAAATGTGTAGAGTTTGACAAACAAGGATAGTTATTCAAACTCCTCTATACTTCTCAATAGTCAACCCTTTCCCGGTAATATCTTTGCATAAAGGGTCTAAAAATTGACTAATTGTTCGAGGAAATTCATGGATTAATACAATATCTCCATTGCGTACAGAAGAGACCTGTTGAATAACCGATGAAATGGTTGCTTCTTTCTTCCAATCGTTAGTATCTTTCGACCAGAACATAATCTGATAACCACGTTGTTTAATTCCTCCATACACTTCTACACGCTCAAAAAATGTCGGACGATCACCATAAGGAAAACGTAATAGTTTAACAGAGCGTTGAACTCCTGCATTTTTGTACAACCAATCAATTAATGTATCAGTTTTATCTATTTCATTTAAAATCTCTTGACTGGATAACACCGAAAACGGCCGATGAGTATAAGAATGATTACCTATCATAAATCCACTCCGAACACAATCTACAAGTATCATTCTATATTCATCATCACGTAATGCCTCTTCAAGACGTTGTCCTACCCAGAAAAAAATTGCTCCATATCTATGTTCAGTCAAATAATCAAGCATTGTTTTCAAATTTGCTTTTCGCTCTTCTAAATCAAATCTTTTTTTCCCCTGTATAAATGGACCATCGTCAATGGTTAAAAACACTCCTTGAACCGGCAATTTGTAGATTTCATTTGACCCAAAGATATGTTTATCAAATAACCCACTTCCTCTATGAAACGCTTTTGTTTTTCGTTCAAATTCCATCGTTGCCGCAGCCGCACCCATAACCAAAGCACTTTTCAAGAAATCTCTGCGCGTCATGCCTGTTTTTAGTGTGGGAATTCTTCTTAAAACTGCATCAAGCATGGCAAGCCATTTCTCCAAATCCTCAATTTCTAATTTTTGATTTTTAATTTCCTGTGTTATTTTTGATTGGTATGCCTTATTTCTCTGTTTTCTTTCAGCCGCAATGAGTACTCTTGTTCTATCTACTCTTTCACGAAGCGCACCAAGATATTTTGATCCATTCTTCAACAATTGAGCGGCAGGAACTTCTAGTTGTTGTAATAACTCAGGTAATGGCACCAAAGAAATTTTTCCGTCCCCTTGTTGTAATTCTCTACGTATCCTTTCTAAGTCTCGTTGTACAACCCGTTCGGCATTTCCAATATAATGTATGACCCGTATATTTTTTTGTAAATCTTTTTCTTGTTCAGAAATATCTTCTCTCTCAATTTTTTCTAAATCTTTATGCAATTGTTCTAAGAAATAATATTCTGCCGCCAGCCATTTTAGGACATGTTCAACATCTTTGGTTATTTCTTCTACCACTCTATCCACTCATTTTTCTCTCTTCTCATTTATGCCCCTGCTCCAACAACTTCTTGAGCTCTTGTGAAATCGTCTTGCCATCTGCCTGGCCAGAAAATTTCTTCATGCACAACCCCATCAACGCTGAAAACGGCGCATTCTTATTCTCTTGAATCACTTCAAGAATTCCTCTATGCAACACCTCCGTTGATAAACGTGCATAACGATGAATATCAAATGTCCCTTTAATCATATCAATTAACACATCTAATACAATATCTTTGTGAATTTTATCTTGCGATAAATACAAAAATAAATTCAAAAAATCTTCCTCCACTAGCTTCTCCGGATCTACATCATATTTTCGTTTAATTTCGAGTATTGTTGATGTCAGCGTCTCCGCAATAAACCCCGGCTTAAGATCAGGATATTTCGCCACAATTTCTTCAAAGAGCATCATCTTATCCGACTTTGCTACAAACTCTGCTAAATCCCGACTCAACCCCATCTCTCGTTGATATCGCACACTTTTCTCTTCTAATGATTCTGGTATAACAACCCCATCTAACACAGGGCGCACCAGTGGCACATCCGTTTCCGGATACATACGCGCCGCCCCCGGCATTGGTCTCATATACGCTGTAGTGCCATCTGGATTCGCTCTGCGTACTTCTTTAGGCACACCCACATATAACTCTTGCAACCGTTCATACACTGCCTCTAATGCTCGTTGCGCTTTTCTCTCATCATCTGCTACCAAAATAAACCCATCTTTATCTGAACAATTTAATTTACGTTGCACAACTCCCACTTCCTCAGCCGTGATACCATAATTAGGTAATTCATCACAATGAAATATGCCACCCACTCCTCCTTTTACTTTCGCGCGACCCGCAAGTTCCGTACCCAACCTATAATTAGGCACAAGCTCCCTTCCCAATCTTCCCGCAAACCAATTCACGCGTATACCCATCACTCTTCCTCTCTTCTCAAGCGTTTTGAGCATAATCTTCGAAGTTGACTTCAAAAATAAGCCTGTCAAATCAACAATTTCCAGTGTATTTAACTTCACCGCACTCAACTCTTGCCGCAATTTTAACAACTCTTCTTGACGTTTTGCTTCCAATTCAACATACAGTGGTAATAAACGTAATTCCTGCGCGCCTTTAATTTCCACTCTCGTGCCGCCAACAATGGAGACGTTTATATCCTGACGTATTGTTCCAAGTCCCCGTTTCACTCCTGGCAACGAACGTAACAACAATCCTATTTTTTTTGCTGCATCTAAACACTGCGCCGGACTCTTAATATCTGGTGCCGTACCAATCTCAATTAACCCCACTCCTAACCGATCTAACTTATACACCTTTTCCTCTCCTCGTTCTTCCACAATTTTACACGCATCTTCCTCAATATTAATCCCTGTTATCCTAATCTCTCCCTCAGACGTCATCATCGTACCATTACGGGCAACTAACGCCGTGCGCTGAAACCCCGACGTATTTGAACCATCTGCCACCGTTTTGCGCATAACCTGCACCACAGGCACAACATCCGCATGAACCATTCTAGAAAATTGCAACACCGTATACAACGCATCTTGATTCAGTGGATGCGGCGGCTCAGAATCCGTTTCCACCAAACACGTCGTATCATGATAGCCTTGATAGACAAAAGTTTTATCACGCAGTTGTTCTTGTTTAGCAGCAATATCAACTTCTCCTGATTCACCGGCAACAGCGCGGATTTTTCTCTGAATCGTAAAATCTGGCACATCATCCCGTAATAATGTAGGACAATCACAGAATAGTTTTTTTCCTTCTAATTGCTGATGAATTTCTATCCCGCATTTTAAGCCCAGCTTCTCATATGACATATCCTCTAGAAAAGAAACATGGTTTAAAAATGTTTAGGCTTATAACCCAGTGGAACGAACTCCCCAAAAACTGATTGCAGGGAAATAGTTTTAGGATAACGCATATTTTCTAATAGAATACCTTTATTAATCCTCTCCCACTCATTATACTCCTCCATGTCTAAACATTCCTCTATCGATACTCGCTACAATCTCAAACTCTATTGGAGCATCTTACGAGAATATAAATTCCTCTTCTTCTGTTTACTCTTCATTATTCTCATAATTGAAGCCATCAACTTAGCGGATAAATTCCTCTTCAAAATAATCATTGATAACGGTACCCAATTTATCAATAAAACACTTCCTCAAACTCAACTTATCCATATCCTGCTCATCATCGCTCTCATTTTCATCGCTCTTATCATCTCTAAAACAGTATTAAGATGGTATCAATTGCATTTACTCAACATTCTCGATAGCGAACTCATCGCCAATTTAAAACGAAAATTCTTCAACCATATCATTATGTTATCCTATAATTTTCATACCACCCATCGTACCGGTTCATTAATTTCCCGTTTAGTGCGCGGCGGTCGTTCCATTGAAAGCATGACTGATGATATCCTCTTCAATTTCGCCCCTCTCATTTTTCAACTGCTCATCGTTGGTTCATCTATTCTCTACTTCGATTGGCTTCCCGCTCTTATCATTCTCGTAACTATTATCCTATTCATCAGTTATAGCTACCTCATTCAGCAAATACAGCGTAAGCATAACATCGCCGCAAATGATGCGGAAGATCTCGAAAAAGCCAATATCAGCGATTTCTTTACCAATATTGATTCCATAAAATACTTCGGCAAAGAATCCCGTATCATCCACACGTTTCATAACATCAGCGAACAAACCAAACAAAAATACCGACGATTCTGGGATTATTATCGCTGGTTAGAAGCCGGACAAGCATTAATCCTCGGAATTGGGACTTTTTTCGTCATATATTTCCCTCTTCTCTCCGTTTTGCACGGCACAATGACCTTGGGCACATTAACATTTATCTATGCCTCTTATATCAGTATGACTCCTCTTATTTGGGGTTTTGTACGCGGCATGCGTGAGTATTATAAAAACATGGCCGATTTTGAATCATTATTTCAATATTATAAGATAGAAAACGAAATCAAAGATAAACCACACGCTAAACCCCTCACCATTCAAAGAGGTGAAGTCAAATTTTCTAATCTGACCTTTGGCTACCACAAACGCCCATTATTTACTCAATTTAACCTCACCATCGCCCCAAATCAAAAAGTAGCAATAATAGGTCACTCTGGCTCTGGCAAGACCACGTTGGTCAAATTATTATACCGCCTCTACGATCTAAAACAAGGAAGTATTCTCATTGACCATCATAACATCAAAGATATCCAACAAGAATCATTGCGCTGCGAACTCAGTATTGTCCCACAAGAATGTATTTTATTTGATGACACTATCTATAATAACATTGCATTTTCAAATCCTAAAGCCTCACGTACCGATGTATTTGCCGCCATCAAATTCGCTCAATTAGACAAACTCATCATGAACCTCCCTCTCAAAGAAAACACCATTGTGGGCGAACGTGGCGTTCGTTTATCCGGTGGAGAAAAACAGCGCGTCTCCATTGCCCGAGCCCTCTTAGCCAATAAAAAAATCTTAATCCTCGATGAAGCCACTTCCTCTTTAGATTCCAAAACCGAACATGAAATCCAAACAGATTTAGCCAAACTCATGAAAAACCGCACAACTATAATCATCGCCCATCGCCTCTCAACCATTATGAACGCAGATAAAATCGTCGTACTACATCATGGAAAAATTGTCCAGACCGGCACCCATGCGCAATTAATCAAACAAAAAGGCAAATATAACGAATTATGGAATCTGCAAAGAGGTGGGTATATCACTTGATTCTTTTAGTAAAACTTGGATCCAAATGCCAAATTCTCACCCAATCGAAAACGTCACCGCTCCCGCCATTGCTGCATACGACCCAATAATCAATACTTTAACAAGTACCACAAACGAACCCGGTACCGCCAAAAATAACCACAACGACAAAAACTCAACCAGAAGTGAAATAACATACAAAAAAAACAACCTTCGCAATATTATTCCAAAGCCTCTCTTTTTCACAAAAGATTTCTCATTTTTATAGATCAACAACCCCGATATAATTAAAATAAAACACATAATCCCAATCACATTCCACCACGGCAATTTTTGTGCTAAATCTTCTGTATTCAACAAAATCCTCCCTAACCCCACTCCTAAAAATGCCCCTGCCGTGCCTCGAATCAATTCCAATAAATGTCGCCGGCGAAACGTAAAATTTCCAATTTGAAATAATACCCTCTCTACTTTCTCTTGCTCTTTTTGAATAGCTGTTTCTTTTGATTCCACACTTCTCTCTTCACGTTCAATCTTCTTCTCCTCACGTGCAATAGAATCCACTTTAAGATTTAACTTATCCAGCTTACGCAGAACTCTACTAGACGACCCTCTTTTTTTCATATCCTCTAGGATAAGAACACTCTTTTTATACTTTTCTTAAAAATCAACACCCAGAATCTTCCCTAAAACACTCCTCTTCCCACTAACTTGCCCAAATTCTCAAATTGATCTGGAAACCACACCATTTGACGCTTGGGTTTGGGTATGCCATGACTTTGCATAAAATCACGCAATTGTTCATTTGTCGCATAAATCTCATCAACCATCACCGGAGGCACACGCAGGGTTTTATCTCCTGATGCTTCATACATTCGTACAACCGCATCCGTACAATTATTATAAAAGAGATTATACTTTGTCCCACGAAGATAAATTCTAAACCACGCAACCGCTTTCTCAGCATTACCATTAATCTCTATCTCGCGTATTTCATAAGGCACGCCACGAAACTCTCGTTGCAACTCCGCTATATTCATTTGGTCGCATTGTGGTGGTCGGCAGCCATACACCAATCCATTGCGTACAACTTCAATATGACCATAATGTCCAGAAAAACCTGCCGCTTTTGATAATTGTTTCACATCATCATAGGCTGCAATTAATACAATATAATTCTTTCCCAAAGATAATTTTGGAAAAGCAGTTGAAGATTCCCCCAAAACACGATCATCTAGAGGAGAATGAGCTTGTTGCCCAAATACCACACCACTCGACGGCGCGAGTCCTACTTCTTCAGAACGAGAATGATACGCTGGTCCGCATGCTGCAATTAAACTAGTCGTCAATAAACTACATAAAGTTGATTTCATAGAATTATCTACACTGCTTTAATTTATAAATGTTTCTATTTGTAATCACTTAAAAAGAATAACTATTTTTCATAAAAATCGTCTCACTCTCTTCTTATAATCCCCGTACTCCCTGCCAAATATCTCTTCTAAAAACCGCTCTTCCGTACGAATAACAACTCTCATAAACAATAACAACACCAACCACAGAACTAACGCAGCAGGAATTTTCATCAGTAAAAACAAACCCCCCGTTTGCAACAAAATAGCCAAGTAAACTGGATTCCGGCTGATACTAAACAATCTCTCTTGCACTAAATTAATCTTACCCCCCCTATCCACTCCCATGCGCCACTCCTCCCCCATATGCGCATGCGCCATCACCATCATCACAAAACCCATAACGCTAAAAGCCATCCCTAGAAAATTAATCCACGCTGTATCTAATATAACCCACTCCTCACCCATATTTTTACCAAGAAACATCAACACAATCAAAACTCCATACACCACCAAAACCATCATAAGCCCAATCCATGCACAAAATTGCACTTTCTCTTTGTAATGAGAAAATTGCACTGGATTGATGTGAAACTTCTTGTGGAAAATAATCGTTTTCCCAGTTAAATAGACCAAAAATACCACCAAAAATAATAAAAGATATTGGGGAAGAGTAATAAACATATGATATATACCTATCGATTATCTTATAATATTTATGTTTATTTAATATATAGTGTAAAATAGGCGTATTGTAAACCTCAAAATAAGAAAAAAGAGGTTAAATTTATTTTTTTAAATAATTACATTTTTCTAAATAATCACAGATGGTATCAATTACCTCATTTTTTTTCAAATTATTCGTATTGAGTGTATAGTGGAACACTTCGTAGTCTTTCTTAATATCAAATCCATACAATCTCTTAAATAATATTCTTGTTTCTTCATCTTTCATAGTAACAACATCCAACGCTCTTTCATAACTAATCTCACTTCGTTTGGCAACTCTTTGAGCTCTGATTTCTAAATCGGACTGCAAGTAAATTTTTGGTCCTATATCTGTAAGCCACGGGAGACTCCAACTATCAATGACAACATTTCCTTTTCTAACTTCTTGTACTAAAATTCTATCTGAAACAACATCTAACGGTTCTTTTTCATCTAACCTACTTCTAAATAATCTAACTCCTTCTTCACTTTCCCAAAAACCCGTATTGTATCTTGTATTTTCCATATCAACTTCTTTCTGTTCATATAAATCTCTCAAAATTCCTGAGGGGTGGATAATCCGCAAACCATATCTCTCACCAATAAGATTCGCAAGAGTTGATTTACCAGAACCAGAGAATCCAAAAATAATAACTACATTCTTCCCCGCATTGCATCTCATTTTCTCTCCTCAATTATTCTCTCCTCTCTCAATTTCACCGAAATCCAATATGATTGCTCTCTTCGTAATGCCTCATCAGAAAAGAACACATTTACTATTAATTCTCGATATTTCAATCCTTCAGACGTCAACCTAAATATTCCTCTCTCGTATCCTGCTAATCCTCGTTCTAATAACATAGAATACAAATCAGAAAAAGCCTCATAAAACTCCAAACCAAACTCTTCTTTAAAATCTCTCATACCTAAATGATCAATCCTCCCAATCACATATCTACGCATCCTCTCATCCGTATCAAGAAAAAATGCTGTCTGAATGGGATGCTCACTCTGTGACATTTTCTGCATATATCTTCGAATTGCGTCTTTGGGAAAAGTCATATCAAAACAATTTCTATAATGAACATTAACTGCGTACGTCCTAGCTCCCGCCCCAAAACCAACTAAACTCTGCCCCCGAGAAACATTTACCTGTTGAGCATAAAATCCCCGTGTCGGAAGAATAAAGCGCAAATGTGAATCATGAATATATCCTGCTTCCAACAATAAATCACGAGCAATCTCATAGGAGTAATATTTATCTACATTATTCATGATTTTCCTCGGCTTTACTCCCAAAGAAGTGTGAGGTTGCACTGCGAGTGCATATAACTCAATTGTTTCAGGCATATATTCTAATAAACCCTGAACTGATTCTTTCCAACTATCAATCGTCTGCCCTTCAATCCCATACATTAAATCACAACACACATTAGGGATTCCAGCTCTTCGTAATGCTTCTATTGCATTCGTTGAAACTCGAGCCCAATTATGTCTCTTTGACAATGCTATCTCTTCATCATGAAATGTTTGGATACCAATGCTTACTCTATTCACCCCCGATTCTCTAAATTGTCTGAATTTTTCATATTCTACAGATTCAGGTGTCGCTTCAATGCTTACCTCTTCAGCTGTTTCCAACAAGCTTGGATTTATTTCCAGAAGTTTGTAAAAAACTCGTTCAAATTGATCTGTTGTAAGAAGAGATGGCGTTCCACCTCCAAAATTCACCGAAGTCACATTTCTTGATTCAAATAATCCTCTCCTCATTTCTAATTCAGATAATAATGCTTCAACATATGCTTCTTGAAAATCTCCTTTTCCATCAATTGTTGTTAAATATCCACAAAAAGTACATTTTTGTTCACAGAAAGGAATGTGCAGATAGACATTTACCTTATCTGTTAGAACCACTTCCTCTACATTAAAATTATCAACTGGTCGATACATCCTAGTAGGAGGGTAAGTGTAGGCATAGGGTGGGAAATCGTGCCTCTCTATTCTCTCAACTAAAGTTTGAGCAGCATTTGTCATTTACATCAACCCCCTCTTAATTAAAGCAGGAATAATTTGATCTCTTAACATTGGAGCAACAGAAATATCTTGATAATCACGTCCGATCCAACAATAATCATCAATAGTATCATGTGGATTAATATGGACTGAGCCATCTATATTCCCCAAGTAGCATCGTTGCACAAGAGAATCATTCCTAAAAGTATCAAAATATTCTACATTTCTCACCTTGCAACCTATTTCTTCTTGTATTTCTCTCTCAAGACATTGCTCGTCTGATTCTGATGGCTCAATTTTTCCACCAGGAGTGATGTAAAGTCCGATATTTCCTTTGTGGACTACTAAGAGTTTTCCATCTTCAATACAGAGCAATCCAACTTTATTGATTTGTTTCATACATTCTATCACTCTCAAGAGAACTTAAACTTTCACTACCCCAAAAAGAGGTAGTCATAGAAAAATTAATAAATAAGCTTACTTTCTCATAAATATGATTGAAAAAATCTTGCAGGAATTAGGACTTAATAGAAGAGAAAGTAGCTGTTATACTGCCCTTCTGGAGTTAGGTTCTTCTAAAGTAGGTGATATCATAAAGAAAACAAGTATTCCTTCGTCTAAGATATACGAAATTTTAGACAAACTCATACAACGAGGATTAGCTTCTTATGTTATCAAAAGCAATGTCAAACACTTTCAGGCATCCGATCCAAAATCACTCTTAAATTATATTGAGGAAAAGAAAAAGAACGTAGAGAAAATATTGCCCGAACTTCTATTAAAACAACAATTATCAACAAAACAAAGCGTAGAAATGTATGAGGGACAAAAAGCAATATTTACTCTCTTTACTAATCTGATTGCAAATGCAAAGCTAAAAGAACAATATTTAGTATTCTCCATAAATGAAGAAAATAAGACAGATCAAGCAAATCTATTTTTTAAAAATTTGGCAATACGAAGAAAAGAGAAGAAGTTAGATGTTAGGTTATTAAAGAATATTAAATTTTATATCAAAGAAAAACACACAAAAGTAAAACTCAGATATACAAAGTTTAATTTACCCCAAGGAACAACTTTATTTAGGAATAATGTCATTCTTCTATCTTGGGGTGAGTCACCCGTGGCAATTAAAATAGAAAGTGAAGTATTTGCCAAACAACAAAAAGAGTTCTTCTTAGATTTATGGAAAATGGCCAAAGAATAAAAATTCATCAAAGAATTCTTCCAACCCTACCTCTTTCCCACCATCTGCACAACTTCCAAAGAAGTAGTCGCCTGCTCCGCTTTCTTATCCTCTCGAAATTTGATAAAGCGCGGAAAACGCAGCGCATATCCTCCTCCCGCCGTATGAAACGGACTCTTGGTAATTTCCGCTGCCAACACTTCAACCACCACTCGCGGCTCAAACCACACATCCGCCTCCATCTCTTTTTTCACAAGTAAGCGCGCCGCTTTATGCTCAATTTTATACTTTCCCAACTTCACAGGCAATTCTTCCAATAACTCATCTGTTAAACCCGTTCCCAGTTTACACAATGTCTCAAACCTATCTGTTTTCTCATTATATGTTGCGCATAATAACGCTCCATACTTCCCGCTTCTTCTCCCACGGCCAATAAACGCCCCAACAATCACCAAATCAAACGTATCACTCAACTCTTTCACATATTCTTTTTTCCATTTGATCCAATTCCAGCCGCGCGTCCCCGCTTGATATTCTGAATCAGTAGCCATCGATTTGATGATAACTCCTTCAAAACCATCTTTTAACATCTTTTGAAAAAAATCATTCACTTCCTCAATATCTTCCGTCACAATCTTATCCGCAAGCGTAATATGTTTTCCTCTATGCACAATCTTCTCCAACAATCCTATTCGTATATCATACGCCTCATGTAAATAGGATTTACCATTACAGTACAATAAATCAAATAACTTCAACTGCACGGGCACTTTTTTAACAAATTCCTCAACATCATACTTTCGTTTGCGCTGCATTAACGTCTGAAAGGGCAAACACTTGCCCGAAGAATCAATCGCAATCACTTCTCCTTCCATCACAAATTCTGTTGCATCAATATGTTTATCCAAATAACCAACTAAATCTGGAAACTGCTCGGTGATATTCTCTAATCGTCTTGAAAACAATGTAATTTTTCCTCTCTTATCTTTATGCGCCTGAATACGCTCCCCATCATATTTTCCTTCCACCGTCAATTTTCCGGGTATTTTCTCTGACACCTCTTCTAATTCTTCCACTCTCTGTGCCAGCATCATTTTAATCGGTCTGCCTACCGTAACATCAATCTTCTCAATTCCTAATAGTCCCTGTTTTGCCAATGTCTCTGCAATCACACCCACATCCGGACAGATATTGTATGCTTTCTCCAAAATCTCTTTATTCTTCTTCTCACCAGTATACGCAATTGCTAACCCATCTAACACTGTCATATCCCCCACACCCATACGTAACGTGCCAATCACCATGCGTGTAATATATTTCGCCCCCGCCGCACTTGCTTTCTGCAGCAATTGCGCAATCGTATTCATCTTCACCTCTTGTGAACCACTCCCTCCCATCACCGCAATCGTATGCAACCTCTCAAATACCTCCTGAATCGTGAGTGTACCTAACGGCACAAGCGTCATTGGCTTTTTGAGTAACGCTTTTTCCGCCGTCAAACCAATATCCCCCGTTTCATCTAATATCTTCTGTAGTTTTCCCTGCTCAATACCCGATGCAATTCCAATCGCTTTTAACACCGATTTCTCCGCCATTCCCAGAACCACTCCCTCATATTCCGAAGAAATCTGCCCTAATGTTAAATAAGACACAATACTAATGTCCTCCACGGGTACATTCTTAAAAAACTGTGCTAAAATCTCCCGCATCGTATTCCCAGAAGCCGTCTTCTCCAACTCCGCATACACATCCACTAACTTCTGAAAATCCATAATAAAAATACCTATTTTTTTCTAAATGATTATAGGAGCTTTGAATAAACCCCTCTATATCAATTCATTCTCAATAATAATCTCCCCATGTAAATCTTCTGCCATTTTCTGTTTAATCTGTTCATAACTGCACTTTTGCGCAAGTAACCAGGCCAATTTTGTTGTTATTGATTCAATACTCATATCAAATGCGGGAATTGCCAAATCATGCTCTTTTAAATATTGTCCTGTCTCATTCACTTGAAAACTCGCAACACCACTAGGTGCCTGCGTTGTAACCACAATAGGGATTTTCTTCTCCTTCAAATAGTTAAATACCTGGAATAAATGAGAGCTTGGATCACCCGCACCAAATGATCTAAGAATAAACGCTTTAATATTATTTTTCTCCACTAATGATTGGAAAATGTCTGGCGACATCCCTGGAAATTCTGTAAGTGACGCAATACTTTTTGTATCAAAATATTTTTTCACACTCAAAACTCTCAATTGAATTGCTAAAGGTTTAAATTTTGATAAATAACTAACATGTTTTTGTAATGCCTCTTCATCTATTCTCATAAAACGTCCAATTTTTCCCAATTCCCCTCGTTGAAAAGATTTAAACGGGTCATAATCAAAATCAGTTCCTTTTTTAACTCTGGTTCCTGTGATTATTTTACTTCCAAAAACCGCCATGACCCCTTTCACATCATGATAACTCCACACCGCAAGCCGTAACGAATTAACTAAATTAGTTGTCGCATCACTTCCTAAATATCCCAGTGGAACTTGTGCTCCGGTGATAATAACTGGTTTATTGATATTTTCCAACGCAAAAGAAAGTGCAGCAGCGGTATAACCCATAGTATTTGTACCATGCAAAATAATAAATGCATCAAATTCATCATACCTCTCTTGAATTTTTTCTACCAGCATAGTCCAATTTTCTGGTTGCATATTTGAACTATCTATATTAAATAGTTCTACAACCGATGTCATCACTTCAATGTTCCAAGTTTGCTTAACAATCTCTGTCGAATTATGTAATATGGACATGAATGAATTTGGGTCTGATTTCACATCTAACGACACATTACTTTTTGCAACATTACCCGCAACCGTCCCCCCTGTAAAAATAATCAATATTCTTTTTGTAGTGTAACTAGCCATACCATCTAATCTTCAATTAAAGTATATAAAGACTGTGCTTTTCCATATTTTTACAAAAACGTCACTAACTCTATAGTTCAGAGTATGCAAATTACACCCACAATCTTTTTAAACAAACACTACTTTTTAGGAGTAATGGTAAAAAGTACAACCCTCAGCTATATTCTTCTTTTATCTTTACTCTTAATCTCATTAACCTATATCTCCGTTGCCGAAAAACCGCCTCTTGATCAAAAAAACATCACCAAAATACAAGCACCCGCCGATCGCGTAACCCCCGATCAGATTAAAGTCTATCCGAATCAAATAGTTCTTAATGTCAAAGGAGCTTCTTGGGCATCATTCACCCCAACTCATTCCATGAATCCCGTGTTAGATGAACATACCAATGCCCTTGAAGTAAAACCGCAATCACCCCTGGACATTCATCTTGGAGACATCATCGCTTATACCAGTAATGATGGAGTTATAATCCATCGCGTAATTGAAATAAACTCTGATGCCCAAGGAACCTATTATATTGTAAAAGGCGATAACAACGATATAGCCGATCCCCTCAAAGTCCGCTTTACCGATATACAAGGAGTTGTCGTTGCCGTAATTTATTAAGAATTCACGAAACATTTTTAACCATTTTTACTTTAATTGAAATTATGTCTACAGTATCACAATGGTTAAATTTTTCATCACTCCACCCCTCTATTCTCAAAACCCTGCAAATCAAACTCCATAAAAAAAAACCATTCCCTCACCTTATCATTCCCCATTTTCTCCCTGAAGAAAAAGCCCTCTCTCTGCTTCAAGCTCTCACGCAAGAACATTTTGAACTCAAAGAATCCGATCTCTTCACTCTATATCAAACAAAAGACTTCATCTCCTCCAAAAATAAAATTCTCCGGCAATTTCGCTCAATGCTCTGTTCAACAGAATTCCTATCACCACTCGAAGCAATCACAAATCTCAAACTCAAAATCCACACCCTCGATATTGCCGGAACCATCTACACCGACACAAACTATCTTCTCCCTCATGATGATCAACTCGACAATCGTAAAATCGCCTTTATCTACTACCTCTCAACATTAAAAAAAAGTGACGGTGGTGCATTAGCGTTCTACCAATCAAAAAACCATGAACCAACCACCATCGTTAAACGTACTCAACCCACATTCAACACCTTCCTCCTCTTCCCCGTCACCTCCACCTCTTTTCACCAAGTCGAAGAAGTACTCACCAATACTCAGCGTATCGCAATAAGCGGGTGGTTCCATGGAAATTAATCCTATTTATGTCAAAGAGGAAACTATTACAAAACTAAAACAGTTATTCCAGACAGATAAAGACATCCCTCATCTCCAACTCCATCAATTCTTCACCCCAAACTCATTTCAACTCTTGCAAAAACAGTTTCTCAACCAAAAATACTCCTCACACAAAAAACCACTTTTATTCTCTTATAGTATAGGGAAATCCCCTCATTTAATTGACCTCTCCGTTCTCTCTTCCATCATCAAACAGAAGATTTCACAAATTCCCTTCAAGTCCTACCAATTCCAACACAAAGAGTACATTTTGCGTAATGATAAAACAAAAAAATCCGTAGGCATAGACCTCATCATCGATCTCACTCCTCACTGGTCCGATTCCTATGGTGGTGTACTCTCCTACACCCAGGGTAAGCACACCATTATCCTCCCCTCCCATCCCAATAGTCTCACCTTAATCAAAAAAAACCAACACACCCAAAAATATCTCACCTACATCAACCATTACGCAAAGAAACATAAACGCACTCTATTAGTTGCATCAATACACCGTAAGTAATCTCGCTTCTCTTTCATCCAGAAAAGAAACCATTCAATAATAGTAAATAAACCATAACATTTATAAATAAAAATGGTCACTCTAGTATTTTTGTGGAGGAATCAACATGACTATACCAATTAACGTAGAAAAAGTAAACTTACCCGAAGGATTTCAAGTTACTAAAAGAGTTGAGAAAGAAACTCTCCATTTTGAATTTACTTTACCCATCGCTCTACCCTATGATAATGGGAGTTTAAATACGTATAGAGAAAATGTTCAAGGCCCTAGTCACTGGGATAGAGGTTTTCTTTATAGTGATTTAACCAAATTGACCTATGAAGTTATGCAAGCTACACTTCCCGAATTTACCGGTGGCAATGGTTTTTATCAAGCAAGATTTAATGCTTCTGATCTGTATGGTCTGGGTATAATGGAAGAGGGGCATTTATACCTTACCCATTCAATCGATGATCAACCAAGAGGAGAATTAAAATTAAGCGTTCATAGTGCTGGAAAGTTCATTCCTGTTCTAACTGAAAGTGGGGTTGAAAGACCAACCATTGATAGAGTAACCATGCAAGGAAAAATATATCTTGATACAAAGATTCCTTTTCCTACTAAAGAAAGCTATACTACATATAACGCGGAGATTAGTGCAGCAATAATTGCATCTCTTGCACACAATCAACCACTAACCTTAGAAAAAAATCAGCTGGTAAGAAGCGGTTATGAAACAATTTCAGGATCAGAAGTATATATACAGATTGATAATCCTACCCTAGAGAGGATGCAAGCTGCATTATTAGAAGAGAGAATTCTTGCCAAATATTTTGCACAACATTTAGAACCAATAACAGAAGCAGCTAGAATTTTCGGTGAAGCTCAAATAGTAGACCGCAATTACAAACAAGAAGTTGTTTCTGCCCATAGTACATTAGTTGGTCAAGTGAACAGAGCGAAAAAAGAGGTAGATTCTCAAATTCCTCTTCCCGCAAATATCGATGCCCTAATTGCTCAAATAGACCTAAATATTAATGCAAAGTTACAAGAAGCAACAGGGAAAATTGCTCACTTATCCACCGGATTTCCCCGAGGGTTTCTGACCTATGCCACTGCAGAAAATAGTAAAAGATAAAAGTATTTATTCTGTCCTATTTGATTTTTGTCAAGAGCATAACTTTTGGATTGATAGGAATAGATTGTATCATGCTTTAGGAAAAATAGTTTTTTCTCAAGGAGAAATATATACTCTTGAGGAACTTAATGTTCCCATTCAAAAGTATAAGCTTATCCCCCTTGCTCTCTCAAAAAAAGATGTAGTGCCCAATAATCTCACACCAAACGATTTAACAATATTAACCCCTGAAGAGATCGCCTCCATTTCAAAATTAAAAGGAAATGAGGTGGAATATATTGCCTTGAACACCCATATATTTCCCATCTTAGGTAATGACTACTGGGAAAATTGGAACGCTCTAGATCAACATGACGGCCATCAAGAAATTTATAAAAAAATATTGACCACCATTAATCATTGTATTAGGAAAAAAAGTAAGATAGTAGTCCTTGGTTGTGGCACAGGAGAATTTCTGGATGTCTTAACAGAGCAAGGCTATCAAGCAATAGGAATAGACTCAAATAACACCAATGTACACCTTGCTCTATCCCAAGGGCGTACTGTTATCCAAAAAAGAATAGACGAAATTACATTCGATCACCCCGTTGATCTTGTTCTAGATCCCGGCGTTCTTAGTGCCGCAGTGGTGGAAAGAGCGTATGTAGCACAAGTGCTTCCAAAAATATCCGCCATGATAAAACCAGATGGATATTTCATTCATGCGCCTTTCTCGCGAAGTTTGTTTTCCTCAGAAGATTTAAGCCGTTCTGGATTCATCGTTTGCAATATGACTATCCCTCAAAATCTATTTGGAT
The DNA here is from genome assembly GCA_023259115.1 of archaeon. Classification (GTDB taxonomy): domain Archaea; phylum Nanobdellota; class Nanobdellia; order Woesearchaeales; family GW2011-AR9; genus JACPNA01. Next base: position 24,463 of record JAHFQW010000017.1, read on the forward strand.
ACGAGCGGCCACAACAGTTTTATGTTGCCCAAAAAACAAACGTTCCTCACACTTACAATCTATAGAGGACTTTGAATAACCATATCTTTCAACGATTATTCAAAGTATACCAAAGGCACTAATTAATTCCAAAAATAGTTAGTGCCTTTGTATATACCAGAAAATAAGAAACACTTATTTTCTGTACAGAAAACAAATCGTTGTTTGTTTTCTTGTACAACGAACATAACTATTTTAATTAAAAATTAGGTTCGTTGGTATACTTCTTAGAAAGTTTTGATAATTTATATGGTTATTCAAAACTTTCTATAACCAAAATTTTAAATAACCTCTTCACTAATCAACCAAAATAACCCTCAACACATGTCATCACCAACCAAAAAAATATCGCAACAAGAAAAAATCCAGACGCTTCTCAAAAGCAATACCCTTATGGTTCTCTCCACCACAAACTCCCGTAATCAAAGCCAAAGCGCACTCGTTGCGTTCACCCAAACAGAAAACTTCGAAATAATCTTTGGTACATTTTGCACAACTAGAAAATATGCTAACTTGAAATGCAACCCTTCCGTCTCAATCGTTATCGGCTTAGACGAACGGCTCAACAAAACCATCCAAATAGAAGGAACAGCACAAGAAGCAGCAACACTACTCCAAGCCAAAGAATGGCAATCTCTCCAACTCAAAAAAAATCCAGCTTCAAAAAAATATGCTTCTCACCAACACCAACGCTATTTCAAAATCACACCCGCCTGGATGCGTTATTCCGATTTTTCCAAAACAACAGAAGAGATATTTGAAGTACATTTCTAAATGAAAACAAGAACAATTAGAAACTACTCAACCCCAAGAATCCAAAACATGTTCCAAAAATCTCGTCACCGGAATAATTCTTTTCCGATAATACTCTTTTTTATAAGGCTGTGATTTTGATTTCACTTTAGGATGATTTCCCGAAATCAATACCCCTGCAATATACTCTCGACCTGCCAACAAATGTCCCAGCACACGATGGCGTCCTTCATAAATAATATTTCTGCCTAATTTGTCATGATATACCCACAGAGGCTCTGTTTGCAATCGTTCATTACGCTGTAAAGAAAAAGCAATATCTGTAATATGAGGCGTCATTTTTTCTTCAACTATTTCTCCTGCTGGCCGTAAGCGTGTACTCTTCACATAAAGATCTTTGGTATTAAACCAATACGTCAAACCAATCTTACGCTCCTCACATCTAAAAAAAGAAAATCCCTCTCCCGATTCGGAATAAAACTCATTCTCAATACGCGCAAAAGGATAGTACAAATTAATCTCTTTTCCTTCTTGAGCAAACGCTACAAGTACATTTGGTTTCAAATACGCTCTCCATCCCTTCCCCCCTCGCTCAAAATACCTCTCCCCTGCGTTACATTTTCGATCAATCTCTCTATAATCAAATCCATCCCCTGTATCTTGCACACGAACAACCACTCCATATTTTCCCACATACTTCTCAATTCCTAGTGATTTATTTGGATTTCCTCTATTTCCTCTCTTAAGAGCATTGCCAATCGCGCCCAAAATTGCCCCCGGATCACTCACCTCCGTAAAAGCATCTCTAAGATATTCAGAAAATAATCTTCCAAAAGTTTTCTCTTGCTTGGGGGTATAATAATCTAACAGATTCTCTAAACTCAAATCCTCTCTCTGTACCACCTGTATTTTTTCAATCCAATTCTCCCCAGAATGTTGAAACGTAATCATCTTTTTCTCATCCAATCGTCAATTTCTTCTACAAAAAGAGGAGCAGACCTAATCAATTTCTCCAAATCACCTAATTCATTCTTGCCCCAATTCAAACGCAACTCAAAACATCGTTCAATAATCTCTGGCTCACTAATAATCTGCTCAAAATTTCGCACCCCCATCTCAACAAAGCTCAAACGTCGATATGCAAATTCCCTCCAGAACAGATTTCCATACATCACTATATCTAAAACACGATCGATAACTAATGATGCTTTCTCAATGCGGTAATCAATCTCTTTACACCTAAACGAAGGTGGCAGTGCCACATTCTTAAACGTCTGCCTAGTGGGCCCCATTTGCAGTAACACTTTTCGCAATTCTGAAATATACTTAGGAACAATCCTTTGCGCAAAACTCGCGCCATACCTCAAATAGTCCTCCTCAAGCGCATCAACATGTAAAATTATTTTTGGATCCTCACCTATTATTGGCTTATTATATTCACCTAATAACCACGCAATAAACGGTTCAACTCTCACATCACCCCCACGAATCTGATAATTACAATTAATATCAAATTGTCGTGCAACTTCATTACTTAGCGTATTCAAGTCCGAATACAACTCTAATTCTATTCTCTCTGTGGGCAACGCTAAAAACACATCAATATCAGAAAAACCCGCAACATGCTCATTAATGGCATAAGAACCATAAAAAAAAGCTGATTCAATCTTTTTATTTTTCTCTAAATCAGTACAACACTCTACAATATAATTTGCAGCAATATCATATTGCGAGCGCGTTGGAAAGTAAGAATCAAGAGATCTCATCTAACTCCTCGCACGTAGCATGAAACAGACCGTTATGTCTAACCGCCACGCTTCCGGCCTTTGTAGCTCTCTCTGCAACAGACCTCAAATTCTCACCTTGCAAATAAAAATGTACCATCACCGCAAGTGCCGTATCCCCTGCCCCCGTTTCATCAACTATTTTTTTCCCAGTATGTTTTAATCTAGTATTACAAATAAGAAATGGTTTTGCTAAATCTCTTAAAAACAAAGCCGAACCTCTCATACCTCGAGTAAGAAAAATATCTGTATTCAATTTTCGTTGCAACTGTTGTGCAGAACATATATCTTCTGTATGTGGTACGACCATTTGACAATCAGCACTATTCATCTTAACTATCGTAGCTCCTCTGCATGCCAAAACATTCTCTGGCTTCGCATCAATAAAAATAGGTTTCTTAATTTTTCGTTGTTGTGCTAACAACTTCTTAATCAACGGTGGTGTTATCATGCCATTTTGATAATCTACCACAACCAAAGCATCATATTCCCTGCATTTCTCAAGTATCTTTTTTATGTGTTCTGAAGTAATCGGCATTCTATCTTCATACGCCACACGAAATATTTTATTGTTATTCTCAATAACTCTTTGTCGCACTGATGTTCGTCTGGAATTATCAACGAGTACGTTAAAGTTTACTTTTTTCTCACAAATCAGTCCATCCAATAATTTTCCTTCCACATCATTACCTACAACTCCAAATAAATCTACATTATTTCCTAGAGTTACAAGATTAATTGCCACATTAGCCGCTCCTCCTGCCTGCCATAGCTCTTGCCTGGCATCATACACCGGCGCACTTTCTCTATGACGTACATATTGGACAAACACATTCTTATCTAAAATAACATCTCCAATTACCGCAACTGTTGCCATTTCACATAAAATCTAAACTACTTTTTTAAATCTTTCTCTTTTAAAAAGTAGTAACAAAAAAGCAAATTTTTCTTTAATAAGAAAACCTATTTATATCCATACAAAAATCAACATACATGTTTGATTACAAAATCGCTCTTGGTATTACTGCGGTCATTATGGGAATTCTAAGTTACATCCCCTATTTTCGTGACGTATTCACAGGAAAAACCAAACCTCACGCATTTACCTGGTTTGTCTGGTCACTATTAACTGCTATTGCTTTTTTTGCTCAACTCATTGAACATGCTGGCGCAGGTGCATGGGTCACCGCAACAACCTCTCTATTTTGCTTCATCGTATTCTTATTTGCATTAGTCAGAGGCCATAAAGACTTCCCTATTGTAGATTGGCTTTGTTTGGCCTCAGCACTATTCTCCTTGGCACTCTGGTTTTTCACAAAAAATCCCCTTGTCGCAATCATTCTTATAACTCTCACCGATGCCATAGCGTTCATACCTACATTTCGTAAAAGCTTCTCCCATCCTTGGGAAGAAACAATTATGTTATATGCCATTGCCGCAATAAAATTTGCCCTTGGTCTATTCGCATTAGAAACAATAAATCTAACCACCTATCTCTATCCCGCATCTTTAGTCATTATGAACTCTCTATTTACCCTAACTCTTTTCATTCGCCGTAAACAGCTCAAAAGAAAATCTGTATAGATGAGTTTGAATAACCTTATTTTTCATCAACATTCAAACTCATTCTTAGAGAAGTTTGACTAAAAATATGAATTAATCAAACTTCTCTATAGGTAGCTTTGAACACCACTAATCTTAAACAGAAACCTTTATAAAACACCTCTATCTTTTCACGCTACATGAAACGAAGTTCACGACGCTGGAAGAAAAAAGGTCAAATGCGCTGGAAATGGCAGCGCAAAAAGATCAAAAAGGAAAAGCGCCGTAGAAAGTTAAGTGCTGCATAATTTCAATTTTATTTCTCAACACATTTTTAGAGTTTTATTCATTTGTTGTGATACCCCGCTGCTTGCAGCGATTGGGTACCTCTGATAATCATATCGAGCGGGGTTCATAACATTAAAAATACCCCGCCCCTTGGGGCGATTGGGATTTTTATTTCATTAACATCATAATTAAAATTTTATCTTTCTACAACAACCCTTCTTTATTCAATTCCCTAAGTGCTTCATTCAAATATAAAATAGCCCAATTTCGCAAAAACAACGCTCCCTGATAATAATCAACATTATGCATGCTATACATAAACATCTTATTGCAACCCTCTTCTGGATTGATACAATACTTCTCATTCTTCTCCACATTAAATTTAATTAATTTTCCAAACATCAATTTCTCTCGTTCCAACTCACTCTCTAGATATAAGCTCCCTCCCGCATTGCGGCTAATAGAAAAATCAGTTACAAATCCTCGTTCATCAGACAAGACCAAATCCTCCCAAAACCCCAACCGTTGCCGTCCATATTTATCTTTCACAACAATCGCAGATTCATTCAAATAACTCTCTTTAATCCACTTTTTTCTCTTTATCTCTTCAGAATTATTCTCAGGTAAAGTGCTAACATACTCAGACAAATCAGCATACCACTCCGTAGCTGCTTGTCTAAACACTTCCGCCGCCATTTCTTTTTTAAACATAATCTTCGCACGCAACAACGTCGGATAAATCGGAATTTGAAAGCGGTTTTCCCCAATAATTGGCAGCTCCTCTTTGTGTAACAACAATTCTTCTAATAACATAATCTCACTCGAGCTCAAAACGTTTTATAAAAAAGAGTATGATACAAAACAACTATCGGTGTTCATTTTTTCTGACGATAAGCATTTTCCCCAAAAGAGAAACATTTATAAATAAGTGACCTTCCCAAAATAAAACAATATGTGTGCTCAATTAATCTTGAGTATGAATTAGGTGATCCAATTTCCTTGATACGACGATAAACGACGTAAATCTTTAAGTTTTAAGTATGTGGCCGATAACTGTGAGTAATACAGGATCAAGAAATTCTAATCTTAGATTTCTAACAAACAATGAGTTCCCGTTGATCCTGCGGGAGAGTGCTGCTATTGGAGTTCGATTAAGCCATGCAAGTCGGAGGCCAGCAATGGCCAGGCTGAAGGCTCAGTAACACGTCAATAATCTGCCCTACAGTTCGGGATAACCTTGGGAAACTGAGAGTAAAACCGGATAGATACTTGGTACTGGAATGTTCTTGTATTGAAAAGTAATGCTGTAGGATGAGTTGGCGGCTGATTAGGTAGTTGGTGGTGTAACGGACCACCAAGCCTTCGATCAGTACGGGCCGTGAGAGCGGGAGCCCGGAGAGGGGTGCTGAGACACTAGCCCCAGCCCTACGGGGTGCAGCAGGCGCGAAAACTTTACACTGTACGGAAGTGCGATAAGGGAACTCCAAGTGCTCATACACTGTATGGGCTTTTGCCAAGTGTAAATAGCTTGGCGAATAAGTGGTGGGTAAGACGGGTGCCAGCCGCCGCGGTAACACCTGCGCCACAAGTGGGACTCACTTTTATTGGGCCTAAAGCGTTCGTAGCCGGACAAGCCAGTCTTGAGTGAAATCGATGCGCTTAACAAATCGACGTGCTTGAGATACTACTTGTCTAGAGACTGGGAGGGGTTAGGGGTATTCCGGAGGGAGCGGTAAAATGTTATAATCTCCGGAGGACCACCTGTGGCGAAGGCGTCTAACCAGAACAGGTCTGACGGTGAGGAACGAAAGCTAGGGGAGCAAACCGGATTAGATACCCGAGTAGTCCTAGCTGTAAACGCTGTGAACTAGATGTGGCATATTCTTCGGGAATGTGCCGTGTCGGAGTGAAGACATTAAGTTCACCGCCTGGGAAGTACGGTCGCAAGGCTGAAACTTAAAGGAATTGGCGGGAGAGCACCACAAGGGGTGCGGCGTGCGGTTTAATTCAACTCAACGCGGGGAATCTCACCAGCAGCGACGGCAGAATGAAGCTCAGTCTAAAGGGCTTAGCTAACGAGCCGAGAGGTATTGCATGGCCGTCGTCAGCTCGTGCCGTAAGGTGTCCTCTTAAGTGAGGTAACGAGCGAGACCCATACCCATAATTGCTAGCAGGTGCTTTAGCATGACTGAGCACTTTATGGGGACTGCCGTGGAAACACGGAGGAAGGTGTGGGCAACGGTAGGTCTGTATGGTCCGAATCTGCTGGGCTACACGCGCGCAACAATGGCGATGACAATGGGATGCAACACCGAAAGGTGGAGCTAAACCTCTAAACATCGTCTTAGTTTGGATTGAGGATTGTAACTCATCCTCATGACAACGGAATCCCTAGTAATCGGGCTTCATCACGGCCCGGTGAATATGTCCCTGCTCTTTGCACACACCGCCCGTCAAACCAACCGAATTGGGTTCAGGTGAGATTCAGCTTCAAGTTGCATCAAATCTGGATTCGGTGAGGTGGGTTAAGTCGTCACAAGGTATCCGTAGGGGAACCTACGGATGGATCACCTCCTTTTTTTTATTTTTACATCGATGTCAATACTAATCTTTTGGCATCATCTCCAAAAATACAATCGTTTGGGCCCGTAGCTCAGGGGTACTTCGCATATTTGTGAAGCTCAAAAGAGCGCCTGCCTTGCAGGATATATGTATCTCAGAAAGCAGGAGGCCTCGGGTTCAAAAAGATCAACATCATTGAAAGTCCCGACGGGTCCATTCACTTTCATCAAAAAAATACCCGTAGAAATCAATAAACTAATATCCTCAAAACATCAAATCCCCAATTAACAACATCCTATTCCTTACTTCAAAGATAAGGTAACCGTTTTCAAGAAAACAGATGTTTCTTGGCAGCGACGTGGTTGAGATATGAAGTTTTTTTCCGGATGGAAAAAAAATCTTTGCATCATATTAATGAACCATATGTAGAGTAACATGTCAAAAGGTAATTTCATTATCTTTTGGCATCTCAAAAATTTGTCTAACAAATTTTTGGGATCTTAGGAACACTGCTAGATGGATGACTCGGTTCGAAACGCCGATGAAGGACGTGACAAGCGACGAAATGCTTTGGCGAGTTGCATGTAAACGTTGAACCAAGGATCTCCGAATGAGACTTCTCCATAGAGACCATTCTGGTCGGGGAACGCAGGGAATTGAAGCGTCTTAGTACCTGCAGGAAAAGAAAGCAAAGCGATGCCGTCAGTAACAGCGAGCGAACGCGGCACAGTTCAAACTGAATCCGTCGTAGAAATACGATGGAGATGTGGTGTTGTGGACCTCTTCTTCTACCTCATTTCTGACTCAAAGTTGGCTGGAATGTCACACGATACAGGGTGATAGTCCCGTAGAGGAAAGAAAAAGGTGTTAGGGGTATCCTGAGTACTGCACCTTGATATTGGTGCGGGAATCTGGGGGGCATTAACCTCTAAAACTAAATACGTTTCGAATCCGATAGCAAACCAGTACCGTGAGGGAACGTTGAAAAGAACCCATGACAGGGAGTTCAAAGCGCCTGAAATCTAGCAGTTACAGTCTGGTAGGGCTCTAAGGAGTTCTACTGTGCTTTTCGAATAAAGCCCCAGGGAGTTAACCTAAGTGGCAAGGATAACCCGCAAAAGGGCATCCGTAGCGAAAGCAAAATCCCGCAAGCAATGAGGGGAGTGGTATGAAAGTGCCACAAGTCACTTGGGTCAGACCTGAAACCGGTCGATCTACTCGTGAGTAAGGTGAAGCGAGGGTAAAACCTCGTGGAGGCCTGTAGAAGTACTACGTGCAAGTGTTTTTCTAACTTGCGAGTAGGGGTGAAAAGCCAATCGAGATCGGCGATAGCAGGTTCCTGCCGAAATAGACCTTAGTCTAGTTTCGAACGAGATAGGTGTGGTTGTAGAGCGACGGATAATGGGAAGTGGCGGGGAAACCTGTCTGCCCGTTGTCCAACTCCAAATGCCGCACCATCGTAGACTTCGGAAAACAGGGATTCTTGGGGTAAACTTGAATTCCGAGAGGGGAACAACCCAGACTACAGTTAAGGCCCCTAAATGTCAGCTAAGTGAGAAAGGGTAAACGGTGTCCATAATCTTAGACAGCGAGGAGGTTGGCTTAGAAGCAGCCACCCTTTAAAAAGTGCGTAACAGCTTACTCGTTGAGGTTGTGGGCCCGGAAGATTGACGGGTCTAAGCTGACTGCCGATACTGTAGACCACGATAAGTGGGGGTAGGCAGGCGTCCTTTTAGGGTAGAAGCATCTCCGTGAGGGGATGTGGACCTAGATGGAATGAATATCCTGGTGGTAGTAGGATCTAAGCAGAGCGAGAGTCTCTGCCATCGTAAGGGCAAGGGTTCCTTGGCAATGTCGATCAGCCAAGGGTTAGTCGGTCCTAACTTGATTCATAACTGAATAAAGGGAAAGGGAAAACGGTTAATATTCCGTTACTATGTTGGTATGTGTGGTAACACCAGCATTGTTTCTAACGCTTTGGAAGAGATCAACACCGCTCATCTGCGGTGCTAATACAAACATATCCTGGGAGTATCGTAATGATGAGAACAGGATAAAATTGTAGATGGGCAGGCCTATGGTCTGTTTGATTGGTTTCTGGAGCCCCTGAAAAGGGAACAATGATAAATCCAGCGTATCCGTACCAAGAACCAGCACTGGTGCCCCTAGGTGAGAAGCCTAAGATGTGAGAGTGTAAACTAGGTCAGGGAAATCGGCAAATTAGTCCCGTACCTTCGGTAGAAGGGATCCCTGTACTCGTATCTGTATAGGTGCGAGTCCAGGGCGCAGTGACCAGGGTGGTCCGACTGTTTAACAAAAACATAACATTCTGCGAGGCCGTAAGGCTGTGTATAGAATGTGATATCTGCCCAGTGCCAGTACTTTAAGCTTCGTTTCAACGGAGTGAAGAGCTGGTAAACGGCGGGAGTAACTATAACTCTCTTAAGGTAGCGTAATACCTTGTCGTTTGAATGA
>JAHFQW010000042.1:0-5441 GCA_023259115.1 archaeon
CTTCCGTAGAAGGGATCCCTGTACTCGTATCTGTATAAGTGCGAGTTCAGGGCACAGTGACAAGGATGATCCGACTGTTTAACAAAAACTTAACATTCTGCAAAGTTGTAAAGCTTAGTATAGAATGTGATATCTGCCCAGTGCCAGTACTTTAAGCCTCGGTTCAACGGGGTGAAGAGCTGGTAAACGGCGGGAGTAACTATAACTCTCTTAAGGTAGCGAAATGCCTTGTCGTTTGAATGACGACCCGCATGAATGGTATAACGAGATCGTCACTGTCCCGACCTAGTGTCTCCCGAACACTACTTCCTGGTGCAAAGTCCAGGGATTTCCAGTGGGAAGCGAAGACCCCGTGAAACTTTACTGTAGTCTGTCGCTGTAGTGTGATATTTGATATATAGTGTAAGTGGGAGCTGTTTGAGGCTGTGTGCGTCAGCGCATAGTTGAGGCGATAATGTAACACCACTTATCGAAAATTACATTACTTACCTTGCAAAAGGGACAACGATTGGTGGACAGTTTGGCTGGGGTGGCACGCTGTTGAAAATGTATCAATAGCGCCCAATGGTAGGCTCATCCGGTTTAGAAATCCGGAGTGGAGTGCAAGGGCAAAAGCCTGCCTGATTGGCTTTCAATCATAACGAAATTCAAACACGAAAGTGTGGCCTAGCGAACCTCTGTACCTTCTTAATGAGGGTCAGAGATGACTGAAAAGTTACTCCGGGGATAATTGAGTCGTCGCGCCCGAGAGTTCATTGACGTGCACGCGTTTTTTTCGCATGCTCGCTGAACAGATCGACGGCGCGGTTTGCTACTTCGATGTCGGCTCTTCCTATCCTGGCGGTGCAGAAGCTGCCAAGGGTGGGGGTGTTCACCCGTTAAAAGGGATCGTGAGCTGGGTTCATTACGCTGTGAGGCAGTAAGTTTGATATCTACTGGGAATGTTCGGTGTCTGATAGGAAGGATCTTTTAGTACGAGAGGAACGAAGGTTCGTTGCCACTGGTCAACCGGTTATCTGATAAGGTACGCCGGGCAGCTACGCAATAAGTGATAAATGCTGAACGCATCTAAGCATGAAGCACCCCTAGAAAAGAGACACCTCAGGACACGGCAATAACAGCCGTTTGATAGAAGCGGTGTGTACGCACGAAGGCAACGACGTGTTCAGCACGCGCTCACTAACGTCCATAAATTTTTGTTACTCTACATATGGTTTTCATTACTTTTAATGAAGTGTAAAAACTACATTAATTGTACAATACGCAAGTGTTGTAGAAATCTCCCCGTAAGGGGAATTTCTTTTTCTTTTATTTTAAATGGAATATAGCGATAGCTGTACACCCATTATTAATAATTTTCAAATAGTAGTGCTAACCCTATTTTCAACTCACTTTATATTCCTAAAATAAATCTTCACAGATTATTTCACTCATTTTTGATAGAACCAATACTTCCACAAAACTTAAATAGATCAGCGAATCCTAAATAATATGACTAGTCACCCTTCAACATTAGAAATTAAATTATCAGAATACCTTAGTCCGGTAGGTATATTTTCGCTAAGAGATAGATTATCAGATGAGATGGGATCTTTTTGTGGTCCTGAAGAATTCTCAAAAGCCGTCAGCTGGAAAAAATTTGGGCTTCTCATGCTTACAAATACAATAACAAGTATGGCTTGTGCGTATGGAGCTGCGTATAGTATACGTGAAATTGGACTATACGTAATCAATTAATTCTAAACTCAATTAATTTTAACCACTTATTTATTTGCTGCATACTCCTTACTCCTAAAATACCTCGCACCAAGAACCCCTTGATCTTTATATCCGAGTGCTTCAATCATCATTTTCTCATACGTTGTACCATACCTCATTCCATCCTCCACTAAAACATGCGACAACGCCTGAATATGATCCATCGTGCATATTTTACTCAGAGCATTTCGTAAATCCGATTTTCCATAGACAATCTCACTATGCTTCCATTGCAATCGCTCAATAAACACACTCAAATGAGGTATTTCAATTTCCAACTCTTCCACTAGAACAGAATAAATATGTCCAATGGGCTTGGCATTTAATCGACGTATTACATGCAACTCTTTTCCTTGAAGACCCCTCTGATCTCTGCACGCCTCCTCTAACATAGAATGATTTTTCATGAATGTTCCAAATAATCTACTCTTTTTATAAATCTTTATCTCACTCTCTTTTTCTCATTTCCCTTCCACATCTTTTATAAACCCCTCCTCGCTGCCCCTTCACTATGGACCTCTTAATCAGCGAAAAATTTCAAAATATAAAAAAAAACCTCCGAGAAGCAAGATACCAAGTCCATCAAAACGACCTCTTCAATGAGCTCTGTATTTTGCATAACTATCTTCTCCAAACCAAAGACCCTGACACAAAAAACGAACTCGTCGAAGTACTCCATGACATTTTCATCGAAATCTTCATGCCCCTGCGCGAACCCATCTATAAACCCTACCCCTCAGGTCTGCGCTCCTACTTCGGCTCAAACATTCTCCTCCACCAAACCATTAACGCTATCTTCGATCTCAACGCCTATAGCAAAATCTGGCTCAAAGACATCTCCGAATTCTACACCCTCTTCTCCATAGATCTTCCCCACTACAACGCCGCTCCCAAAACCGACTTCTCCCAAACCACCCAACCCATCAACATCCACAAATTAAAAAACCCCGGCATCATCCGCTCCCAAATACTCGATCACCTGCGCATACATATAGATCCAGATAAACCCCTCAAACCACAGAATAACAACCTCGAAGACCTCTACATCTACGAATTCGAACTCGCCCTCTACGAAGAAGCCAAAGTCAAAAATCGCTTCTTCCAAAACATGAAATACAAAGAATTCTCCGAATTGCAGCAAGAACACACCGCCCTACTTCACCTTCAATGCATCTCCATCTCCCAAGAAGAAATGTATGACGAACAAGACGAAACCCTCTCCTGGCTCCTCACCCTCACTCCACACAACGACCATCTCTACAAATACCCTCTCTTCAAAGAAAACCCCTGTCTCTATCTCTTCACCTACCCCGAAAACACCATCATCGAAACATTCAACCCCCTCAAAGCAAACTACCTTGGAAAAAAAATACACATCAACGAAGAACAAAACACCATCACCCTTCGTATCTCCAAAGCCCTGCGTGATCCTGCATTATTATTTGCCTTAGTCCTTCGTCCCGACACCCTCACCTACGATCGTGAACGCAAAGCCCTGCACTACTTCAAAGAAAAAGCCAGTACAGAACTAAAACAAGCCATCATTCACAAACAAACAATCCCCAATCAAGAAAACACCTCTCCTCTCGCCCCATTTTACTCCCCTGACCTCAACCAAACACAACGCCAAGCCGTCCAATTAGCAATTCACACCTCCCCTCTCTTTTGTATTCAAGGCCCCCCCGGAACCGGCAAAACCAAAGTCTGCGTCGAAATATTACTCCAATATATCACCCACCACCCCTTCGCACGTATCCTTGTCACCTCCGCATCCCAAGAAGCCGTTGATAACATCCTCAGCGTATTCAAAAAAACCCTTCCCCCCCAACTCCACTCTCTAATCCTGCGTATCGGCGAAGACAAAAAATCAGCACACTCACTCAATCACAAAATAAAACACTCACAACACTATCAAGAAAAAATCAGCTCACTCGAACAATCACTCCTAACCCTGCAGCATAACATTGAAACATTACGTGAATCTCGCAGCGCAAAAGAAATAAGACGTGGACAACTCCATTTGCAAGAACAGCAAATCAATGACGCCTTTGCCCACGCTCGCGCAACCGCCCAAGATTTAGATGCCAAAGAACACCTCGAAAAAGAATTGCAAGCCCTCATTCATGAACTCATTGATCTGCGCTATGCCCTACAAGACCTCGAAAAAAAATCATGGGAAATCAAAGAAAACCTCAACCATAACCGGGAAGAATTAAAACACAATTGTATCACTCAAAAACCCCTATTCATCTTCTCCACCAACAATTACAGCGATGTATTACGTCAATTTAAAGTACAATTTGACTTAGTATTAATGGATGAAGTCACCCAGAGCACCGAACCCTCACTCCTCATCCCCCTCACCCAAACCACAAAATTAATCATGGCCGGCGATCATCACCAATTGCCTCCAACCGTCTTTCTCAAAAACAAAAACTATGACGAAGAAATCGACCCCTTAGAAGAACGCCATCGCATCCACTCCTACCAAATTCTCTCCAAATCCTTATTTGAACGATTATATAACACCATCCCCAGTATTTTTCTCGATTTACAATACCGCATGAATCCTCTGCTCATCGATTTTCTCAACACCACCATCTACAAAAACACTCCCATCACCTACAACAACTTTGTAACCCAATATCAATATAGCAATTCCCTCTTCAACTCCCCGCTCACCTTCATCACCCACACCCACCCCGAAGAGCAAAGTTACGTCTCCGAAGAATTTAGCCCCTCCAAAGCCGAATATCATAATCTTGAAGAAATCGCTATAATCGCAAAACTCATTCAAAAATATCTGCAATGCGGTATCAACGCCCAAGACATTGGCGTCATCACCCCCTACACCGCACAAGTACGTGAACTCAATAAAGTACTTGAACCATTAAATATACTCGCAAAAACCATTGACCACTTTCAAGGGCAAGAGAAAAAAATCATCATCCTCTCACTGGTACGTTCAAATCAAGCCAAAAGTGCCACCTCCCGCCTAGGCTTCCTCGTAGATGAACGCCGCTTTAACGTTGCCATCACCCGCTTTCAATACGAATTAATCATTGTAGGAAATCAAGAGACACTCTCATCCTATGAAGAATACTATGACATGTACGATGAAAAAATCAAACCCATTTACTATAAACAATTAATCGAATTCATCAAAGCCAGAGGCGTATTTATTGACAAACTCGATCCCTATCTGCACAAGCATGCCACCTTTGACACCCCTGCAATATCAGAGAAAGCCAGCGAAATTAATATTGCCTTGCAAAAAGAATTGATAGAAAAAGTAGAGAGAAAAGTTAAAACGTAGAGTAATTCATCAAAAATTCCGCCCCAAACCAACCATATTTTCATTAATAAGTAGTAAAATATATAAAGTATTTCCCTTTTTTCAAGTAATGGTTAATGAAAACGAAAGAATAATGGAAGATGCGCAAGTGAGAAGATTTTTTCCAGACAATCTTGCAGATCTGGTTGGGTTTCCAGAAGAAGAAATCAGATACCTAGGAATCCATACAAAAAAGCCAAAAGAGCATAATGGAGTAAAGGTTGTTTCCGAATCATTATACTTAGCACCTACAGTTAATAATACCTTCTTATGGAGAAATAAAGAATCTTTAGATTTAAAAGAATCAAAAAATAGATGGATACGCGACGAAGGAATTCTGTATGAAGAT
>JAHFQW010000042.1:5451-7200 GCA_023259115.1 archaeon
TGTTCTTCATTCTTCTGTAAAGAGATGATGTGGAAAAACTCTTCGAGAGATTATATTTTAGTAGGTTTATCCATGTGGTCTATAGTAGCTTTTCTATTCTTTATCCTACCTTTCAATGCCATTGCCGATGATTGTTATGCCAACAATGCTTCAGGAGGAAATGCCATCGCCATTTGCTCCTGCCTTGATTTAAATTTAACGAGAGGCAATCTTACGGGAAAATTTCAGCTGCAAAATGACATTAATTGTACAAATACCTCTTTTTGGAATGCTTATGCGGGATTTGTACCCATTGGAACCAATGCCAACCGATTTCAAGGAACTTTCGATGGACAAGGACATAATATCACCAACCTAAACATTAACTTGACTTCTACCGATTATGTTGGTTTATTTGGAAATATTGATAGTATGGCTAATATTTCAAATATCGGAATAGTCAGAGCAAATATCACGGGCCATGATTATGTGGGGGGGTTAGTTGGTGCTAATATATATGGAAGATTGAATAATACCCTTGTAGCAGGAGGGAACATCACCGGAAATCTTCGTGTAGGTGGTTTAATTGGAAATAATTATGGGGTTGTAAACAATTCCTACACAGCAATTGATGTTTATTCACAAAATGGTGGAACTTGTTATGTCGGTGGATTGATTGGTTTAGCAAGCGATGGAAATGTCACGTTCTCCTTCACAACCGGAAATGTGAAAGCAACAGGTCATAGGATTGGCGGATTAATTGGAGATGTAGATAAAGGTATTATTGCATTTAGTTACTCTAATGGTGATGTAAATGGAAGTGCTGATGTAGGAGGGTTAGTCGGGTTTATTGATGGCACTTCTGGCGCTAAAATCCTGAATTCTTATTCCACCAGTAACATTTCAGCAGGAAGTAGTGATATAGGGGGTTTGGTTGGTTTTCTCCAAAATCCAACCGTGATTAATAATAGTTATGCCCGAGGTAATGTCTCTTCAAGTAGTTCAAGCGTTGGAGGCTTAGTAGGATATATGCAACTTAGCCCAAAAATAGATAGTTCGTATGCCACTGGCGCAGTCAGAGGAAGTAGTTCATTAGGAGGTTTAGTGGGTACATTTTCTTCTGGAACCTGTATTAACAGTTTTTGGGATAATCAAACAACCGGACAATCGAGTTCCGGATGTGGAACAAGTAAAAATACCACTGATATGACTTTAGTTGATACATTTACTAATAATGGGACTAGCAGGGGTTTGGCTGTGCCATGGGATTTTATAGGAAATCCAAATAATGATTCCAAAACTCTCAGTTTCTGGCATATACTCAGTGGAACTAATGATGGGTATCCTTTTCTTACACGATTTAGCATCGGGATATCTTATGATGTTACTGGTTTATCATTAAGTTATGGTAATCTTTCTACTAATGCTGGTAATTTTTCTCAGGATTCAATTTCAATTAATGTTACTTCTATCGATAGTGATATTTCGACAATTACTATTTATTTGTATAATAGTTCTGAATTGCGTAATTCTTCCAATCAGTCAATCTCTCCATTCTTTGTAAATTATACCAATCTACCAGAAGGTGTTTTTTATGTTAATGTTACCGCTAATGATACTTCGGGAAATCCAACGATTTTATCAACTAGAACTATTACTTTGGATAGAACTCCCCCCGTTGTTACTTTACAAACCCCTTCTAATAATTATGTTAATAGCACTAGTTTTCCAGCTAATGTCTTTTTTAACTGTTCTGTAACTGATACTTTT
>JAHFQW010000018.1 GCA_023259115.1 archaeon
GGAAGGTTTGCAGCCAGAAACGTTTGAGAATGGGATGGAGGGAAATTACTCTGAAGCCGTGTTGTTCGAGTTCGGTTATGAGCTGGGATTTGGTGTATAGTTTGTCGTAGACGAAATATCGTGATTTTCCAAGTAGGAAGCGAAGAGGGGAGATGATGGTTTTGTTCATGGCTTCGAATACGATGTAGCCTTGAGGTTTGAGGTTATTTTTTGCTTGGCTGTAGATTTTTTCTCTGTCTTTTTTATGAAAGTGGAGCAGGAAGCGAAAGCAGAAGAGGAGATCGGCGGGTTGTTTGAGATGTAATTGGTGGTTGAGAATGTCTGCTTGTTGGAATTGCCAGTGTGGGTTGATTGTTTGCATGCGTTGGGAGGCGAGGGTGAGCATGCTTTCGCTGGAGTCGATACTTATGCCGCTCTCAATTTGTTGGTGGTTGAGTTCGGCGGTTATTCTGGCAGGACCGGGAGCAAATTCGAGGAGGTGTTTACTATTTGTTGATTTGATGAGCTGGTTGAGAAAGTGGATTTGCTGCTGGTGTTCGATGATGTTGAGGGGTTCGGTGAAGCGTTTGTTGATGTAGTTTTCTGCGACGTTTTGTTTTTGGTAGTACTCTTTGACTTGGGTGGGGTGGTGGAGGGCCATGGTTAGTTAGTTTTTTGTATTATTTTCTTTTGTTTTTTTTGTTTCGATTATGATATTTCTTTTTGAGAAGTTATTTCTTTTTGATAGGCGTTTATAAGTCTATGGGCAATGTTTTTTTCTTGGTATTGTGTTAGATTTTCAGTGTTTGGTTTGCTCTTTTTTTTAATTTTTTCTTCTATGATTTTTTGAATGGTGTTATGAAGTGTTTGAGGATCACCGGGGGGGACGAGAAAATCATTTGGACTGATAGTTTCGGGAATAGCACCACTGTTTGAGGCGATGACGATTTTGCCTGCGGCGTGGGCTTCGATAGGGATTCTACCAAATGGTTCGGGCCACAGGGAGGGGAAGAGGATGATGTCTGCGTGTTGATAAAGTTGGGGGATTTGGGTGTAGGCAACGGGTGGATGGATGGTTGCGTCTATATGATGTTGAGTGATGTAGGTTTGAAGTTCTGATTTGAGAGAGCCATCGCTGTATAAATCGAGATGGACGTTGAGGTTTTTTATTGCTTGGAGGATAATTTGAGGGCCTTTGAATGCGGTGAGCGAGCCAAGGTAGAGAAGAGTAGGTTTCTTTTTGTTGTTAATGATGTTGTCGCTTTTTTGAGTTAGTTGTTTTGCTGCGTTTTGGAATGGTTTTATGTCGAGAGCGTTGGGGATGATGATACTTTGATGTTGCTGTTGGGTGAGAAGGGTTTGGACGTATGCGCTAATGGCGATGAGATGGCAGTGTTGTAATGAGGAGTTGAGTTGTTTGTAGTAGTGGTAGATGGAGAAGAGGAAGAGGGGGTTGTATTTGAGATACCAGTGGTTTTGGATTTTGCCGATTTCGGTTGATTGTTGCTGGCAGATGAGAAATTTTTGGAGTGTGCAGATGTGCGGACAGGCGTGTTTGCTTTTGTAGAAGCGATCGCCTTTGGGGCATAAAGCGGGATAGCTTTCGATGGTGGCAAAGAGAGGAATGTTTTTTGTTTTGGGGTGGGTTTTTAGAGGAGTTTGATTAACCCTATAACACTTGTCAAACTCCTCTAAGAAGGACTTTGAATATTGATGAATATATAGGTTATTCAAAGTCCTCTTTAGTTGTTTTGCGGCGATGATACTTGGGCCGATGAAGTGGATGATGTCAATAGGGGGTTGGTTGGTTTTTTGGAGCTTGCGAATGAGGGAGATTGTTTGTTTTATGATGGAGGGGGGGAAGAAAATGCGGCGTTTGAGGTTTTGGATGAGCGAGTTGGGGGTGGTGCCGGTTTTTAGTGTGCGATAGATGTGGACGTTGTTGAGGGTTTCGTGTGTTGGAAGATGGGGGAATTTTGCGGTGAGAATAGAGATGGTGTGATTTTCTTTGGCGAGGGCGTGGGCTATGGTTTGGAGGTTGATTTCGCCGCCGCCCATGATTTTTGGGGGGTAATATTCGGAAATAAAGAGGATGTGCATGACGTTTTATAGAGTTAAATTTTGGTTTATAAGGGTTGTGATAGAGAGGTTAAGAGAGGGGATTTTTTTGGAGGATATCACTTTTTCACAAATTCTACGCGGGGGAGATCTTTGAATTGTTCGTCACCTGTTAGAAAGAGGAGGTTGTGGTGAAAATAAAATTTATTTACTTTTATTTTTCAGCAATGATTCATATATCCCTAAGTACTTCCCCACGCTGTCGTCCCATTCGAAGCGTTTTAATGGCTTCTGCCAGTGTTTGTTTTTGGAGACCATGATGACTTTTTCGGCTAAGTCGCTGCTGTTTTGGCTCTCAAAGATTTGATATTTGCCGGAGATGACTTCGGGGAGGGAGCCGGCGGAGCTTACGATGACGGGAACGTCCATGGCGGCGGATTCTACGGCGGTGTAGCCAAAGCCTTCGGCGGTGGAGGGGACGATGACGCTGTGTGCGCTTTTGATGTAATTTCTAATTTGAGAATAGGGGGTGTTGGTGAGGACGGTTGTGTGCTCTTTGATGTGTTGGCTGTCTATGAGGTTGAGAAGTTCTTGATATTTTTTTTGGTATTTTTCGGGCGAGCCGAATATGAGGAGAAGATGGGCGTTAGGGATTTGTTGTTTTATGTTGGGGAATGATTGGATGAGGTATTCAAAGCCTTTGGATTGACCGGGGCGGCCGTAGGCGAGGAGGATGTATTTATCTTGTAATTTATGTGATTCTTTGAGTTGTTGAATGTCTTTTTCTGCAACGGATTTAGGATTCCAGAATTCATAGTCAAGACCGTTGTAGATGGTTGTGACTTTATTTGAATGAGTTGTTGCGAGATGAGGTTTATGTTTGAGTAGGTCTGATTTTGTGGCGTCGGAGACGCAGATGTAGTGGTCATAGGGGAGAAAATAGATACAACGTTCTAGGAGATTATGAATTGATGATTTGAGTTTTCCGAAGCCGGTAATTTTTGACCATTTGCCAATCCAGACTTCATGCACGGTGAGTACCACGGGTTTTTTGGTTATTTTTGCGGCAAGCCAGGCGGGAAATGCACCGTTAAATGTGGTGGTTTGGATGATGTCGTGATTTTTTGCGAGGGAGATGGCTTTGGGGATGGAGGCAAAGGTGAAGATATATCGTGAGAATAATGAGGGAATACGATGGATGTTGACGCGGTTGAGTGTCTCTGTTTTTTGAGTGTTTTTGAGTTGATGGGTGAGAATGGTTGTGTGATGGGAAGATTGGGTGTAGCGTTCGGCAAGGTTTTTAAAGAGGATTTCCGCGCCACCAGTGTGTGGGAGGTAATTTTCGCAGATGAAGAGAATGTTCATGGTAGAAAAACGGTAGGAGGGGGGTTATAAAGTTAATGGTGTTTCTGTTCAGATTTGGCTGAGGTTTTTTCGGCGTTGTCTAGGGCTTGTTTTCGAACGTAGGTTTCGAGTTTCTTTTCCATTTTTTTGACGGTGCTATAGTTGTAAAATCCCAACCCTAAGAGGACGAAAAAGCCTAATACGACAAAAAAATCGAGTCGGCGGTAGAAATGTAGAGGAGCGATGATGGGATCAAGAAGATTTGGGATGATGGCGACGAGGATGAGCATGAGCCAGAGGCCAAACCATAGGCCTAATTCTAATGAGGAGAGTTCTTGGCGTTTGTATTTGACAAATGTAAAGTATAACATGGCGGCGCCAAAGATGACGCCGATCAATTGAATCCAAAGTGTTGTGCTCATGGTAGAGAGGATTTTTTTTATTTACTTGCGGTTGAGAGGGATTTATAGTACTGGTGAATAATTTTCGAATTCGAGTCACTGCGGTTCGTGATAAAGTCACTAGCGTTCCTCAAGTCACTGACGTTTGTGACTTGCTTATCAGTAAGTAATGTTGCTGATGCAACACTTTGCTGAAGCAAAGCTTTGTTCACCATTATACTCACTCACTCACTCACATAAATAATTAAGCAATACTTGCTCGTTTGTAATAAACAAAGAACATATCTAAAGATAATTGCGTTATTATTGTTACATTACACGCAATTATCTAATAAGTAAATTGCCTAATTTGATGTAACTTAATTACTGCAATTTACTATATTGCTAAATTATTTGTGTTCTTTGCTATACTAATAAGTAAATGTGTAGATTAATATTATTTTACACATTTACTATATTATTTTAATAGTTTTGCGCTGATCATTTTGCTGACAATAGTTATGCCATCAAGAACGGTTGTGCCTTTATATTTGTCGTTGTAGATGGTTTGAATAGGAATGGTTGTGTATTTGAGTTTTTGTTTGCCGGCGCGAATGGTCATTTCGGTTTCGACAAAATAATCTTGGGCATCCCAGCAAATTTTGGGGTAGGCTTGTGCGGTAAATGCACGATAGCCACATTGACTATCTTTAATATTTATGTTGTGAAAAAAAGTGAGAGTTTTATTTATAAATGTATTGCCAAAGCGCATGACCAGGGGCATGGATTTGGGCATGGTTCGCACACCAAAAGCGATGTCATGTTCTTGTAGAGCGTTGAGAAGAGGAGGGATTTCTTTTGGGTCATGTTGGCCGTCGGCATCCATGACGATGAGATGGGTAGCGCCTCTGGATAGAGCATATTCACAGCCGGTTTTTAATGCTGCACCTTTTCCAAGATTTACTTTATGTGAGAGGATGATGGCGCCTGTTTGGGCGGCATTTTGGGCGGTTTGGTCGTGTGATCCGTCGTTTACAACGATGATATTTTGGCAGTACGTCTGCACGGCTTTTATGACGCTAGGAAGATGTGTTTGTTCATTACGAGCAGGGATTATGATGTAGGGGTTCATATCGGAGGGCATTTGTGTATGAGATAGAATTGGTTTTATAAGGGTTGTGAAAAAAGGATGAGATGAGGTTGTTTGAAAGAAATATTGTTTATATTCATTGTGAATATTTACGTTGTTCTTTTTTCTTTAACGTAAATCAAGTGATAACCAAATTGAGTTTTAATTGGGCCGGAAATTTGTCCGGGTTCTAAACCGAAGGCGACGTTTTCAAATTCGGGAACCATCATGCCTTTACCAAACCACCCTAGCTCGCCGCCGTTATTTTTTGAACCTGGATCTTGGGAGTATTTTTGGGCGTAGTTAGCAAAGTTATCTTTGGTTAGTTGTTTACGAAGTTCTTTTGCTTGGTTGAATACTTCGGTTTCGTTTTTGTTTTGTGTACTGAGTAAGATATGAGCGGCGTTAACTTCTGGTTTTGGTAAGAAGTAGATTTTATTTTCTTGCTGGCAGTTGTAGTCAACAAGCCAGGTGCTGATTTTTCCACCGCTCATTTCATTTGTTTGGCTGAATTTCTGGAAACATTTCAGGCCATGACCGTTGAAGAAGAATAATTTAGTAAATGTACTTGCGGCAATGGCAGGGTCTGCAACTAGTGTTTGATAGCTATCATCTTTAGGTAAGAGTATGATGGAGGCAGGCACGGTTTTGGTGTCTTTTCTTTGGAATTTTTTTTCTTTTACTGATTCTTTGTCTGCGTAGACTAATGATGCAGGATAGACTTTTTCTTTTTGATCGTTTTTAAATGTGGCATCCATGGTGCGAAGATCA
Source organism: archaeon (assembly GCA_023259115.1). Taxonomy (GTDB): domain Archaea; phylum Nanobdellota; class Nanobdellia; order Woesearchaeales; family GW2011-AR9; genus JACPNA01. Next base: position 5,662 of record JAHFQW010000018.1, read on the forward strand.
ATTTCTACGATGGCGTTGCCTTCGCGTGTTTGGATGGGGCAGAGAATGGTTTGGTTGATGGGCTTCTCACAATTACTTATACCAGAGAGGTAGGAAGGCCAGTTGGCAATCCATTTGTCGGCATCAGTAGTTTGAATTTCGGCATGGATTTTATCGGCTTGATCTGCAGTGAGATTGAAATGTGCAGTTAGATATTTCACTGCTTCTTCACGGTTCATGTTGTGAGTTTTTTGATACATGACGGCTTTTTCAAAGTCCCACGTGCCAAAGTGGCCCCAGACGCCAGTTTTGCCAACCATATCGTCAGAGGTGATGTAGTAGTCTTTTGGTGCGTTATCGCAGTGTGTGTATTTTAAGATTTGATCGGCTTGCTGAGCGGTTAATTTGTATTTCTGGGTTAATGTTTTTTGCGCATCTGATTTTGATTGAACAATGATTTCGTTTAATAGGTTAATTTCCTCATCGGTTCGATTGAGCGTTTCTTGTGTTTTACTTGCGGCAATCTTATCTAGTTTATCAAATGCGTTGTTTTGGCCGCAGTTGAGCATATGCACTATACCGGTTGATAGTTTTTCGTCTGAAGTTGCAAGTGATTTTCCGACCCAGTAGGCATCGTAGCCGACTTGTGTTCCACCATCAAACGTAACAGGGCGATCGGCAACGGCTTTAAACCAGTGACCAAAGTCCCACCAAGATGTGATTATGGCATTAGGCGGCGCTTCGGTTTTAATTTTAGTGAGGGCATTATACCAGCCGTCGTTCATACTAGAAACGGAGTTATAGGCTTGGCTATATCCTGATTTGATGGGTGCGATAAGTAGAAAACAGAGTAGTGCGAATATGGTGATTTTGGTGAGAAGGTTGTTGAGTTTTAGTTCTTTGGAAAGCCATTGTGAAGCGTGGTGCCATGTAAAGCCCATGAATGCGCCAAGACTTATGGCCATGACGGGAGTTACTTGGAGGATGAAACGCACGCCTTTAGTGGTTCCATACATTGCGGCGATGAACCACATGGCAAGGAAAAAAGTTGTTTTAATATCGCGGCGGGATGTTTGTTCGTTCTCAATACGCTCAGTACGTAGAAGGCATAATAAAATACCAATACAGGCTAGGGTGATGAGTAATTGACCATCAAGTTGTTCTATAACTTTGCTGAGTGAGACAACGTTTAATTCTGCAACGGTTGTGTGAATATTAGGCCAATAGGAATATACACCAACGGCTTTGAGTACGGAAAAGCCTATCATTCCTAAAACAAGGCGTTTGAATTCTTCAAGAGATACAAAAAGGGTGACAAATAGTGCGGAGGAGAGGAGATATATGCCAATCATACTTAGAGGAGGTAGAATGGCGGTTTTCCATTGATGGCGTTCCATTATTATGGTGTAGATTAAATATATCCCTAACGTGGCGAGAATGAAATCAGAGATATACCACCATCCCGTCCAGGCGAAGGCAAATAGGCCTGTTGCGAGTCCTGCACCTGCAAGCCAGATCAATTTACGTTTGAGATTTCTTGCGTCAAATGAGGCGAGGAATAACCATGTTATGAGCATGGGAAAAAATACGGTGTAGACATCGGTATCAGAACTCTCTCCAGTGGTTCGAGCAACAAAGAATGCGGATACGGCAATTAACATGGCGGTGAAAAAGCCGCCGACATTATTTTTGGTGATGATTCTGCCAATGAAGAATGCGGGGATGACGGTTAATGCTGCGAAAATGGTACCTGTGTAAAAGAATGTGGCCATGACGGGCAGGGTTGTAAAGAGGTTGATAATGGTATATATAATGAAACTGGCGATGTTGTGAAAGTTCCAATCGGCTTCTTTTCCGATGGGTGCCAGACGATAGGAATCCCATAGTTTACCATCTTTGTATTCAGTTCCTGGATAGCCGTGTTCGACAATGTTTCTTGTTTCGCGATAATAATAATAGGGATCAATTCCAAGAATATAGATGTTTCCGTTATCATCTTTAAACTGATTACGATATTGGTCTGCGAGTTGGGTTGTTTGTGTTTCGATTTGCGCTTTGTTGGAGTTATAAAATGTAGCCCATTCTTTATCTAAGATGGATTTTTTATTTGCCTGGGGAAGATTGGGGTATTGCTGGTTTACCTGAGATTGTAATTGATTCTGATAGTAATTATTGATGGTGTTTTGGGCCCAATCATTGGCAATAGGAAGGCGCTGGGGCATGGTGCGCAAGTAGACGGAAAAAGAAATAGCAATGAGGATACAGATAAGGGGGATAATCCATTTGGCATGGGTTTTGAAAAATGTTTTTACAGATGCGGTGTCTATGGAGAAGTCGTCATCATTTTTTTTTGGATGAGATAGTTCAGAGGACTGTGTATGTGATGATGGTGAGGGGGTATGAGGGTGTGCGGGGTGATGGTCTGTTTTTGTATGTTCTGGGGTGTTTGATGTATCAGATTTGAAGAGGTTTTTTATTTTTGAGGTGAATTTTGAGAAGTCGAGAACTATTTCGTCATCGGATTTTTCGGGATGAGTTTTGTCAGTCATATAATGGCCACCAGTTTTTGATAAAAGTATAATCTGTTATTATTCTCTCTATTTTGTTTTTGGGATGATAATCTATTTATAAAACTTATGCGACTGGAGAAGTGAGATGATGGTTTTTTCTAGAAGAATTATGAATACGATTATCTCTCACTTTTTCTCTTTTTCGTCAAGCAAATATAATATGTCATCTGTGGGATGTCTATATAGTTCGGCGTTGAGGCGTTTTTGGTCGAGGATGTGGCCTATGAATCCAATACTTCGGCTGAGAGCGAAGAGGGCATTGAGGTAGCCGATACTAATGATTTGGCTGATTTCTTCTGGGGTGAATTGGTTTGAGGATGTAATGGCGTCAAGAAAACAGACGGCGATGCAGCCATCCACATTTAAGATGAGGTTTTCGGCTTTTTCAAGAGTGATTTTTTCTACATTGAGCGCGTAGTTGAGATAGTGGGTTGATGCGAAGTGGATTTTGGCGTATTGTTTGAGGAGTTCGACGCGTTTGTCGGGGTTGCGTTTGGATTTAATGCGGTGACCAATACCTGGGATGAGGATGTTTTGCTGTTTCATTTGTTCTACGAATTGTTCGGCAGGTGTATTGGTGTCTTTTGCTTGTTTGAAATAGCGTGCGGCGTCGTCGATGGCACCACCAAATCTCGGGCCTATGGTGAGAAGTCCTGCGCATAATGAGGAGATGATGTCTTTGCCGGCGCGTGCGGTAACAATAGCGTTATGCGCACCAGAGACGGCGGGGCCGTGGTCGGCACAAATTATGATTGCGAGTTCGATGAATTTGGTGATGGGGGTAGAGAGTGGTTTTTTGAACCAGAGCAGAGCGATGATGTCGCCTATGGAACTATTTTGTTCGATTAATTGGCTGATGGGGAACTGGTTGTAGGTTGGTTCTTCTCCGATGTCAGAGGAAATGGTGGTTGTGAAGTTGGTTGGTTTACGTATGATGCCTGCGTTTAGGGCGTCGATGTAGTCTAGGGGTACGGGTTTAGGAGTAGCGGTTGTTTTTTTGCTGATGTCTGTGTTGTGCATGTTTTTTCCTGTGTCTTTTTTTTCTGTGTCAACGATCTTTTTAAATGTTTGTTGAAGTATGTTCTCTAGTTTTTGAAAATTTTCTGGAACGATGATGCCGGCGTCTCGGAGGGCTTGGTTTTTGGCTTTGGCACTTTCTTGTGTCTTTCCAGCTTTGGCACCGGCATGGCCAAATTGGATTTCCCAAGGGAATAAAGAGGCGCAGGTTCCAGGTACCCACATGACGAGAGGTTTGGTTATTTTTCCGGCGTTTTTTGCGTCTATTATGTCATATTCTTGTGTGCCGCCTAATTCTCCGAGTGTTACGAGCATGGAGATGTCTGGGTCGGCTTGGAAACGCAGGAGGTGATCCAGCAGAGTGGAACCGGGATAGAGATCTCCACCTATGGCGATACCTTCTTTTATGCCATCAGTAGTTCTAGAGATCATATTGAATAGTTCGTTCATCATGCCGCCGGATTTGGATACTAAACCTATGGAACCGGGTTGGTATAATTTTGCTCGCAGAACATTTTCAATTTTTCCTCCGGCGTAGCCGGCAATGCGAAATGAACCTGCGGCAATACCTCCGACAGTTGAGGGACCAATGAGGAGTTTTGGATGTTGGGGGTCTTGTTTTGCAAGAGCAATGAGTTGTTTTGTTTGTTGTTCAGGTATGCCTTCGGCGACGATGACGATGGTCTTAAGTGAGGGTGAGGCGAGTGCTTGTTTTGATGAGGAGAAGGCGGAGCGATATGAGGCAAAGTTAATGAGGACTTCGGCTTTGGGGTGGTTGTGTGTTGCGTCTGTGAGTGATTGATAGAGGGGGATGCAGATTTCTTGTTGTCCAAAAAATGCTTTATGAAAGCCAGAACGGCCGGGATGAATGATGGCGACAACGCTGGGAGTTCTGTTGCACATGTAATCAAAGTCAAGCATCTGTTGGATGGGGAGAGCTTTGAGGTTGTAAAAGATGGCGGTGGTGTTTCTGGTGAAGTTCATTGTAATCTCTCCATTGCTTTTCCTACAATTTCAATCATTGGCGAATCTGGGCTCTTGATGATCATAGGAATGTTCATTTCTTTTCCTGCTTGCTCGATGAGTTGTAATGCGCGTTCGTAATTTGGTCCGCCTCTTCTGACAAAAATGGAAATTTTTCCAAGGCGCAATTTTTCTTGATATTCTCTGAGGGCGTTGATGATGCCTCTAAATGTTTTTTCTACGTCGGTGAAATTTGCTATCGCCCCGCCAATGATTAAGATTTTTCCTTGGGGGTGAGGGGTTCTGGTCATTAAATCAAGAATGGTTTTGGCATATTGATACGATTCTTCTGTTGTGGGGTTGCCGGAGTATTCACCATAGTTGGCAATTTCTTGTTGTTTTCCAAGATCTGCGATGGTGTCGAGGTAAATAATACTGGCACCACCTCCAGAGAGGATGTTCCAGATTCTGCCGCGTGGATTGAGTAGGGTTAGTTTTAATGAGGCGCCACTTTCTTTGTTGAGATGTTCAATATATTGTTCTTCGGGGAATGATGTTTGTCCAAACGCTTTTGGGAAGGTGAGGTTTTTCCATTCGAGGGGGTGTTTAAATGAGGCGCAGTCATCAACTTGGGCAACGGTGTCAAGTATGATGATTTCTTCTTGCTCATTAAAAGTGAATGGATTGAATTCTAGGTAGGTGAAATCTAATTCTAAAAAGAGAGTGTACATTGTTTGAATAAATGTAATTATTTTTGTTTTTTCTTTTTCAGTTATGATTTTTTGGGCAACGTTTTCTCGCATTTGGAGGAATTCTTTTACTTTTTCTGTCTCTAATGGGGTACCCGTTGCTAAAAAAAGAGTTGCAACAGATGTCCAATTCTCTTCAATGTCAATTCCACCGTTATATGAAAAATAAAGATTATTTCCATCACGAGAATTAGAACTGATGGCAAGATAATATTCCGTTTTATGTTTTATATAGGGTTCGATGAGGAAATGGGTTAGTTTGCCGGTGGCGTTGCCAATGGTTATTTCTGTGTTATGATTTGAGATGAATTCTTGCACTTGCTGATAATTGAGATTTGTTCCAATCAAGCCCAATTTTCCACGTTTGCCAAAGAGTTGATCTGGTTTGATGACGAGAGGCGTTGTGAGGAGCCAAGGGTGTTGTTGGGGCAGAGAGGGGAGATTAGTTTGCGGGGTTACTAAGATTCCTTTCCCTGATAAAGGGAAATTGTGGTTTTGGGAGATATAGTTTTGAATAAGTTGTTTTGCGTCATATTCACGGATTTTACGGTGAGCCATATTTAAAGAGGGAGAGGGTTTCTTTTTAAAATTAATGAAATTCACATTTTTCTTTTGATTTCATGTGAATTTTAAACATAAAAATTGCTCTAGATATCAAACATTCTTTGTTAGAATTTGAGGGTCATTTTTTGAATGTTGATTAGGGAAATTTAATATAGCTGTTTGTTCTTCTTTGAGAAAATGGTTTCAAGTGTTGTTAAAGAAAATGTGAAGTTGATGGCGTCAGCTGATGAGAGGGGGATGAGAAAGTTTTTGAATACGGAGAGTCATGGAGGAAATGCTTCTTCGTATAAAGGAAAGTTATGTGTTGGGGCGAATTTTTGGTTTGAGAGTGAGACGGGGAAGATTATGGAGTTTACCACTGAAACGGATACAAGGTTTAGTACAGGTATATTTAAAGTACAGTTGGCAGAGAATTTTCTTGATGTTGAACAGTACAATGCAAGAGCGATGGCAAAATATCTCTCTATTGTGGGGTATGAAATTATTTCGGGAGGTGTGTGGGGCAAACAAGCAACGGCACAAGCGGAAGTAGCAATTCAAGAGACGGTGAAGTTGTATAATCAATTTTGTGAGGCGATGAATCGGAGAGGAATTTTTAAGTGGTGAGTGACGTTTTTCTATTAGGAAGGGTTTAAAAAGAGGAGTATTTTTGGAGGAGGTATGGCAGTTTGTGAGATGTGTGGGAGGGCTGGATCCCTTGTGAATGCGGATGTAGAAGGAGTTATGCTACAAGTGTGTCAAGGTTGTTCTAAGTATGGGCAAGTGCGACGAGATAATTCTCGTCCATTTTCGGGTGGCGGGAGAGGTAATTTTCGTTCTGCGGCACCCGTTGTGAGAGAAGGTGTGGAGTTTAGAGTGGTTGTGGATTTTGCAGCGATTTTGCGGGGAGTACGGGAACGTAAAAAAATGACACAAGAAGAGTTTGCGAAGTTTTTGCAAGAGAAGGAGAGTATTGTGGTTAATTGGGAGCATGGGACTGTGAAGCCGTTTGTGGATACGGCGAAGAGGCTAGAGAGAGTGCTTGGAGTTAAGTTAATTCAGAAGGAGGATGCTGTTGATGTTGGTGAAGTTGTTGGTCAGAAGAAACGTACGGATGAGTTGACGCTGGGTGACTTTATTAAAGTGAAGAAGAGAGGATGAATGAGGGTTAAGGTTTTTATGCTGATTGAGTAAGGATGTTGATTTGAGGTTTTTTGTTGGTATTTTTTCTATTGGTATTGTTTTAGTTAAGGGTATTCAAAGTTCTCTATAAAAGTATTACATTGGTTATCCCAAAAGTTATTACTCCTAAAATGATTCCGGCAATTAAATCAATCCAATCGTGTTTTTGTAAATAGATGCGGGAATAACAAACAAGAATGCTTACTATGGTGAGGATGATGCTGATTCCGATATTTTGGAAAAAAGTGTGAAGTGTGAGGGAGAGGAAGATGATTCTTGCGGCGTGCCAGCTGGGAAAGGCGGAGGCGTCTATACGTTCGATGAAGTTGGTATATTCACGTTTTTTAGGACGGTGTTTGAAGTAGATGATGCGGGCGAGAGTTATGATGATGCCTGTGAATATGAAGCCTATGATGAGAGATTTTGCTAGTGGGTAGAGATGAAGTACGAGAGTTAAGAGAGTGAGAAGGGTGTAGAAAAATGTGCCACCTAGAGCGGTGATGTCTTTCCAGAGACCCTTTTTTATTTGGAACATGGTCATGTTGAGGGTGTCAATAATGTGTATTTAACGTTTATTTAACGTGTATTAATAATTGAAATAAATTAATTTAATAAATTAATACAGTGGTTATAATAATCCAGAGGAGTATACCTATGAGGAGGGGGGTGTCGTAGATGAATTGTTCGGGATGTCGAGCGATTTTGGAGCCGCTGTTGATGAGGTAGTAGTAGCGGAAAATGATGTATAATGCGAAGGGGAGGGTGTAGAGGAGATGATTATATGGGCTGAGAAATGAGTATAATGCGTAGGAGAGAACGAATAACGTTGTTGCGATGATCATGAGTGAATTGGTGAGGGAGGGAGTGTATTGCAGCAGAACAAGACGGGTGGCTGAGGCTTTTTCTTTGAGCAGGCAGAGGTCAGCGTGGCGTTTGCCAATGGAGAGAAAGAGAGAGAGAAAGAACGGACACATGATGAGCCAGGGGGAAATGATTACATCTATGGTGAGGGCTCCGATAATGGCGCGTAGGACAAAGAGGGTGGCGATAGTTAGAATATCGGCGAAGAGGATATTTTTGAGAATGAATGAGTAGATTAGGTTGAGCAGCCAGAATATGAGCAAGATGTATATTAAAACGGAGGGAAGATAGGTTGAGAGCCATAGGCCAAGAGCGAGGGAGATGAGTGAGAGAAGTGAGGCGGCAAAAAGTGATATTTGGCCTGAGGCGATGGGCCTTTGTTTTTTTTCGGGATGAAGTAGATCGCGTTTTCTATCTATGATGTCGTTGATCAGATAGGATGATGAGGCGATAGTGGAAAGAGCGAGAAAAGCGAGGCATGTTTTGAGAAGAAGCGGTTCGTTGAAGAGATTGGTTGAGAAGAATAATGCGAGGAAGACGATGAGATTTTTGTACCATTGGCGCAGACGTAGGGCATTGGTGTAGAGGCTTATAATTTGGGTGGTTTTAGAGATCATCTTTTTTTGATACTGATATATGTGGTTTATTCAAAGTCCTCTATATTATTTATTTGGGATGTATATGGAATAGGTGCAGTCTTTAAAGATTTGTTGGTATTGCAGGGTGTTTTCTTGGGTGATTTGGATTAGAAGAGATTGTTTCTTTTTGGCGCAGAGGTTGTCGTTTGGGGGGCAGGAGAGATCGCAGTTGTTGATGAATAAGAGTTGATAGTGTGTTTTTTCTTGGCTGTATATTTTGGCGGCGTATTCAATGCCATCGAGTGTAATGATGCGTTGGTTGAGAAAGGATACAAATGCGGGATCAGAGGTGAGAATGGTGCCATTGATTTGATTTTGTGTGATGATATCATTTATTTCTTTTTCAAATGTGGGGGGATGTTGAAAATGGAGAGTGATGGGAAGGGGGAGAAGTATCATTATGAGGCAGAGGGTGATTAATGCGTGAGGGGTGATGAGGGGTTTTGTTTGTTTTTTGAGATTGTTATAGATTTTTGTTATGGCGTAGGCGCTCATTATGGCGAAGAGGGGAAGTACGGTTACAAGATAGCGTGTTTCTTTTCTGGGGACGTAGAGGAAATAGATTAGGGTGAGGAGGGGAATGCAGAGTAGTACGTTTTTTTGCCAGGTTTTCCATTGTTGTTCTGTATGGAAGAGGTAGAGGTAATACCAGAAAAAGAGGTATATAGGGAGTGCGAGAAATAGTCGAATGAAGTAGTAGGATATGCCTGAACCGTAGAGCCAGGTTGCGGTTTCAACAATTTTGCTCCCCTGAATAAATGGTTCGAGAGGGTTGTGGTAGAGATGGTAATTTAGCAAGAGATAAGGGATTAGAGGGAGGAGAAAGCCTAGGGTGAGGGGGAGAAGGGTTTTGATTTTTTGGATGAGGGGTTCTGGTTTTGTTGTTAGAATGAGGAAAATTGTGCCAAACCAGATGCCTTGAGGAAATTTGGTGAGAAAAGAGAGGGCAAGAAGAAAGCCTGCGCATAAAAGATGCCAAGGGTGCTGATGAAGTTTAAATGTATGGGGTGTTTGGAGGAGGATGAGAAGTGCTAGTAATCCCAAGACGATGGCGAGGGGTTCGGTTAGGATAAGACCACTGAAAATAATAAAGAGGGGAGTGAGGCTGAATATGGCGGCGCTGAGAAGAGCGATTTTTTCATCGAAGATATTTTTGGCTACAAGGTAGAGAAGGTAGATGGCGATGGTTGAGAGTATGATGTCTAGTATTTTTCCGATGATAAAAGGATTGATTCCGAGTTTCCAAAATAAGCCTAAGATGAATGGGTGAATGAGGGGGCGAAATGATTCCCAGATGCCTAATTTTCCTTGCGAAAAAATATATTTTCCAATGCCGATATAGACATGTGAATCCCACCACAGAGGGTAGTTTAATAAAACGTAGCCTACGCGGATTATGGCAGAGAGCAGAAGAAGATAAAATACAGGGTAGCGCGAGAGGTGGCTTTTAATTTGGGGCAGGTGTGCTATTTTGGTCATGTGGGGAGGTGGGCGTTTGATTTAGAGAGGTATTAGGTATATTGAGTTGGCATTGTGGTGAATCTTTTATTGAGTTGCATATTATGGTTTGAAGTTCTTCTTTTTTGATGACGCCTTCGTATTTGTTGTTATCAACAATGATGGTGGGATATTTTGTAATGTTGAATTGGGCCATGGCGATTTCAATCATGGGTTCTTGAGAGCGGTAGTCAAGCTTACTGGGGAAGATGAGAACTTTTTCACCAAAGATTTTTTTGAAGTAGGTTAAAATGACGCCTTGGTTAGGGCAGGAAGGGCAATCTGAGGAATAAAAGTAGGTGATGGTTACAAGATCGAGGTTGCATTTCTGTTTGCCTTCTTGCGCAAGAAGAAGGTAGCGTAGGTTATCAATGGCGTAGCGACGCATGATAATGTCTCTGCGTTTGTCGGTGGTTTTTTGCTCTTCTTCGTAGGATACGACTTCACTTAATGAATCGGAGAGGTCTTGCACGGTACTTTTGAGAGTGGCGGAGAGGATGGGACAGCTGTTATTATTAAATGAGTGATAAGAGTTGAGATAGAGGTACTGGGTTTGAAGGCTGAGGTATTTTACTTCTTGTTCCATATTTATTTCTTCAACGATATTGTAACGGTGCTGGTCTATGATAAAACCTAAGGTTAGTCCGAGCGCGAATATGAGAAATGTGATGATTCCAGCGGTGATGTATTTATCTTTACTGAATGTTCGAGTAAGAGGTGTAGTGGTCATGTGAGGAGATTGTTTTTTTGTTTCTAATTTATTTTTTAATTTGTTTTCTTTTCTTTAAGTGTTTTTTTTATATTTTACTCTTCTATTTTAATTAATATTTTTTTTGTTTCTTCCGTTCTCTACCATTTAAACTTTTTGCGTTGAGTGAATTGGAATAGAGTGAGGATGAGGATAGTGGCTTTGAGGGTGTAATAAAATGCAAAATAAGGGATTAGGGGGACCCAGCCAAATTTGTTGATTTTTTCGTTGGCGTTTTTGTGGGCGACGTAAAAGAAATAAATACCTAATATGGTTAATGAGAGGATGATGAAGCCTTTACGAAAATCGGTGAGAAGAAAAGTGAGGAAGGTGATTTTGATTTTGAATGTGGCAAGATAAGGGGCTATATTGAAATTTATGAGAAAGAGTTCTTTTATATTTTCAACCCAGGGTTGTATTATGAAAGTGATGGCGATGGCGATTCCCGTTATGGCGAGAAGATATCCTGCGGCGTTTTTGACCATTTGCATCATACCAAAATCCCCATATTTACGGTTGGCAATCAGGTTGCGATATTGGTGTACGCAGAGGATGCTGCCAAGGTACCATCTTCTGCGTTGGCGATAAAATTGTTTTAGTTTACTGGGGGCGGTGGTGTAGACGTAGCCATTGGGACATTGTTTGATGCGGTACTGATGAGATTGTATGCGATAGGCGATTTCTTGATCTTCGGTGATATTTTTTTCATCAAAGCCGCCGAGCTGTTTTATGATTTTGGTGTTATATAGTGAGAATGGGCCGGGAGCAACGTAGAGTGAGTCGAGCTGACTGGTGATTCTGCCTATTAAGATGATGACAAGGTACTCGAGCCATTGCACTTTTTGTAATATGTTTTTTGGTTCATGGACTTTCATGGCAGGGGTGATGATGGCGAGTTGGGGGTCGTTTTCTTGTTCATATATTGTGAGCATTTTTTTGAGGGTGAGGGGTTCGACGAAGGAATCGGCATCAAGACAGGCAAAGAATTCACCAGTTGCGTGGGTTAGGGCGATGTTGAGTGAGGCGGCTTTTCCACGGTTGCTGTGGCTGATGAGATGAAAATAGGGTTTATCTTGAATGTATTGGGTAATTTTTTCTTTTGTTTGATCTGTGGAGCCGTCGTTGATAACGAGCACTTCGATTTTGTCTTTGGGGTAGTTGATGTTATAAATTGATTCTAGGGTTTTTACAATGGTGGATTGTTCGTTATAGGCTGGAACAAGTATAGAAATAAATGGATGATGAGAAATGTTGAATGTATTGTTTAATGTATTTTTGAGAGAGGTATTTCTTTGCGAATTGGCGCGGGGGTCTACTTTAGGGTTTTGTTCAACATATACTAGGAAGAGAAAGATGGAGAAGTAGAGGGAGATTATGTAGGTAATCCATAATAAGATGTCGATAATGATATTCATAATACACGCTCAAAATAACTTGAAATCTCTCTTCTTGAGGTTATTTCCCAGGGTTTATTTTTCTACTTTTTAGGTGGTAGGATTGTTGTTTTTATTGGTTCTGGGTGAAATTCCCATACTTCATTATTTTCTGACGTATGAACTAATTTAAATCTTTCGTTTTTTAAGAGAAATAGGACGTTTTGGTTAGAGGGGAGGGTTTGACGCATTTGAGTTGTTATATACATAAGAGTTATATTCTGTTCTTCTAAGAGGGGGAAGAGTTGGGTGATATAAGAGGAGTCTAGGATTGATTGAGATATGTTTTGAATTTGAGGAACTGATTGCAGGGTGCTTAGAGGAGTTATATGGGTGTAATATTTTATGTAATTACCGTTTTCTGGAAGGGAGAAGATTTTTTGTTGAGGTGCGGTGAGTTTGTTGAGTTCAGTGAGGGGATAGGTTTGGCTTATCCAGGTGAGGGAGCTGATGTCTTGGGCAGAGGGATTGAGATCATTTACACGAAGCAGATAGGTTGTGGTTGAGAAGATGAGGCCGAGTAGGATTATGAAGAGGGTGAAATTTTTAAGAGGAGGAATTGTCCATTGTCGCTGCAGGAGGTGAAGGAAGGCAATGGAGCTGAGGTAGGCTATCATAATGGCGAATATAATGGTTATTTGTGTATGCCAGAAATATAGTGTGAGACAGATGAGGCCAAAGAGAAGAGAACTATAAAATGTTTGTTTTTGTTTTCGGGTGAGGATGAATCCAATAAATCCGAGTATGGCGAGGAAAATGCTTATTCCGGCAACTGAGCCAAAATCAGAGAGAAAGTCGTTCCAATGGTTTTGAAGATAGAATGGTCCTGCGATTAATGATTCTGATAGAGTGCTTGCGCCGAAGATTTTGAGGAGGAAGATAATTCCCACTATGGTGAGAATTATTTGAAAGAAGTTTGTTATGTTTTGAACTGATTCTGTTTGTGGTTGATTATGAGTTGTACTGATTCTTTGATTATTGTTTTGGTTATGATTTAGGCTATAATAATATAATAATAGAAGAGCGAGTGTGAAGAAAATCTGCCAGACATCGAAGAATATAATGGTGAAGAAGGAAATTAGGGAGAGGATGTGACTTAGGCTGAGGGGAGTTGTTTTCTTTTGTTTGAAGGCAAGATTTTGTGTAGAGGTGAGGGTATAGAATCCGAGTGCGAGGAGGAAGAAGTAGAGGCTATAGGAGCTGAGGGTTGTGAGGGTGTACATAAATGCGGGTGTTATGATTAGAAAAAGGTGAAATAGAGCGTTTTGTTTTTTAGGAATATTTAGATGTTCTAGTGTTTTTAATGAGAGGTGGAGTGTGACAAGGCTGAGAACAAGAGGAATGATAATTAAAGTGGAGAGAGGGAGGTGACGCTGTAAGAAATGTAGAGTTAGATGCGGGAGGTCGTACCAAGGGGCAGTTAGGGATTGGGTGAGATGATAATAACTCTCGTCGCCGCGAATGAGCGGTTGATGAGTGGTTATGTTTTGAATGATGGGGATTAGTGCGATGAGAAGCAGGATTATTGTGAGGTAGAGTTTATGATAGGTTAGGAGATGATTTTCAATATGTTGTTCGATGTTGGATTTTTTTGGCTGGGTCATGAGAGTTCACGCAGCGAGCAGCGAATTTTATATATTTTGGTTTGGTTTTGATACGCGATAGGATAGAAACATTGTTTGGTGATGTATTTCGCGGGGGTTTTAGTGTATTCTTGTTGGGTGGAAGAAGTGATTACAAGATACTGGATGTTATATTTGTCGGTTAGGCTGAGTGCTTGTGTTTGAAAACTGGAGGAGAAGATGGTATTTATGTCGGCGAGTCTTGTGTCGATGTCGGGCTCAAGAGCGAATTGGTCGTCTATAATATTTTTACGATGACTATAATAAGTGAGGAGGTGACCTTCTTTGAGGGAGGCGAGAATGTTGCTATTGGGTTCAGTATTTTTTTCTAGCCAACGAAATGCACTGATTTCTTCGGAGGAGGGGGTGTCTTGATTTAGAGCAACGGTGAGGGAGGGGAAAATCATGCTGGCAATTAAAATTATTATGGTTATGACAGAGAACCAATGGTGGTAGTTTGAGATTTTCATTTTTTGGATGTACTCAAAGACTTCTTGATAAAATGAGGCAAATAAAATGGAGAGGATGAGGCCAAAAAAAGCGAGAGTGGTTTTGAAGGGTAATAATCTAAACCAGGTGAGGAGGGTGGTTGAAATGACGAAGCTTATGAGCAGGAAAGATTTGGCGGTTTTGAGTTGGAATAAGGAGCGATAGACAACGTATATGCCTATTAAGAATGGAACGATACTTACTAACACAAGGCTTTGCGCTAATGAGAATTTTGGAAAATATTGCAAAATTATATCATTGGGGATGTTATGCCAGATGAAGCTTGATCCTTCGGCGAGGAAGTTTTTTTTGAAGAAGAGTATTTGGCTCCAGAGGAAAAAGAAGCAGGAGAAGAGGATGGTTTCTAATTCGGCACGGTCGATTTTTTTTCCTTCGGTGAATGAGAGGATGATGTAGATGCCAAAGCCTATGAGCAGTAGGAATGTGGCGGAACTGGTGAAGCAGAGAAGGAAGAATAAGAGGAGGTAACTATAGAAATATTTTTTGGTTTGGATGTTGAGAAAAGCGTAGATGCAGAGAAAGAGCAGGGGGAGAAAGAGGGTTTCTACGGTTACGTCATTGGTATAGTATAAGATGGGGAGGAATCCGGCGATGAGCGCGGTGTAGAGAGGGGCGTTTTTGTTATCGGTTATTTTGGTGGCTATGAGGTAGGTGATAATGGTGAGTGAGGCGATGAGAAGATTGGGGAGAATTTTTGCGGTGATTTCAAGAGGGATGAGCAGGCTTGTGAATGCGAGGAGGTAGTGGAATACGGGGAGAAAACGATATTCTCGGCCGCCGTAGGAGAGAGGGTCGGTGTAGAGTGGCGTGCCGGTTTGGGCGATATGCTGGGCTTGACGAAGATGAAAGTAGGATTCGTAGGTGAAGTTGGGTGTGAGAAACGCAAGAGTGATTCTGAGGATAGCAATTATGAGAAAGATACTTACAAGTATGTAGAGTTCTCTTTTTTGCATCGATGGAAGGAAGCATAGGGATTTTATAAATGTGATGGGTATTTTGCATTTGTGATGTTAGAGTGCATTTAACAATACTATTTCTTTTAGATTTTTTTACCATAATCTTTATGTAGATACTCTGCTTTTTTTGAGTTTATGTTAAAGATATCTAGTGGGGTTGATTTTTTGGATGAGTTTTTAGGAGGAGGGTATGATACTGATGTTATTACAACAGTATATGGGCCGTCGGGGGTAGGTAAGACGAATTTGTGTTTGCTGTGTGCGGTGCATGTGGCGTTATCAGGGAAGAAAGTTATGTTTATGGATACGGAGGGGGGCATTGCGGTGGAGCGAATCAAACAGATTACACCAAGATATGAGGAGGTGTTGGAGAGGGTACTTTTTTTTAATCCGGTGACGTTTGTTGAACAAAAAGAGTTGTTTGAACAGATTCGGGAGATGGTGTATGAGAATGAGAGTTTTGGGTTGATTGTGGTGGATTCGATTTCGATGTTGTATAGGTTGGAGTTAGGGAAGAATGAGGAAGTGTATGAGGTGAATTCGTCTCTTGGTCGACAGATGGCGTATCTGGTGGAGATTGCGCGCAAGAAAAAGATTCCGGTGCTTATTACAAATCAGGTGTATGCGGATTTTGATAACAAAGATAAGGTTAAGATGGTGGGTGGTGATTTATTGAAGTATGGTTCGAAGTGTTTAATTGAGCTTGTGAAGTTTGCGAATTGCCGGGGACTGGTGCTGCGAAAACACAGGTCGATGCCGGAGGGTTTAGAGTTGAAGTTTAAGATTGTGGAGAGAGGAGTGGAGGTTGTGAGATAGATTTGGTTGTTATTTTTGGAGGGAGAGTTTTTATGGTTTTGATTCTTTATTTGAGAAGATGATTCAGGCGTAGTAATCTTTATAAATAAAGCGTGAAATTGATTATTCATAGCCGAAGTTGGTCAATGATAGATCAATGGAGCTGCATGAGGCAAAAAAAAGTGCAGACAAGATTAATTGGTTTATTCTTGGGTTGCTAAGTTAGAATTAAAAAGTGCTTAATTGAATAGTGCTTTAAAGGTGAAATATTATGGCAGAACAAACAGAACATTTATTGATTGATTCAAATGAATATTTGAAGTCAGGGATTCATATCGGGACGAAGTTTAAGACGAAGTATATGAGTAATTTTATTTATAAAACACGTCCAGATGGTCTTTCGGTGTTGAATCTGAAGAAGATTGATGAGCGGGTGGGGATGGCAATTAATATGTTGTGTCATTATGCTCCCTCGGAGATTTTAATTATTAGCAGACGGGAGAATGGCTGGAAGGGGTTAAAGCAGCTGCATAAGTGGACGGGAATTGAAGTGATTCATGGCAGATATCCTCCTGGGATTTTGACAAATAGTAATTTAGAGACGTTTACGGAGCCGAAAATTTTGATGGTGGCTGATCCATGGCCAGATAAGAATGCGGTGGATGATGCGCATAAGATGGGAATTCCTATTATTGCGTTATGTGATACAAATAATCAATCCAATAAGTTAGATTTAGTGGTTCCTTGTAATAATAAAGGAAAGAGATCGGTGGGACTTGTGTTCTATTTAATTGCACGGGAGTATATGAAACGCAAGGGATTGCTGTTAGGTAATGAAGAACCTAAGTTTACGGTGGATGATTTTGTTGAGGAGTAGGGGGTAGATTTTTTTACTCTCGTACTTTTATACTCTTATTATGATTATTATTTTACTTTTTCATTTTTGGTTTTAGATGTTTTTGAGGGTTTATGATTAGATGTTTTTGACGGAGGGATTTATGATGGAATTTTCAGATATCGAGAGATGTATTTTAAATGGATTTAGTTTGGATGAGCTAGAGAAGAGATTAAAGCCGTGTAAACCACAATTTGAAGATAAGGTGTGGATTGATACTTCGAGCGGTGGTTTTCTTGCACCTCATGAGAAATTACTTGGGGTTGTGCGAGCAGACTATGATCTACTTTGTTCTATTGGAAAAACGTATGAGGAGATGGCGGGGTTTGCGGCTAAGGTTTTAGAATATGAGAAAATTCGAGAAGATAAAGTAGATGGCAACTGGTTGATGCGACGGGCTAGAGAACTGTCATTGGGATTTGAAAAATTTGTTTTGAATAGGGGTAGAGAAATTGAGCGAGAGAGTATGTCTCTGGAGGGCAATGTTTGTCTTGATGCAGAAAAATTTACATTTGCGCGAATTATTTCAGGGGGATTTCAGAGTTGTCCTTGGGGATGTAATGGCAGTGATGTATTTGGCTATCAAACGGTGGGTTCGGGAGAGGTTTATGTTTTTGAATCGGGAAAAGAAATTTCAGATTTGATGGAGCGAAGGTTTGAAGGGCATTTGCCCATTAGTATGAATCATAATCTTTCTAGAACAGAAAGAGATACTCTATTAAAAGAATTTGATACGAGTTTGGGTATTGAATTTGGGGGAATGAGTAGGGTGTTATATTTATCAGCTTATACTGTTGTAACGGATTTAACGCCGCATTTGATTGCGTCACATTATTTCTTTGAGGGGGAGGCTTGCTATCGAACTGACCCGCGAAAGTTGTTGGACGTTGTGGGTCTTAAATAGTTTTGTATTATTATTAATTATTATTGTGATTTAATCGGTATTGTTTAATAGGTATTGTTTAATGGGTTTATATTTCTAAGTCCGTTTATTTGCTTTCTATTTTCACAAGCTTTAAAAGGGTTTTTGGTGTGATGGGTAGTATATGAAGAAAGTTGTGGTTATTGGCGGGGGAACAGGGAATTTTGTGGTTCTGTCGGGGTTGAAGAATTATCCTCTTGACTTAAGTGCGATTGTGTCGATGGCGGATGATGGGGGGAGTACGGGGGTGCTACGTGATGAGCTTGGGGTATTGCCTCCAGGAGATGTACGACAGTGTTTGGTGGCGTTGTCAGATTCAAGTAGGTTAATGAGAAATTTAATGAATTATCGGTTTGAGAATGGGGGGTTGGGTGGACATAGTTTTGGAAATTTACTTTTATCAGCGCTTGAGAAAGTGACGGGGAGTTTTGAGAAAGCGGTGGAAGAAACAGGACGAATTATGAATATCAAAGGGAAAGTGATTCCGGTGACGACGCATCAAGTCCGTTTAAAGATGATTTTGAATTCGGGAAAAGTGCTGGAAGGGGAGGGGCATATTTATACATCAACAGAGATTGAGAGAGGGTTTAGCAGTATTTATCTTGAGCCGATTCCTGAGGTTAATAAGAGAGCAATTGATGAGATTATGAATGCGGATATGGTGGTGTTTGGGCCGGGAGGATTGTATACATCGTTGATTCCAAATCTGTTGGTGGAGGGGGTAGCAAAGGCGTTGCGGGAGACGAAAGCGAAGAAAGTATTTATTGTAAATTTGATGAATCGCCGCGGACAGACGACGAATTTTAAAGTGGGTGATTATGTACGTGAGATTAAACGTTTTACAGGAATTGATGTGTTTGATCATATTTTGGTGAATTCGGGCAAGCCTAAGAAAGAGTTGATTGAGATGTATGCGCAGGAAGGGTCGATGGTGGAAAATGATCTGATCTCTGATGGGCGGATTGTGGCGGCGGATTTACTGAGTGAGCAGAAGTCGGAGATGGCGAGTGTGGATATGCTAGCGAAACATCGGGCGTTTATTCGTCATGATTCTACAAAAGTGGCGACGGAGTTGATGCAGATTGTTGCTCATCTTTGATTTGGATGATACGTTGTTTGAACGGATGCCGGATGATTATTCTGATGAGGATTTGAAGAAGCTGGTGTTATTTCCTTATGCACGGGAGATTTTGACGTTACGGGATGTTAAAAAAGTGCTTGTGTCAAAGGGGGATGCGTTTTTTCAATTTCAAAAGATTCGACGATTAGGAGTTGAGAGTTTGTTTGATGCAATTTTGATTGCGGCAACGGATGAGGGAAAGAAGAGTTGTTTTCAACAGGCGCTGGCGCAGTTTCCTACGAAAGATACTCAAGATACTAAAAATACTCAAGAGGTGTGGGTAATTGGAGATAGGGTAGATTCGGAAATTAAATATGGGAATGAATTGGGACTTAAGACGGTGCTGTTTCGACATGAGAGAGGAAAGTATAAATCTCTGGTGCCCAAGAGTGGGATGGAGAAGCCGATGTATGTGATTGAGCGGTTTGAGGAATTACGTCGAATTTTGGGAGTGGAGGAGAGGGAGGAGAGAATTTAATTAGGTGATTATTATTGGGTGATTATTTACTATGGTTAAAGCAGTATTATTAGCGGCGGGGAGAGGAACGCGTTTATTACCACTTACGTTAGATATACCAAAGGTGCTCATTGAGGTGAATGGCAAACCGTTTTTGTGGTATGTGTTGGAGCATTTGCGATTAGCAGGTGTTGATGAGTTTGGTTTGGTGGTGGGATATAAGAAGGAGAAGATTGCGGAATTTGTTCGTGACTATTTAGTGCATCAGGGAGGAGTGAGAATTACACTTATTGAGCAGCAGGAGCAGGTAGGTACGGGGCATGCGGTGTTGTGTGCGAAAGCGTTTGTGGGTGAGGATAATTTTATTGTGTATTCTACGGATAATTTGATTAGTGAATTGGATCTGCAGCGATTGCCACAGGATGATGGGTTTACGTATGTGATGGCGATGCAGGTGGAGTTTCCGGAGCGATATGGGGTTTTAGTTCATGAGGGGGAGAGGTTGAAAGAAATTCGAGAGAAACCCAAAGAGTTTTATGGCAATTGGGTGAATGCGGGGATTTATAAGTTTACACCAGAAATATTTACGCTGCTTGAGGGTGTGAAGGTTTCGGTGCGCGGTGAGATTGAGGTGACAGATGCAATTAATCTGCTGGCGAGACAGGGAAAAGTGAGATTGATTAAGCTGCAGGAGTATTGGTTGGATTTAGGGAAGAAAGATGATATTCCAAAGATTCATGAGTTTTTGAGAGGAAAGTTTCGAGGGGTGTAGGGAGCTTTAGATGTGGGTTTTTCTGGCTTTTCTCATTCTTGTCTAATAGGCTCTCTCTTTTTTTTCCGATATATTTAAATGGTAGTTTGTTTTCTGAGGATTGTTGTTTTGTGGTTGTTGTGAGAGATATTTGGTGTGGATGATGAAAAAAATAAATGTAGTATGTGTGTTTTTGTTGGGTGTCTTATTGCTATTGATTGTTTCTAGTTGTGGGTTGCAGCCGGGCAAGAGTGTGTTTGTGGGTAATGCGGTGGCAGGATATTCTAATAGCGGATGTGTTAAAGGACTGTGGTATTATCAGGTTAATGGAAAAGTAGTGGGTAGAGATACGGGATGTACTACGATGAATGATCAAGGAGTGAATGGAAAAGAAAAGCCTTGGTGTCCAATTCAGATGGTGAATCAAAATGGCAAACAGGTGTATGTGGGCCAGAGTGGGATGATGTGGCAATCCTGCTCAATGGAAAAAGTGGGGCTCTCTGAAGAGGAGATGAAAAAACAGGGGATAGGGTATGGTGGGAGTTCTTGTACGGATTCGGATAATGGATTAAACTATTTGGTAAAAGGAGTGTTAACGACCCCCTCTGGAGAAGACTTTGAGGATTTTTGTAGTTTGGGTGCGGGAGGGAGTGCTGGTGCGGGCGTAAAAAAACCAACTTCGAGTTATGTATATGAATATTATTGTTTTGATGATAAAACAAAAACGGGTGGTACGGAGATTGTGAAGTGTGAGAATGGTTGCGAGGATGGAAAATGTTTACCTTGTACTCCAATTGTTTTTGCTGATGCGAATTTGGAGTGGGCAGTTAAACAACAGATGAATGTTGCTCAAACGGAAAAAGTGTGTGCGGAGAAAGCTAAGGGAGTTAGTAATTTAGAGTTATCGAGCTTAGGAATTGAGAATTTAGGGGGATTAGAGTATTTTACTAATTTGCAATCACTTAATTTAGGGTATAACACTATTACTAATGTAACTCCATTAAAAGGGTTGGTTAATCTTAAAGAGTTGTCTTTGGAAGGAAATACCGTGGGAGATATTAAAGCACTGGGTGGCTTGACTAATTTGCACACGCTGACTTTGAGTTATAATATGGTTAATGATGTTGGGCCGTTGAAGGGGTTGATTAATTTACAAGATCTCTTTTTAGGTTCTAATCAGATTAAGGATGTTAGTGCGCTGAGTGGTTTGGTCAAGTTAAAATCTCTTAATCTTGTGCTTAATAAAGTGAGTGATATTAGTGCGTTGAGTGGGATGATAAATCTAGAGGAGTTACATTTGGGTTCTAATCAAATTGTGGACGTGACTGGGTTGAAAGGGTTGGTTTCTTTGCATTGGTTGTTTCTTTCGAATAACATGATTAAAGATATTAGTGGGTTGAGCGGCTTAGTTAATCTTGAGGCGATTTTTTTAGAGAATAATCAGGTGGCTGATGTAGGGGCGTTGAAAAATGATGTTAAACTAGAGGTATTATATTTAGGAGTTAATATGATTGCGGATGTTACACCATTGAAAAATGCGGTAAATATGCAGATTCTAGGACTTAATAATAATAACATTCAAGATATTAGTTCGTTGAATGGCTTGGTGAATTTACAACAGTTTACATTGGGAAATAATCCATTGCAATATCCTCTGCAGGTTTGTTCTTTTATGAAGGGGCTGAAGAATAAAGGAACCTATATTGATGGGTTTGATTTTAGTAAGTGTTAAAACCAATAGTCCTATGGTCCCTTTATGGGTTCGAGAATAAGATTTTCTGCCATAAGCTTTATGTAGGTTGTTTGATTTTTGTTTTTTTATGTCAAGTAAGCCAAGTAAGTCCAGTCTTTCTACCACTTCTAGTCATTCTATTATCTCAGGTGATTCTATCACTTCTAGCACTTCTATCTATGAGCCACGGGAGGATTCGTATTTGTTGCAGCGTTATATTCGTGAATATGCGTTTGGCAGAGTGTTGGATATGGGGACGGGGTCAGGAATTTTGGCGTTGAGTGCTATAATGAATCCAAATGTGCGGGAAGTGGTGGCGGTGGATATCAATTTGGACGCGGTGGATGCGCTGAGGGAGAAGGTGAAGAAGGAGAGGCTGCGCAAGATGACGATTATTGAGAGTGATTTGTTTGCAAAAGTGGATGGGCAGTTTCATCTTATTGTGTTTAATCCGCCGTATTTGCCACAAGATGTGATTGGTGGGGAAGGCAGAGAGGAAGGTCGAGGGGCGAGAGTTATTTCTGATGCGGCGTTATATGGTGGTAAAAAAGGGTGGGAGATTAGCGATAGGTTTTTTTCTGAAGTGGGAAAATATTTGTTTGCGGAAGGGATGGTGTTGTTTTTGTTTTCTTCTCTGACGAATAAAGAGAAGGTGGAGGAGATTCTGGTGCACAATATGATGGAGTTTCGAGAACTTGAGCGATTGAAGATTCCATTTGAGGAGTTGTATGTATATGAGGTTCGTAAATCGGGGCTTTTGCGAGAATTGGAGAAGAAGGCGATTGAGGGGATTCATTATTTTGCGAAAGGAAGTCGAGGAGTTATTTTTGTGGGAAAGCATAATTTAAGCACGCGGGTGAAGAAGATGATTCCGTTGACGCCTCGGTTTCAAACAGTGGCGATTAAGGTTGAGAATTTGGCAAGTAAGGCGGAAGGGACGATACGCAGCGAGGCACTTTGGTTAGAGCGGTTGAATGCGGAGGGGATTGGACCTCGGTTGTTGTTTGCAGGAGAAGTGGAAGGGGAGGAATATGTGGTGTATGAGTTTGTGGAGGGGGAGTATTTGGAGGATTGGCTGGCGGGTGCTGATACGAAAGAGGTGGAAGTTGTTTTTACGCGCGTATTAGAGCAGTGTTTTGTGCTGGATTTACTTAAAGTGTCTAAAGAAGAGATGCATAGGCCATTGAAGCATGTGATTGTGCAGCAAAATTTACATCCAATATTGATTGATTTTGAGCGAACAAAAGCGACAGAGAAGCCACAGAATGTGACGCAGTTTTTAGAATATATTTGTCGAGTGGAAAAAGAGTTGGAGAAAAAAGAGATTCGGTTTTCGGTTGCGAAAGTGCGGGAGGCGGCTCGTTTGTATAAGTCGTTGTTAAATCGAGAACAGTTTGAGTGTATTATTGATTTGTTGTTCGCGAAAGAGGGTAAGGGTGGTTGTGATAATGATAGTGGCCGTGGGGTGAAGAAGGTATGAAGTATGCAGATGTTCCTATTTTGATGTATCATGATATTGGATTGGCAACGAGTGAGTGGTGTGTGTCTGAAGAAAATTTTACGCAACAGATGATGCTGTTGAAACAGAGGGGATATCGCACGATGAGTTTATCTGAGTTGAAAGAGGGGGTGGAGGAAGAGATTGAGGGGAGAGGGCGAGCGCTTGTAGGAAACGCGGTGGTTATTACGTTTGATGATGCGCGGCGGGGAGTGTATAGTGTTGCGTATCCGTTGTTGCAGCGTTTGGGGTTTAAGGCTACTATATATATAGTGCCAAAATGGATTGAGGGGGAGGGTGTTCCACGTGAGGAGTTGTATTCTGGGTTTTTGAATTGGAATCAATTACGAGATTTGGCATTGGCGGGTTGGGAGATGGGGAGCCATTCGCTGAAACATCAAGATTTGAGGGTTCTTTCTGAGGAACAGTTAGTAACGGATTTGATGGAGGCGCAGGGTATAATTCATCGCCAGACGATGCAACATGCTCGGCATTTTTGTTATCCTTATGGGAAATATACTGAATCGGTTTTGCAGATTGTACAGAAGAGGTATAGTACGGGTGTGAGTGTGCATAAAGGTTTTGCGAAGAAACGAGGAGAATTTGCACGGCAGTGGGTGTTGCGGAATACGACGCTTTCTTTGTTTGAGCGGTTGCTCTCTCGACCAAGGATATCTTTGTGTATGATTGTGAAAAATGAAGAGCAGTTTTTAGGTGATTGTTTGAAATCGGTTGCGGGGTTGGTTGATGAGATGATTGTTGTTGATACGGGTTCGGTTGATGGGACTAAAGAAATTGCGCTTAACGCGGGAGCTAGAGTGTTTGATTTTGGGTGGTGTAATGATTTTTCTTCTGCACGCAATGAAGCGTTGAAGTATGTGACAGGGGATTGGATTTTAGTATTGGATGCGGATGAGGTGCTGGTGCGGGAAGATCATGGAGTGATTTTAGAGGCGGTGAATGAGTGGGGGGTGAGTGGGTATCGTGTTCTTACAAAGAATTATAGCAATCAGTCGGGGGTGAGTAATTGGGTTGCTTGTGCTGCAAATGAGGTGTATGCCCAAGGGTTTTCTGGCTGGCATCCTTCGTTGAAAGTGAGGTTGTTTCAGAAGCGCGAGGGAGTGATCTTTGAAGGAGCAGTGCATGAGATGGTGGATGGTTCTATTACTGGGCTGAAGGGAAGAATCGAGGAGTTACCTGTAGTGGTGCATCATTATGGAGCGTTGCGAGGTAGTGAGGATATGCGAGGGAGTAGGGGTACGAGTGAAAGGGAGAGGGAGGATAGTGGGGATAGTAAGGATAGAGAAAATAGGGAGGAGAAGAAGAGGGAGATGTATATTGCGCTGGCGCAGAAAAAAATTGAGAATGATCCTGAAGATGGCAAGGCGTATTTTGAGTTAGGTGTGCAGTATAAAGAGAGAGGGGAATTTGGGAAAGCGGAAGAGATGCTACGCCGTGCGGTGAGTTTAGTGGGAGAGGAGACGGTGATACCTTTGCTTAATTTAGGGATTGTGCTGCATAAACAGCAGAAGTGGCGAGAGGCGGAGAATGTGTATGCGGAGGTGGTTGAGCGAGGTAGCGGGGCGAGTGGATGCGCCGAGGCGTATTTTGGGTTAGGGTTTTGCGCGCTGCGACAGGGACGATTGAATGATGCGCGGGATGATTTTGAGAAAGCGGTGGCGGCAAAAGAAGGGTATCTGGATGCGCTGATTAATTTAGGATCTGTCTATGAACGTTTGGAGTTGTACCCGCAAGCGATTAAGGTATTAGCTCGAGCGATTACGCTACACCCTCGTAATGGGATGGCGTATTATAATTTAGGTGTGGTATATGAGAACGTATTTGCGATTCCTAAAGCAATTATGTGTTATAAGAAAGCAATTGAACTGAGGTATGTGCGTTTGGAGGAGTTGCGGGAAAAAGTTGTGAAGATGGAGACGTTTTTGAGAGAGGAAGAGAAGCATAGGAAAGAGGAGAAGAGTTTGGATGAAGGGAAGAGAAGTTTATCTCCAAAAGAGGATTAGTAAAATTCTGTTTTGCCTTCGAGCTGGATGCCTTGGTTGAGTTTGATGGGACGCCAGCTGTCTTGCACGAGT
This sequence comes from archaeon, assembly GCA_023259115.1. Taxonomy (GTDB): domain Archaea; phylum Nanobdellota; class Nanobdellia; order Woesearchaeales; family GW2011-AR9; genus JACPNA01. The sequence goes on from JAHFQW010000018.1 coordinate 31,196, forward strand.
GTGGCATCAAGCCAGTTGGCGAGTTCTTGGGGATTGCCGATGGTTGCGGAGAGACCGATGAGTTGGGGTCTTATGAGCATTTTGAGCAGAGTGAGAATGATTTCTAAAGTGGGGCCTCTACTTGGGTCGTTGAGAAGATGGATTTCATCGATGACTACGGTTTTGATTTCGTTGAGCCAAGAGACACGATGCCGGAGAAGGGAGTCGAGTTTTTCGGTTGTGAGAATTAAGAGGTGGTAGTTTGCAAGATAAGGAGAGTCGGAGTCGATGTCGCCGGTGGCTATGGTGACTTTGAATTCGGTTGACTGGAAGAGAGCTTGATATTCTTTGAATTTTTCGTTGGCAAGAGCTTTGAGGGGGACGAGGTAGATGGCTTTGCTTGATTTTGTGGTGTTGAATGTGTTGCAGATAGCCATGGTGGCGATGAGGGTTTTGCCGGAGGCGGTGGGAGCGCAGATCAGTTGGGATTTATGTTTTAGGAGGTCGGCGTGGATGGCTTTTTCTTGGATGGGGGTAAGAGAGCTGAGTTTAGAGTAGAATTGGTGGAAGTACGTGGGAAGGGGGAGGTCTTTTGGGTTCATACTAGCGTATCTGGGGAGAACTATTATAGAAGGGTTTGATTAACTTTATAAAACTTGTCAAACCCCTCTAAGAAGTATACCAACGAACCTATTTTTTAATTAAAATAGTTATGTTCGTTGTACAAGAAAACAAACAACGATTTGTTTTCTGTACAGAAAATAAGTTATTTCTTATTTTCTTGTATATACAAAGGCACTAGCTATTTTTGGAATTAATTAGTGCCTTTGGTATACTTTGAATAATTGATGAATAATAGGGGTTATTCAAAGTCCTCTATATATACCAAT
>JAHFQW010000043.1 GCA_023259115.1 archaeon
GTCGCCAACGGCAAACGAGCCGTTGCCAAGGTCATGCACAAAGACATCCCGTAATTCATCGGCAGGAGTATTCTTTTTCACATAAAATCCCATTGATTCATCCCTAGAGCTATGCTTCGAGGCATATGCTTTAAACACAATATCTGTATATGCGCTCAGTAACGTTCTATCTCCTTCCACTGAGGCAAGCCAGGCAGGATGTTCGAGAACCTCTGCTTTGGTTAATAATTGTTTATATTTCCCTTTTGAACTATCTAATTCAACTCCCATTATCGTATTATATTCAACGGGCAAGAAGCGTTGTGAGAAATCTTTGTTGATACCAATCAATTCTGCACATTGAGGAATTATTTTAAATTTCGTTGTTCCTGCTTTATACACAATGCCCGTACATGAATTTAGCCATGTTTCAAACAATCTGTAATCACCTGATTCATATGCTTCGACTCGTGCTTGCAAATTTTCTTTGAATGTAAAAGGACGTTCCACAGAAGCTTGACGTAATCCCTCAACACCTAACGCATACGTTCGTGCTTCAGGCATCAATACATACTTCCCCGCAATAAAATCAGTTTCCATAATTCATCTCAAAACAACTTTTAGTTATAAATATATTCCTCATTTTCAAGTAGTTTCATCTATTCTCACAAGCTCCACCACAATTTCACAATGATTTGTCTGTGGAAATAAATCAAAGAGAGCCGCACTCTTCACCTCATACTTCTTAAATTTAGGTAAATCGCGAGCTAATTGCTCTGCATTGCAAGAGATGTATATAATCACCTCAGGCAACAACTCGTTCAAATAGTGTATTGTTTTCATATCCATCCCCGATCTGGGTGGATCCGTAATCACAAATAACCTATTGCCGAACTTCAACTTACGTAACTGCCGCGCATCCAGCACATGCGTCACCGCATTACACACATCATTTAATTTCAAATTCTCCTGGGCCATATCCATCGCCGATTCAACACTCTCAACCATCACCACTTCTTTAAACAAACCTGCATTTATAATCCCAAACGTCCCAACACCGCAATACAAATCCAATAACTGCCCAAGGGAAGTGTCATACTTTCCCAGCAACGTATGTACATACCCTTGCATCTTCTCCGCCATCACTGTATTATTCTGAAAAAATCCTTGAATCGAAAATCGAAATACATGGCCCAGCAATTCTTCCTCTAAAAAATTGCTGCCTTTCACCACCTCAAACTCATCCGAAATCGACACTTCTTTATTCTCAGGCACAAGCGTCACAACCACATTCTGCGCCGTAGTTTTCTTTGCAAACGCCCGCACTTTTTCAAACCCCTCCAAGAGTCGAGAAGAATCCGCATTAAGTACAATTGAAATAGAACTATCTCCCCTGCGTGTCACACGTATCACCGCATAACGAAACGTCCCTCTTTTTTTATATAAATTAAACACATCCACTTTCATAAAAAAATCATGTACTTCAGAAAGTAACACATTCAACTTCTCCTCAGAAATCACACACGTTGCCACATCCACCAGTGACGTCGAGTTCCCCTTCTCTCTAAACCCCACCCCTCCCGAAAAAAAAACAAAATCCATCCGATTCCGATAATGATACTCTATATCCGAAAACACCAACACATCCTCCCTCCCTGTCACCCGCTGTACTTGTTTCTTCTTATTCCCCAATTGTAGGACATAATCTATATGTTGTGCGCAGCACCCCCCACATTTATTAAAATAAGAACATAATGGAATAGCCATACAACACCCAAAAAGAGCTTTATTTAAGAATATTATTAAAAATAAAAGAAAATATTAACTTCACTCCTTCTCCGCCAAATACTTCTCCACTTCCATCGCCGCCTGACATCCGGAACCTGCCGCCGTAATCGCTTGCCTATATCGCGTATCCTGCACATCGCCTGCCGCAAATACACCCGCAACATTCGTATGCATAAATCGATCTGTCTTTAGATATCCATTTACATCCATCTCTACTATTCCTTTAAAGAGCATAGTATTTGGCACATGCCCAATCGCTAAAAATACCCCTTCTGTTTTAAAATCTCTATTCTCTCCACTTACTGTATCTCTCAACACCACACTCGTAACTCTCTTCCCATCCCCTAATATTTCCACAATCTCTGCATTCCACACCACACTACATTTAGGATTTTTGAAAAACCGCTCCTGCATAATCTTTGATGCGCGAAAACTCTCCTTGCGATGTAGCACTGTCACTTTTGTTGCAAACTTCGTCAAAAATAACGCCTCCTCCATCGCACTATCCCCACCGCCAATCACCACTACTTCTTTTCCCTTGAAAAATGCCCCATCACACGTCGCACACGTTGTCACGCCTCGTCCTTTATACTTCTCCTCAGAATGCAGCCCCAACCATCGTGCGGACGCACCCGTAGCAATAATAAGTGTCTTAGTCTGAACTCTCTGCCCATTCATCAGTTCCAATTCAAATCCCCCTTTAATAGAACTAAAGCCAGTAGCAATATCCACTACAAATCTCGCACCAAAGCGCTGTGCCTGTTCATGTGTAACTCTTACCAATTCTGGTCCTTGAATCCCTTCTGGAAACCCCGGAAAATTCTCAACATCTGTTGTCAGCGTCAACTGCCCTCCATCCTCTGGCCCAGAAATAAGCAGAGGCTTCAAATTAGCGCGGCCCGTATACACCGCCGCAGTCAATCCCGCAATTCCCGTACCTAAAATAACAACGTTTTCCATCAATCCTCCAAAAATAACCGTAATTTATAAAAGTGTAGGATTAAAGTGTAGGTTTGCGGGTTAATTTCCACAGAAGTTCAAAATACGTTCTAAATCCTGCCGTCATGTGTTTATCTGTTATAACAATAGCCAAAGGATCTTCTGACCATAATGCTATACAAGACTTATTTCCGTAAATGAAAATTTGTGTGGGTGTAAAAAAATGAGTAGGTAACACTTTGATTATCCCATATTTATAATTATCATACAACGTAGCATCAACCCCGTCATTGAGCAAAACGGTAACTTTTATCTTATGTTCATTGAGCTCCCGTTCCCATTTTTTCATATAATGTGGTAAATAAGTATACGCTTTTCCTGTGGCAAATAGCATAATAATTTCTTTATTTGTTTTAATCATATCATCAAAAAAAGTTTTCATGCCGCCTAACCCCTCAAAAACTTCCACCGTCCGTTTTGATTTTGCCTCTGTAAACTGCGAGATTAATTCTGGAAGGATCAAAGACAAAGAATGCTCCCTCTCCATAAGTAAAGACCTCATTTTATCTGGATGAACTGCACTCCAGTATTTACGATTATTAGAAACAGTATAAGATACTAATCCTTTCTGTAATAACTCCTCCAACGCATCATACGTATTTCTCCGATGTAAATGCGCTGCCGTAGCAATACTCCCCGCTAAAGATTTTCCTCTCTCTAACAACGTAAGGTATGTCTTTGCCTCAACCAGAGTTAGCCCTAACTGTTGCATGATTTGTATCTGTTCCGCTTTCATTATCTTCATCAAGAACCGCTCTATTTATTAATTCTTCTAAAATGGTTGCTCAAGCCACCACATATATTTATCACCTTCCCTAGCTAGTTCTGATTATGGCACTAGCAGAAAGCGTTGAGGGAAAATTAAGAGCTAATACTTTTGTAGTCCTGAAAGAGATCATACATACCAAAGCAGAGATTCGTTCAAATGGTTTATTCTATGGTCAAGATACAACATTATATGTAGCACCAGCCAAAGCGGAGTATGATATTGTAAAATTAAATGAATGGATGCATAGTTTGATTGATTCACCAACACCAATTAAAGCGAGAGATTTCTATGTAAGTGCCTACCGCACTATTCATAATCAGCAAGAGTTTAAGTTTCATTGGGGAGCGTTATTATTTACAGAACGTGTTGGTGAAGTTCTTACAGAAGCAAGAACAGAAAGGAATATTACCATAGACAACACCTATTTTAGAAATCTAGTTCCTGAAGGCGAAAGAGGCATATATGTAGAAGAAAGGATTACCCTAAAACCACTTTTAAATGAGGTTTTAATAAATGTTTATCCAGAAGTAAACAAAATTGATGCTTATCGCTATAGTAGTATAAGCACATTTGCACATCCCGAGATACGAAGAATAGTGGTAAAACGTTACACAACAGATCACACTTACGGAAGAAATCCAAATTATGAGATATTGCCGGAATTTTTAGGATAATTATTGTGTGTTTGAATTAAAAATCACATCCCCATCAACCAATACGTCAACACTCGAACTCCCGCACCCGTTCCCCCTCTCTGCAAATAATCACTCTCCTCCATTAAAAATGCCGGCCCCGCAATATCTATATGCGCCCACTTCACTTTATCCACAAATTTGCTCAAAAAAACCCCGCCATGAATCGCTCCCGCTTCATAACCCTTCCCCTTCGAAGACATATTTCGTAAATCCGAAATAGTTCCATCCATCGCATCCTGATATTCTTCATAAAATGGCAGCGCCCACACTCGATCTCCACTCTTCTGCCCGGCAATAGTAAGCCCGGAAATTAAATTAATATCTTTGCTCACAAGTCCTGAAGCATAATATCCCAACGCAATCACACATGCCCCTGTCAATGTCGCAATATCAACCATCACCTCAGGTTTATACCTCGCTTCTGTATATGACAACGCATCGGCCAAAATTAATCTGCCTTCTGCATCCGTATTACGAATCTCAATAGTTTTTCCATTAAACGCTTTCACAATATCACCAGGCTTCTGTGCGCATCCCCCAATCATATTCTCACACAATGGCATCACCCCAATCACATTTCTCTGAATTCCTAACTCCGCACACGCCCTCAACGTTGCCAGTACCGCCGCCGCACCCGACATATCCGACTTCATATCCTCAATTCCACCTGTGGGTTTTAAATTATACCCGCCAGAATCAAATGTGATACCTTTGCCAACCAACGCCGTACACTTCCCGCTTTTCACAGGCTCATATTTCAAAACCAATAGCTTTGGCGGCTGCGCGCTCCCTCGACTAACACCTACCATCGCCCCAAAACCTTGGCGTTCCAACTCCTCTTTATTTAAAACGCTCAAAGACAACTTCTTATTTTTAGCAACCTCGCGTGCTACTTTCTCAACAAAAGAAGGCGTTGCAACTGACGCCGGCTCATTCACTAAATCTTTAGTAAAATTAGTTGCACTCGCAATAATTTTTCCCTGCCCTATCCCTCTCTCTAGTGCCACAGAACTCTTCCCATGCCAGCCAAATGAAATCTCCTCCACTAATCGTTTCTTCTCTTTCTTCTCAGTTGATAAATACTTCACAAAATCATAATTCGCAAGTTCACAACCTTCCGCCGCAGCACGTCCTAATTCCTCATCAGAAAATAAACCGCGCAGCATCTCAACAATCGTCATCTCTAATGTAAACAACTTCAATCCTCGTGCACTCTTCACAATCTTTCCCATCATTTTACGTACCCTCTCAAGCGTAAAATCCTGCTTCTTTCCCATGCCCATCACCATAACTTTCGTATACGGCTTACCCGTAACCTTCGTTACAAGAGAATCCCCAAAATGAAACACACACCGCATCGATTTTACGCATCCTTGTATCTCAGAGTTCAACTCCTCAGAAAAACCACGATAAAATAACAAATCATCTTCCCATAAACCTAATACTAATAATGAACTTTTTCCTGATATATTTTCAACAACGTGTAATTTCATATAGCCACCTCACATTCAAATATCACCATAATAATGCAACCACCTAGACCAAAATCTAATTGTACCTCTCAAAGTGAATCTGCATACTGCTCACGCCTCTTAACAATAATTTCTCTTTTGTTTCCAGCACCAACTCTTTTAGCCCGCAAATATAAAACGTCTTATGAGATAAATCCTCGCCTAAATGCTCTTGCACTCGCCCCAACTTCCCTTCCCAATTCTCACGGCTCAATGTAGGTACATACGTAAAATGAGGATATTTCTCAACCCACGATAAGAACTCTCTATGGAATAACAAATCCGGCTGAGTCTTCGTGCCAAAAATCAAACGAAACTTCATTCCCGATGATGCAGCCAAATGTTCTTTAAGCATGCTATAAAAAGGCACAACCCCTGTCCCCGCGCAAATAAACCAATGCTCATCAGATAACGTCGAATGTAAGAAAAAATGACCAAATGGACCTTTCATCTCAAACACATCACCTATCTTTGTTTGCGCAAACACTACCGACGCAAATCCCCCTTCCACAATCTTAACACACAACTCCAAAACCCCCCTCTGGGTAGGTGGATTCAAAATAGAATACGACCTCATCTTACTCTGCCCCTCATGAATCATTTTAATATTCACAAACTGGCCCGCAATAAACGTAAAATCCTCTGGTATCTTCAAAGACAAAAATAGCACACTAGGAGTTAAATATTCTTTCTTCTCAACAATACCTGTAAACGTCTTAATCATAATACAGAAACACAACCATCTCTTTAAAAAACATATGCTTGTAAATTCTATAGAGGACTTTGAATAACCCTATATTCAATCTATAGATACGGCAGTAAATTATCCAAAGTTAGGTATTAAAATACTCTACACTCCCACAAAATACTTCTCCAAATCCACTCTCCCCTCAACCACGTCAACTCCTTCAGAACATAGCAGTCTCACTTTCTTGCCAATCTCATCCCCTCTCCGACAACCCATAAACCCCC